>NZ_JAXCIQ010000004.1:0-505186 GCF_046540455.1 Pseudomonas sp. W5-36 | reverse complement strand
TTTCGCCTTCGGCGAGTTACTTGGAAAAGCACCCCAAGTAACCAAGGGTGCCTGCTCCTGGTTTGGCCCTTCGTTCCTCAGGGTTCCCTCACTCCGACGACGCTCCGTGGGCCCGCACCCAAGTCGCGATTGGCGGTGTCTGGGCTGGCTGTGTATGAAGATCAAGATCACGATCAAGTGCAGATCAAAGGCTTCTCGGCTGAAGCCGGTCCTACGGGTGCGCGTTGTTTCTGCTGATCGTTGATCGTTCCCACGCTCCGCGTGGTAACGCCGCCTCGGACGCTCCGCGTCCCTGCATGACGCGGAGCGTCTTGGGATGCATGCCCACGCGGAGCGTGGGAACGATCAGTTGCCGAACTGAGAAACTGATGGTGACTGAACTGCCCCCTTCCCGGCTAAAGCCGGTCCCACTAACGGCAGCGCGTGCATTCTGCAAGAGTCGCGGCAGACCTCGACCGTAGGACCGGCTTTAGCCGGGAAGCCCTTGATCGGCTTTAAAAGCGCTTTTGATCTTCCTGCACAAAAAGCCCAAACACCGCAGAACGCGACTTGGGTGCAGGCTGAACGCAGGTCTCGCGGAGTGGGCCGAGCCGCAGGGATGCGGCGAGAGCGCCGTCAGGACATGGATGTCCGTTCGGCGCGGGCCCACGGAGCGAGACCGGAGTGAGGGAACCCCGAGGAACGAGGGGCCCAACCAGGAGCACAAGCCCTTGGTTACTTGGGGCTTTATCAAGTAACTCGCCGAAGGCGAAACAGTCTGCCCCCAGGCAGACGCTTTTGATCTTGATCTAGCCGACCTCAACGCCATGTTGCTTTAGAAACCTCACAAACGCCTCTTCGTCGAGCACCTTAAGCCCCAGCTCGTTGGCCTTGGTCAACTTCGACCCCGCCCCCGGCCCGGCCACCACCGTGTGGGTCTTCGCCGAGACCGAACCGGACACCTTCGCCCCCAGCCCCTCCAGCTTCTCCTTCGCCACATCCCGGCTCATCAACTCCAGCGAACCGGTCAAGACCCACGTCTGCCCGGCCAGCGGCAAACCCTCCACCACCTTTTTCTCGCTCTGCCAGTGCATGCCGAAATCCTTCAGCTGCTGCTCGATCGCCAACGCCCGCTGCGCATGCTCCGGGACATCGAAAAACGCCCGCACCGCCTGCGCCTGCTTCTCCGGCAGTGTCTGCCGCATATCCAGCCAGTCTGCCGAAACCACCGCCTCAAGGGTGCCGAACTTGTCCGCCAGTTTCTGCGCCGCACCCGGCCCTACCGACGGAATATTCAGCTTGTCCAGCATCCCGCCCAAGGTCGCACTGGCTGCGAACTCAGCGCCCAAGTCGCCCGTGTCCTGAAGCTCCATCTGGCATTCGCCGAGCAAGGCCCCGATCACCTTCTGGTTGTGCTCGTCCTCGAAGAAACTGTGAATCTCATGGGCGACTTCCAGACCCACGTCCGGCAAATACGTCAGCACCTCCGGCAGCGCCACAATCACGCGATCCAGCGAACCCAGCGAGCGCGCCAATACCTTGGCCGTCTCCTCACCCACGTCCGGAATGCCCAGCGCATAGATGAAGCGCGCCAGCGTCGGCTGCTTGCTGTCGTCGATGGCCTTGAGCAGCTTCTTGCTGGAGATTTCGGCAAAACCCTCCAGATCGATGATCTGCTCGTACTTCAGCTTGTACAGATCGGCGGGCGAACCGATGAGCTTCTCGTCCACCAGCTGCTCGATGGTCTTGTCGCCCAGGCCTTCGATGTCCATCGCCCGACGGGACACGTAATGGATGATCGCCTGCTTGAGCTGCGCGCCACAGGCCAGACGGCCGACGCAACGGTAAACCGCGCCTTCGCTGATGGTTTCCTTGCCCTTGCTGCGCTTGATCAGTTGCGTGCGCTCGACCTGGGAGCCACACACCGGGCAGGTCTGCGGGATCTCGACGGCGCGCGCGTGTGTCGGGCGGCGCTCCTGCACCACCTGCACCACCTGGGGAATCACGTCCCCGGCGCGGCGGATGATCACCGTGTCGCCGATCATCAGGCCCAGACGCGCCACTTCGTCCATGTTGTGCAGCGTCGCGTTGGCGACCGTCACACCGGCGACTTTCACCGGTTTCAAACGGGCGACCGGCGTGACGGCGCCGGTGCGGCCGACCTGGAATTCCACGTCGAGCAGCTCGGTGAGTTCTTCCATGGCCGGGAATTTGTGAGCGATGGCCCAGCGTGGTTCGCGGGCGCGGAAACCCAGCTCGCGCTGGGCGGCAACGCTGTTCACCTTGAACACCACGCCGTCGATTTCGTACGGGAGCGTGAGACGTTTCTCGCCGATGTCGTGGTAGTACGTCAGGCAGTCTTCAATGCCGTGGGCAATTTTCATCTCGCGGCTGATCGGCATGCCCCACTCTTTCAGCTGCTGGAGGTTGCCGGTGTGGGTGTCGGCGATGTCGTGGGACACCTGGCCGATGCCATAGCAGCAAAATTCCAGCGGGCGGTTGGCGGTGATTTTCGAATCCAGCTGGCGCAGGCTGCCGGCCGCCGCGTTGCGCGGGTTGGCGAAGGTCTTGCCACCCACTTCAAGCTGACTGGCGTTCAGACGCTCGAAGCCGGCCTTGGACATGAAGACTTCGCCGCGCACTTCGAGGGTGTCCGGCCAGCCCTTGCCGTGCAGCTTCAGCGGGATATTGCGCACGGTGCGCACGTTGACGCTGATGTCTTCGCCGGTGGTGCCGTCGCCGCGGGTGGCACCACGCACCAGCGCGCCGTTCTGGTACAGCAGGCTGACCGCCAGGCCGTCGAGTTTCGGCTCGCAGCTGTATTCCACCTTCTTCGAAGCAGCCGGCAGGTCCAGCCCTTCGTTGACCCGACGATCGAACTCGAGCATGTCGGTTTCTTCGAAGGCGTTGCCGAGGCTCAGCATGGGGATTTCGTGGCGCACCTGGGTGAACGCCGACAGTGCCGCACTGCCCACCCGCTGGGTCGGCGAGTCAGGGGTCACCAGATGCGGGTTCTCCGCCTCCAGCGCCTTCAGCTCGTGGAACAGCCGGTCGTACTCGACGTCTGGGATGCTCGGCTCGTCGAGCACGTGATAGCGGTAATTGTGCTGATCCAGCTCAGCGCGCAGTTCAAGGATGCGGGTTTCGGCGGCTTTCATAAAAATAATCTCGAAATGCAAAAGAGCAGCCGAAGCTGCTCAATCGTGGTACGTGCATAACCTGTGGGAGCGTGGCTTGTCCCGCGATCGGCTGCGCAGCAGTCGCAGCTCATCCAACGCGGTGTAGCTGAAATACCTCATCCGTCAGATCTACTGCCGCTTCGCGCCAGATCGCGGGACAAGCCACGCTCCTACAGGATTGCATCGTCCAATAAACGTGCAGCCAATCAACGGCGCTGGGTCAGGGCGCGGCGTTCGAACTCGACGATGCGCTGACGGTAATGCTCGATGGTCTGCGCGGTCATGACGCTGCGCTGGTCATCTTTCAATTCACCGTTGAGCTCGTGGGCCAGCTTGCGAGCGGCGGCGACCATGACATCGAAGGCCTGCTTCGGATGACGCGGCCCTGGCAAACCCAGGAAGAAGCTCACGGCGCGGGTGCTGAAGTGGTCGATATCGTCCAGATCGAACACGCCCGGCTTGACCGCATTGGCCATCGAGAACAGCACCTCGCCGTTGCCGGCCATGCTTTCGTGACGGTGGAAAATGTCCATTTCGCCAAAGCGCAGGCCGCTTTCCAGAATGTTCTGCAACAGCGCCGGACCTTTGAAGCCGCTTTCGTCCCGGGAGATCACGCTGATCACCAGCACTTCTTCCACCGGTGGCAGGTCCTTGTCTTCGGTGATGCGCTGGTTCGGCTTGTCGTCCGGGAAGTCGTCGTCGCGGGCACTGAACAGGTCAGGACCGGCGCTCAGGTTAAGGTCGCCCTGATGCGGCTCGTCCTTGCGCTTGCCCCGTCGCGGTTCACGTTCGGCGCGCTCCCGGGGCGCGGCACTCATCGTCGGCAGGTCATGCTCGTCGAGTTTCGGTTCTTTATGGGTGTCGAGGACGCGCGCAGGGCCCAGCACTTCGGCGGACGTTGGTTCGTCGTCGTCCGGCAGGTTGGATAAGTTGCGGTCCAGCCTGAATTTCAATTTGCCCTTGCCGCCGCGCATACGGCGCCAGCCGTCAAACAGAATACCGGCAATGACAATAATGCCGATGACGATCAGCCACTCTCGCAGACCGATTTCCATGTAGTCCCGTGCCTCTAATGAAATTCTGAAAATTAAGGGCGCAAACCCCTTTAAAACGTGGAGCCAACTCTATGTTCTGAATGGCCTTTTACCCACGCGAAATGGAAAAGTGGACATTAAGCTAGCACGACCAAAGGCAACTTTACACCGTCTGTTACATCTGGCAGGTCACAAGCATCTGTCACGCTGCGGCGGTGGTTCCTGTACTGGACGTCCGTGCGCCACTTTTCCCTGCAAATCTGCATGATCGCCACGCGATCAACTGCGCATCCTGCTATGACTCCACCAGCGCCATCGCCTCCTCTACGTCCACCGCCACCAGCCTTGAACAACCCGGTTCGTGCATGGTGACGCCCATCAACTGGTCAGCCATTTCCATGGCGATCTTGTTGTGGGTGATGTAGATGAACTGCACCGTCTGCGACATCTCTTTGACCAACCGGGCGTAGCGCCCCACGTTGGCGTCGTCCAGCGGCGCATCGACTTCGTCGAGCATGCAGAACGGCGCCGGGTTGAGTTTGAAGATGGCAAAAACCAGCGCCAGCGCGGTCAGGGCTTTCTCACCCCCGGACAGCAAATGGATCGTGCTGTTTTTCTTGCCGGGAGGACGCGCCATGATCGTCACCCCTGTATCGAGTAAATCTTCGCCCGTCAGTTCCAAGTAAGCGCTGCCGCCACCGAAAACTTTTGGAAAAAGTGCCTGAATTCCGCTGTTTATCTGATCAAAGGTCTCTTTGAAACGGTTGCGTGTTTCCTTGTCGATTTTGCGAATCACGCTTTCCAGCGTGTCCAGCGCTTCGACCAGATCGGCGTCCTGGGCGTCCAGATAGCGTTTGCGTTCGGACTGCTGCTGATACTCGTCGATGGCGGCAAGGTTGATGGCGCCCAGACGCTGAATCCGTGCGGCGATGCGTTCGAGCTCTTCTTCGGCGGCCTTCTCGTTGGCGTCGGCGGTCAGGGTCGCCAACACGCCGTCCAGGTCGTAGCCGTCTTCGTGCAGTTGCTCCTGAAGCGCCTTGCGCCTTACGGTCAGGGTCTGCCATTCCAGGCGCTGCTGCTCCAATTGCCCACGCAACAGCGCCGATTGCTGCTCGGCCTGGTTGCGACGTTTCTCGGCTTCCCGCAGTTCGCGGTCGGCGTCTTCCAGGGCGTTCTTGGCGGTGCGCATCTCCTCGTCGACCACCATGCGCTTTTCCAGCAGCTCTTCGAGCTTCATGCGCAACTCTTCCAGCGGCGCGGCGCCCTCCTCCAGATTCAGGCTCAATTGCTCGCGCTTCTCGGTCAGGCGCTCGGACTGCATCTCCAGCCGTTCCAGGGCCTGACGGGTGGAATCATGCTGCGCGCGCAGCGAACCCAGGCGCACGGCCAACTGGTTGGCGTGATCCTTATGCTGCCGGGCTTCCTGACGCACCCGGTCCAGGCGCTCGCGCAGGCTGTCGCGCTGGGCCAGCAGCAGCTCGCGCTGTTCGGTGTCCAGCGCCATGCTGTCGAGGGCGTCCTGCAGTTGCAGGCGGGATTCGCCGAGGGTTTCCTGCTCCATGGCCCGCTGTTCAGCGAGCTCGGTCAATTCTTCATCGAGCCGCGTGCGGCGCAGGGTCAGTTGCTCGACCTTGGCTTTGGCAGCGGACAACTGCGCCTTGAGCTCGCTCTGCTGACGGGCTTCGTCCTGCAAGCGACGGCGCAATTGCTCGCGGTTGTCTTCCTGGGTGCGTTGCTGCTCGCGCTGAGTTAGCAATTGTTCTTCCAGCGCAGCCAGGCTCGCCTCACGTTCGTCGCGCTCGGCTTCAAGGCGCTGCAATTCCTGACCCCGCGCCAGCACGCCGCTTTCGGCTTCGCTGGCGCGGCGCACGCGGAGAAAATCCCGACCGACCCAATAGCCGTCGCGGCTGATCAGGCTCTCGCCGGCGCCCAGTTGGCCGCGCAGCGCCAGGGCATCGTCGAGGGTTTCAGCGGGTTTGACCTGGCCCAGCCAGTGGGTGAGATCGACCTGAGTGTCGACTTTGTCCAGCAAACTGCCAGGGATGCGCATGACATCAGCGCCGGGACTCACCAGGCGCAGGTCGCCCTGACTGAATCCGGCCAGATCGAGCCCGGCGAAATCATCCACCAGCACCGCATGCAGGTCGGCGCCCAGCACGGTTTCCACGGCCATTTCCCAGCCCGCCTCGACCCGCAGCCCTTCGGCCAGACGCGGACGCTCACTGAGTTGATGATCGCGCAGCCATTCGGCGGTGCCGGTGCCGGGATCGAGTGCCGCCTGTTGCAAGGCTTCCAGCGAAGCGAGGCGACCGTTCAAGCGTTGCAGATCGCCCTGGGCCTGTTGCTGCGCCTGGGTGGCCTGTTGTAGATCGACGCGCAGTTGCTCAAGGCGCTCGATCAGGTGTTCTTCTTCAGCGGTCAGTTCTTCGAAAGCCATTTCCCGCGCGGCGAGGTCTTCGCTGAGTTCGAGAATCGCGGCGTCTTCGGGGTCAGCCGCGAGCAATTGGCGCTCTTCACCCAAACGCCGCTGACGCTCGGCCAGGCGCTCCAGGCTGGTTTCCAGCTGCTGAATGCGCGACTGCTGCACTTCGGCCTGCCGCCGGGGTTCGGCGGACGTGAGGTTGAAAGCGTCCCACTGCTCCTGCCAGCCGTGCATGGCGGTTTCGGCGTCTTCCAGCGCGGCGGCGGACTCTTCGGCGGCGGCGAGGGTGATTTCCTGCTCCGGCTCGAGCATTTCCAGCTCTTCGCCAAGGGTCGCCAGCAGTGTGCGGTCGTGGCCCAGGTGGGATTCGGTTTCCAGGCGCGCGCGCTCGGCTTCGCGCAGGTCGTCCTGCAACTGACGCAAGCGCTGCTGACCGTGCTGGATGCTTTGCTCGACCCGGGCGATGTCGCCGCCCACGGAATAGAAGCGCCCCTGCACGAGATTGAATCGCTCGGACAGGTCGTGATGGCCATCGCGCAGGCGCTCGATGGCCGCGTCGGCGCTGCGCTGGTCGGCGACCAATGACTCGAAGCCGACCTCCTGATTGCCGATCACCGATTCGCGCTGGGCCACTTGCTCATTCAGCGCCTGCCAGCGCAACGCCGACAGTTGCGCCTTGAGCTGACGCTCTTCGGCCTTGTATTCTTGATACTTCTCGGCCGCCTGGGCCTGACGCTGCAGGCGCTCCAGCTGCCGACCCAGTTCTTCGCGCAAATCGGTCAGGCGCGCGAGGTTTTCGTGGGTGCGGCGAATGCGGTTTTCGGTGTCGCGGCGGCGCTCCTTGTACTTGGAGATGCCGGCAGCTTCTTCGATGAAATTGCGCAGGTCTTCGGGCTTGGCTTCGATCAGCTTGGAGATCATGCCCTGCTCGATGATCGAGTAGCTGCGCGGGCCCAGGCCGGTACCGAGGAAGATGTCGGTGATGTCGCGGCGACGGCATTTGGTGCCGTTGAGGTAGTAGCTGTTCTGGCTGTCGCGGGTCACTTTGCGGCGAATGGAGATTTCCGCGTAGCTGGCGTATTCGCCGACCAGGGTGCCGTCGGAGTTATCGAAAACCAGCTCGATGCTCGCCTGACTCACCGGCTTGCGGCTGGTGGAGCCGTTGAAGATGACATCGGTCATCGACTCGCCGCGCAGGTTCTTGGCCGAGCTTTCGCCCATGACCCAGCGCACCGCGTCGATGATGTTGGATTTGCCGCATCCATTGGGGCCGACCACGGCCGCCATGTTGCTGGGGAAGTTCACCGTCGTCGGGTCGACGAACGATTTGAACCCGGCCAGCCTGATGCACTTGAGGCGCATGAATCAGCTGGCCGCCAGGGCAGACAAAACCGATTGGCAGCTGCGCTCGGCGTAGCAGGTCAGCACGTCGCGGATGCGCGCCAGATCCCGCGCCACCACTGCTTCGAGCAACTGGCCGAACAGGGTCAGGTATTCACTCATTTCCGCCTCGCGTTGATCCAGGGCGAGGAAATAGAAGCGGCTCATGGAGGGCTGCAGGTTCTCGACGGTCTCTTCCAGGTACGGGTTGTTGGCGAACGGATAGGCCGCGCGCATCACGTTGAAGCTCTCTTCGACGAAGCCTTTCACGTCCTGGCGCTCGCAACTGGCCATGAGCCGCTGCTGAATCTGCTGGAACGGCGCCAGATCGACCGGCTCCTTCCAGCTGCGCGCCACGGCCAGACCGAGCAGGATGTACATCTCGCTCATCAAGGCGCAGAGGCTGGTGATGTTGTGCGGGGTCAGGACCGACACCTGCGCGCCACGACGGGGCAGGATCACGATCAGGTGGCGGCGTTCGAGAATCAGCAACGCCTCGCGCACCGAGCCCCGGCTCACGTTCAGCGCGGCCGTGACCTTCTGCTCCTGAATCCGCTCCCCTGGCTTGAGCTCGCCGCGGATGATGCGCTCGGCAAGGTGGTGAGCGATCTGCTCGGCGAGGCTGTCAGGTGCCTTGAACGTCATTTCTTACCTTCAACTTCTTGGGTCGCAAACAAGCGGCGGAGTGTATCGCACTGCAGGTCTGTGGCGCAGGGCCATACTGTGGAAACTGGCACGAATTAAGCAGAAACACGGATATGTTCTGCTCACGCGCACCCAGTCTTTAAACATCATGTTCACCTGAGTTATCGGCCATATTTCGAAATAATGAATTTCTTGACCTTTGAGTCAGAAATTAATTGACCCGATAGTCAGAGCTGATAGATTCATCGACATGTTCGATGACCCCTCCGCCGGCAGCTGTGACCAGTGCTTTTAAATGACAAGAACGAGGCGCGACCCGTGATCCAGTTTCTCCTGAACCAAGAGCTGAAAACCGAACAGGCTCTGGACCCCAATGTGACGGTGCTCAACTATCTGCGCGAGCATCTGCACAAGTCCGGCACCAAAGAAGGCTGCGCCAGCGGCGATTGCGGCGCGTGCACGGTGGTCGTGGGCGAGCTGACCACCGATGCGGCGGGCCGGGAGCAACTGAGTTATCGAAGCCTCAATTCTTGCCTGACCTTTGTGGCCTCGCTGCACGGCAAGCAACTGATCAGCGTTGAAGACCTCAAGCATCAGGGACGCTTGCACAGCGTTCAGCAGGCGATGGTCGACTGCCACGGTTCCCAGTGCGGCTTCTGCACGCCGGGCTTTGTCATGGCGCTGTTCGCGCTGCAAAAGAACAGCGCCGAATCCGCCTCGCCCGACACCAGGCACGCCCAGGCCCACGAAGCCTTGGCCGGAAACCTATGCCGTTGCACCGGCTATCGACCGATCCTCGCGGCGGCCGAGCAAAGCTGCAGCCAACCGCAGCCTGACCAGTTCGATGCCCTGAAAGCGCAGACCATCGCCCGCCTCAAGGCCATTGCGCCGACGCAAACCGGCGAGCTGAACAGCGGTGACAAGCGCTGCCTGGTACCGCTGACCGTCGCTGATCTGGCGGATCTCTACAACGCCTATCCTCAGGCGCGATTGCTGGCCGGCGGCACTGATCTGGCCCTCGAAGTGACGCAATTCCATCGCCCGCTGCCGGTGATGATCTACGTCGGCAACGTCGCCGCGATGAAAAAGATCGAACACTTCGAAGACCGCATCGAGATCGGCGCGGCCACGGCGCTCACCGATTGCTACGAAGCACTGAGCCGCGAGTACCCGGACTTCGGCGAATTGCTGCACCGTTTTGCATCGCTGCAGATCCGCAATCAGGGCACCCTCGGCGGCAACATCGGCAACGCTTCGCCGATTGGCGACTCGCCGCCCCTGCTCATCGCCTTGGGCGCGAAGATCGTGCTGCGCAAAGGCGAGCAAACCCGCACCCTGGCGCTGGAGGATTACTTCATTGATTACCGCGTGACGGTGCGTCAGGAAAGCGAGTTCATCGAGCGCATCATCGTGCCCCGCGCCAACGCCCGGCAGACGTTTCGCGCGTACAAGGTTTCCAAGCGGCTGGACGACGACATCTCGGCGGTGTGCGCAGCGTTCCGCGTGCAGGTCGAGAACGGTGCCATCGTCGACGCCCGCGCGGCCTTCGGCGGCATGGCGGCGATCCCCAAACGCGCCGCCCATTGCGAACAGGCGCTGATCGGCCAGCCATGGACGTCGGCCACCATCGAGCGTGCCTGCGCCGCACTGGCCGAGGATTTCACGCCGCTGACGGATTTCCGCGCGAGCAAGGAATACCGCCTGCTCAGCGCACAGAACCTGCTGCGCAAATACTTCATTGAAGTGCAAACGCCCCACATCCAGACGCGGGTGACAGCTTATGTCTAACCATCATTCAGCCAAGTCCCAGGAAGAAATGGTCGCCCTGTTTCAACAGGACCTGACCACCGGCGTGGGCCGCAGCGTCAAGCACGACAGCGCCGACAAGCACGTCTCCGGCGAAGCGATCTACATCGACGACCGTCTCGAATTCCCCAATCAGCTGCACGTGTATGCGCGGCTGTCCGACCGTGCCCACGCGCGCATCGTCCGCGTCGACGTGTCGCCCTGCTACGCCTTCGACGGCGTGCGCATCGCCATCACCCATGAAGACATTCCCGGCCTCAAGGACATCGGCCCGCTGCTGCCCGGCGACCCGTTGCTGGCCATCGACACGGTCGAGTTCGTCGGTCAGCCGGTGATTGCCGTGGCCGCCCGGGATCTGGAAACCGCACGCAAGGCGGCCATGGCCGCGATCATCGAATACGAAGACTTGGAGCCGGTGCTCGACGTCGTCCAGGCCTACCGCAACAAGCACTTCGTGCTCGACAGCCACACCCACCAGCGCGGTGATTCGTCGACGGCGCTGGCGTCCGCCACCCACCGGATTCAGGGCACGCTGCACATCGGCGGTCAGGAGCACTTCTACCTGGAGACGCAGATTTCGTCGGTGATGCCCACGGAAGACGGCGGCATGATCGTCTATTGCTCGACGCAGAACCCGACCGAGGTGCAAAAACTCGTCGCCGAAGTGCTGGACGTGCCGATGAATAAGATCGTCGTCGACATGCGCCGTATGGGCGGCGGCTTCGGCGGCAAGGAAACCCAGGCCGCGAGCCCCGCGTGCCTGTGCGCGGTGGTTGCGCGTCTGACCGGTCAGCCGACCAAGATGCGCCTGCCCCGCGTGGAAGACATGATGATGACCGGCAAGCGGCACCCGTTTTACGTCGAGTACGACGTGGGGTTCGACGACGACGGACGCTTGCACGGGATTCAGCTTGAACTGGCGGGCAACTGCGGTTATTCGCCGGACCTGTCGGCGTCCATCGTCGACCGCGCGATGTTTCACGCCGACAATTCGTATTACCTGGGCGACGCCACGATCAATGGCCATCGCTGCAAGACCAACACCGCGTCAAACACGGCCTACCGGGGCTTCGGCGGCCCCCAGGGGATGGTCGCCATCGAGGAAGTGATGGACGTCATCGCCCGGCATCTGGGCAAGGATCCGCTGGCGGTGCGCAAGTCCAACTATTACGGCAAGACCGAGCGCAACGTCACCCATTACTACCAGACGGTCGAGCACAACATGCTCGAGGAAATGACCGCCGACCTGGAAGAAAGCAGTGACTACGTCGAGCGACGCAAAGCGATCACGGCCTACAACGCCCACAGCCCGATTCTGAAGAAAGGCCTGGCCCTGATTCCGGTGAAGTTCGGCATTTCCTTCACTGCCAGCTTTCTCAACCAGGCCGGCGCGCTGATCCACATTTACACCGACGGCAGCATTCACCTCAATCACGGCGGCACCGAGATGGGCCAGGGTCTGAACGTCAAGGTGGCGCAGGTGGTGGCCGAGGTGTTTCAGGTCGACATCGACCGTGTGCAGATTACCGCGACGAATACCGACAAGGTGCCGAACACGTCGCCGACGGCCGCCTCCAGCGGCGCTGACTTGAACGGCAAGGCCGCGCAGAACGCTGCGGAGATCCTCAAGCAGCGGCTGGTGGAATTCGCAGCCAGGCATTATCAGTGCGATGAGTCGCGGGTCGAGTTTCGCAACGGTCATGTGCGCGTCGGCGAGCAGGTCATCAGCTTCGACACCCTCGCCCAGCAGGCGTGGATGGGCCAGGTGTCGCTGTCGAGCACGGGCTATTACAAGACGCCGAAGATCTTCTACGACCGCAGCCAGGCGCGCGGCCGGCCCTTCTATTACTTTGCCTTCGGCGCGGCTTGCACCGAGGTGCTGGTCGACACCCTGACCGGCGAATACAAAATGCTGCGCACGGACATCCTTCATGACGTCGGCGCCTCGCTGAACCCGGCCATCGACATCGGCCAGGTCGAGGGCGGCTACATTCAAGGGATGGGCTGGCTGACCACCGAGGAACTGGTCTGGAACGACAAGGGCAAGCTGATGACCAATGGCCCGGCCGGCTACAAGATTCCGGCCGTGGCCGACATGCCGGCGGACCTGCGGGTGAAGCTGGTGGAAAACCGCAAGAACCCCGAAGACACGGTGTTCCATTCCAAAGCCGTGGGCGAGCCGCCATTCATGCTGGGCATCGCCGCGTGGTGCGCGATCAAGGACGCGGTGGCGAGCCTGGGCGATTACCGGCATCAACCGAAGATCGACGCGCCGGCGACCCCGGAACGGGTGTTGTGGGGGTGTGAGCAGATGCGGGCGTTGCGGGCTGCGGCGCCGGAAGCGGAAGGTGTCGCCCATGAGCTGGCGGGTTCGCCAGTTTGAACAGTGGTGGCTTGAGCCAACGCCTTCGCGAGCAAGGTGGAGCGCCACCCCGGTCGTTCCTACAGTCCAAATGCGAGCCTGTAGGAGTGAGCTTGCTCGCGATGAGGCCAGCACGGGCAATGACGATGTTTGATCTGCCAACCCGCCGATCAGGAGAAATCACATGAATAACTGGATCAGCGCCCTCGCCGATTTGCAGCAGCAGGGCGAGGCCTGCGTGCTGGTGACCATCATCGAGGAGCGGGGCTCGACGCCGCGCAATGCCGGCTCGAAAATGGTCGTCAGCGCCGGGCGGATCTTCGACACCATCGGCGGCGGTCACCTGGAATACAAGGCCATGGAAATTGCCCGGGAGATGCTCGCCAGCGGCAGCCAGCACACCCGCCTGGAGCGCTTCAGCCTTGGCGCCAGCCTGGGTCAGTGCTGCGGCGGCGTTAACGTGTTGCTGTTCGAACCCATGGGCCAGCCCCAGGCGCACATTGCCGTTTTCGGCGCCGGCCACGTCGGTCGGGCGCTGGTGCCGCTGCTGGCCAGCCTGCCCTGCCGCGTGCGCTGGATCGATTCCCGCGAGGCCGAATTTCCCGCGCACCTGCCAGAAGGCGTGACGCAGATCCTCTGCGAGGACGTCACCGAAGAAGTGGATAACCTCCCCGCTGGCAGCTATTGCATCGTCATGACCCACAATCATCAGCTGGACCTGGAACTCGCCGCTGCGATTCTCAAGCGTGGCGACTTCAGCTATTTCGGCCTGATCGGCTCGAAAACCAAGCGCGTGAAGTTCGAGCATCGCCTGCGGGATCGCGGCTTCGATGCTGCGGTGCTGCAGCGGATGCGGTGCCCGATGGGCCTGACCGAGGTCAAAGGCAAGCTGCCTATGGAAATCGCCGTGTCCATCGCCGGCGAAGTGATCGCCACCTACAACGCTCATTTCGGCGAGCAAAGCACCACCGCCGAACCTGTCGCCAAGCTGCTGCCGGTGTCCCGCCGCAGCCAGGCCCAATGAATCCCGGAAGAACGATCAACTGACATGACCACAGATATCAGCACCGCCAAAAAAGCCTACCGCGCCGCCATCATTCACAGTATCGCCGACCCTGCCGACGTAGCGGTGGAAGCGTCGTACGAATATTTCGAAGACGGCCTGATGGTGGTCGACAACGGCAAGATCATCGCCCTCGGCAATGCCGAAGACCTGTTGAAGACCCTCGCCAACGACGTCGAAATCGTCAGCTATCAGGACGCGCTGATCACCGCCGGTTTCATCGACACCCATATCCATTTGCCGCAGACCGGCATGGTCGGGTCCTACGGCGAGCAGTTACTCGACTGGCTGAACACCTACGTCTTTCCCTGCGAGAAGCAGTTCGAAGACCCTGAGCATTCGGCGCAGGTGGCTGACATCTTTCTCAAGGAACTGCTGCGCAACGGCACCACCACGGCACTGGTGTTCGGCAGTCGTCACAAGGAGTCGGTGGAGGCGCTGTTCAGTGCAGCCGAGAAGCTCAATCTGCGCCTGATTGCCGGCAAGGTGATGATGGACCGCAACGCGCCGGATTATCTGGTGGACACCGCTGAATCCAGCTACGTCGACAGCAAGGCGCTGATCGAGCGCTGGCATGGCAAGGGCCGTCTGCATTACGCCGTCACCCCGCGCTTCGCCCCGACCAGCACGCCCGAGCAATTGACCCTGGCCGGCCAGTTGCTGACCGAATACCCCGACCTGTACATGCAGACCCACATCAGTGAAAACCTGAAGGAAGTCGAGTGGGTCAAGGCGCTGTTCCCGGAGCGCAAGAACTACCTGGACGTGTACGACCATTTCAACCTGCTCGGCGAGCGCTCGATGTTCGCCCATGGCGTGCACCTGTGCGACCAAGAGTGTGAGCGCCTGGCAGAAACCGGGTCAGCCATTGCCTTCTGCCCGACCTCCAACCTGTTCCTCGGCAGTGGGCTGTTCAACTTGCCGATGGCGGAAAAGCACAAGGTCAATGTAGGACTCGGGACAGACGTCGGCGCCGGGACGTGCTTCTCGCTGCTGCACACGCTGAACGAGGCGTACAAAGTCATGCAGCTGCAAGGCGCCAAACTGAGCCCGTTCAAATCGCTGTACCTGGCGACACTGGGCGGCGCACGGGCGCTGCGGCTTGACGACAAGATCGGCAATCTGCAGCCGGGCAGTGAAGCGGACTTCGTGGTACTGGACTACAACGCCACGCCGCTGCTGGCCTACCGCATGAGTCAGGCGACCAGCATCGAAGAGCGGTTGTTTGTGCTGATGACCCTGGGGGATGACCGGACCGTGAGCGAAACGTATTCGGCGGGGGGGTTGGTGCATAAGCGTTGAGGCGCTGCTGCACGCTCTGCGTTCGCCGCAAGAGATGCGGCGAACGGGAGGGGTTAGACCGCGGTGCTGCGCCCTGCCTTTTTCTTCGGCAGCATCAGGTGCGAGAACACGGCGTGGAGGTCGTCGGAGGCGCTGTCTTCGTCGAGGTTGAGCTTGCTGTCGATGTGATCCATGTGGTGCATCATCAGGTTCACCGCCAGGGTCGCGTCGCGGGCTTCGATGGCGTCGATCAGTTGGGTGTGTTCATCGTATGAGCAGTGCGAGCGGTTGCCGCTTTCGTACTGCGCGATGATCAGCGAGGTCTGCGAGACCAGACTTCGCTGGAAGCTGATGAGCGGAGCGTTTTTCGCCGCTTCCGCCAGCTTCAGATGGAATTCCCCCGACAGACGAATGCCTGCTCCGCGATCCCCTTTGGAAAAACTGTCGCGCTCGTCGCTGACCATCTGGCGCAGCTCGCTGAGCTGTTCCGCCGTGGCGTGCTCGACCGCCAGTTCAGTGATCGCCTTCTCCACCAGACGCCGGGCAAAGAACACCTGTCGTGCCTCATCGACGCTCGGGCTGGCCACCACCGCCCCACGGTTAGGGCGCAACAACACCACCCCCTCGTGGGCCAGACGCGAGAGTGCGCGACGAATGATGGTGCGGCTGACGCCGAAGATTTCACCCAGGGCTTCTTCACTCAGTTTGGTGCCGGGCGCCAGGCGCTGTTCGAGAATCGCCTCGAAAATGTGCGCGTAGACGATGTCGTCCTGGGTGCCGGTACGGCCGGATTTGGCCGTGCGTGAGTGTTTCTTGAGGGGTTGCAGCTGATCGTTCATGGGCACTCGTGGTAACAGAATCCGGCGCGGGGCATTGCCGTGATCAGGGCGGGTACGACCACTGTTGGAGCAACCAATAGCAGATATCCCGGCAAAGTCACAGTAAAAGTAATGGCGCATTGTACACAGCCGGCAACGTCTGCACAGGCCCCGAAACGGCGGGGCGTTATGCACACAATCCGCCAAATATACCGAACAATATCTAAAACATTATTTGCATTATTTGTATACAAAAGCATAATCCTCTCGTGCACGTTTCTGACCTTTCAGTCAACAAATCGGCCTGACAGGTCCACCGCCTCCCGGAGCCCGCAACCGGCTTTGTCATAACAACAAAAACGTCCCGAGGATTTCACTGTGGAAAGTCGCAAAACCGAAGCCACGCCGCTGGATCTCACGCTGCCGCGCAGAGGCCTGCTTGAACGCCTCTTCAAACTGAGCCTGCACGGCACGACCGTCCGGACCGAGCTGCTGGCGGGGCTCACGACCTTCATCACCATGGCCTACATCATCTTCGTCAACCCCAACATCATGGCCGACGCCGGCATCGATCATGGCGCGGCGTTCGTCGCGACCTGCATCGCCGCGGCGCTGGGCTGCCTGCTGATGGGGCTGTACGCCAACTGGCCGGTGGGTCTGGCGCCGGGGATGGGCCTGAACGCGTTCTTCACCTACACCGTTGTCGGCACCATGGGTTACAGCTGGGAAACGGCCTTGGGCGCGGTGTTCGTCTCGGGCGTGATCTTCATGTTCCTGACGCTGTCGCGGATCCGCGAATGGCTGCTCAACAGCATCCCGGTCAGCCTGCGCTACGCCATGGGCGCCGGGGTCGGTCTGTTTCTCGGGCTGATCGGCCTGAAGACCGCCGGCATCGTGGTCGACAGCCCGGCGACGCTGATCAAGCTCGGCTCGTTGCGCGAACCCGGTCCGCTGCTCGCCGCCATCTGCTTTCTGATGATCGCCGTACTCAGTTATCACCGGGTCTTCGGCGCGATCCTCATCAGCATCATCGCGGTGACGCTGGCCGGCTGGGGCCTGGGGCTGGTGCATTACAACGGCATCTTCTCCACCCCGCCGAGCCTGGCGCCGACCTGGATGGCCATGGACCTGACGGGCGTGTTCAACGTCAGCATGATCAGCGTAGTGCTGGCGTTTCTGTTCGTGCACATGTTCGACACCGCCGGCACGCTCATGGGTGTGGCACAGCGCGCCGGTCTGGTGCGCGAAAACGGTCGCATCGAGAACCTCTCGCGGGCCTTGAAGGCAGACAGCGCCTCCAGCGTGTTCGGCGCAATGGTCGGTGTGCCGCCAGTGACCAGCTACGTGGAGAGCGCCTCGGGCGTGGCGGCCGGGGGGCGGACGGGGCTGACCGCCGTGACCGTGGGCGTGCTGTTCGTGGCGGCGATGTTCTTCGCCCCGCTGGCTGGCATGATTCCCGCCTACGCGACGGCAGGGGCATTGATTTATGTGGCGATGTTGATGATGGGCGGCATGGCGCACATCGACTGGGACGAAGCCACCGACAGCATCCCGGCGATCGTCACGGCGATCATGATGCCGCTGACGTTCTCAGTCGCCGACGGCATCGCGCTGGGCTTTATCACTTACGTAGTGCTCAAAGCCGGCACCGGCAAACACAGGGAGATTTCGGTCAGCCTTTGGGCGCTCTGCGCGATCTTCATCGCCAAGTTTGTGTTTCTGTAAATCAATAGCCGGCGGCGGCGCCATTGCCACGCGGATCGAAAGCGCCTTCAAAGCTGCCATTGACCAGCCGCACCGCAGCCCCGGCATGCCCCATGGTTTCAGTGAAGGCCGCAAGCAACTCGACCTCGTGGCCACGGCGCTTGAGTTCATCGACAACGGACGCCGGGAAACGCGACTCCAGTTTCAGGGTGTCCGACGTATCACCCCAGGTCCGCCCCAGTAACCAGCGCGGCGCCGTCACCGCCTGCTGCAATGACTGACCAAACACCGCGTAG
Organism: Pseudomonas sp. W5-36; assembly: GCF_046540455.1. NCBI lineage: Bacteria > Pseudomonadati > Pseudomonadota > Gammaproteobacteria > Pseudomonadales > Pseudomonadaceae > Pseudomonas > Pseudomonas sp. W5-36. The sequence goes on along the minus strand of NZ_JAXCIQ010000004.1, from coordinate 487,217 downwards.
CGGCTGAACACCGCCGCCTGCGTCTGCGGCTGACCGTCTCCACCCATGGTGCCGTAGACCATGGCGCGGCCATCCTTCAAGCGGGCCGCCGCAGGGTTGAGCGTGTGGAACGGCTTCTTGCCCGGCTTCAAGACCAACAGGTGCTCAGGATCGAGACTGAACGAGGCGCCGCGGTTCTGCCAGTTCAAGCCCGAGCCCTGCAACACCACGCCGCTGCCGAATTCGTGGTAAATGCTCTGAATGAACGAAACCGCCAACCCGTCGTTATCGATCACACCCATCCAGATCGTGTCGCCCGGCCCCTTGCCTTCACCCCACGGCGCGGCTTGCTGCGGATCAATGCGCGCGGCCAGCGCTTGCAGATTGTCCGGCGCCAGGCAGCTCTGTGGGTCGATAGTCATGTGCTCGGGGTCGGTTATGTGACCATCGCGCAGCGCGAATGCGAGCTTGGTCGCCTCCACCAGGGTATGAATATGGTCTGCCTCGTCCGCGGCATGTGAGGCTAGACCTGCGTGATCGGAAATCCCCAGGATCAGCTGCGAAACCAGCCCCTGGCTAGGGGGCGTCAGGTTGTAAACCGTGCCTGCGCTGTGGGTCAGCTCAAGGGGGCGCACACGCCTGGCCCGGTAGCTGGCCAGATCGGCGCGGGTCACCGGCGCGCCCAGTGCCTCCAGATCATGGGCGATGGAATCGGCAAGCGCCCCGCGATAGAAACTGTCGAGACCGTCGTCGGCCAAGGCTTGCAGCGTGTCCGCCAGACGCGGTTGCCGGAACAGACTGCCAGCTTGCGGCGCTGCGCCGTTCGGCAAAAACGTCTCCGCAAAACCCGGCACATGCTGCAGCTCAGCCTGCTTGGCAGAAGTGGCGACGTGTTGCGAGACGGTGGTGGGGATTCCAGACTGTGCATAGTGGATCGCGTCTTCGAGCAGGCGCGGCAAAGGAGTATGGCCACCCCGTTGCGCCGAAACGGCCAAGGCCTCCTGCCAGCCGCCTACGGTTCCCGCCACGGTCAGCGCCGCATCGACGCCACGGGTCGGGATCTTGTTCATGCCTTCGTAGCGGCTCAGGGTGGCCAGACTGCCAGCCGGACCGCTGGCGTCAATCGCCACCGGCTCGCCCTGAGCAGGCATGATGAGCCAGAAACCGTCGCCGCCCAGGCTGTTCATGTGTGGGTACACAACGGCGATCGTGGCGGCTGCCGCGACCATGGCCTCGATCGCGTTCCCGCCCTCGCGCAATACTGCCAGCGCCGATTGGGCAGCGAGGCTGTGAGGTGCAACGGCAATGCCCCGAGCGGCCAGTGTGGTGTTCAACATGCGCAAATTCCTTGTTGTAAAAATTACAGAGCGTGTGCGGCAAGCCAGTTCATACGCATGCGTTTGAGCACGAAGAAGGCCAGCAGAGCGGTGACGATGTCAAAGCTGATGGCCACTGCGAATACCGGGTACCAGCTACTTGTGTACTGGTGCAGCAGCGCTGCAACCGGACCGCCAAACACCGCGCCAATCCCCTGCGCCATGTACAGAAAACCGTAGTTGGTAGTGGCGTGGCGGGTGCCGAAGGTGTCGGTCAGGGTTGAGGGGAACAGGGAGAATATTTCACCCCAGCCCAAGAACACGACACCCGACAACAGCACGAACAGGACCGGATTATCACTGGTCAGCAACCACAGCGTCATGGCTACACCTTCAAACAGGAACGCGAACGCCATGGTGTTTTCACGGCCGAAACGGTCGGAAATCCAGCCGAACAATGGCCGGGTCAGGCCATTGCAGACCCGGTCGATGGTCAGGGCCAGTGGCAAGGCCGCCATGCCCATCACCATGACGGTGGTCATGCCGAAATCCTTGGCGAAGCTGGCCATCTGTGAGGTCACCATCAGACCGGACGTGGACATCATGGTGAACATGGCGAACATCAGCCAGAAGACTGGCGTCTTGAGCATCTCGCGGGGCGCGACATCAGAAACGGTCTGGGGCGTTTGCGCCACCGCCGCATCACGCAACAGTGCCGGTGGTTGACGCAAAAACCGCGACGCGGCAAGCCCGACCACCCCCAGCACCAGGCCGAACGTCATCATGGTCTGTTCCATGCCAGCACTTTGCAGACTGTTGCTGATAGGAAACGTGGTGAGCATTGCGCCCATTCCATAGCCTGCGGCCACAGCGCCTGCCGCAAAACCGCGACGGTCCGGGAACCAGCGCACCATCAGACCGACAATTCCCACGTAGACAATCCCGGTACCCAGGCCACCCACCACGCCATAACTCAAGTACAGCATGCTTAGAGAAGAAGCCTGACTGGCCAGCACCCAACTAAGGCCGGACAACGTGCACCCCAGACCGACCAGCAGGCGAATGCCAAAACGATCGACCAGATAGCCCTGCACGGGGGAAAAGAATGTCTGCAAAATAATCAACAGGGAAAAGGTGATTTGCACTTGCGCCAGCGAAACACCAAGTTTATTGGTCAGCGGGCCGGTAAACAGCGTCCAGACATATTGCGGACTGGAAATCGCCATCATGCACACAACACCGATGAAAAGTTGATACCAACGGGCGGTCGCAACAGGCGTACGTGCGCCTTCAATAATGTATTGATCACTGCTCATGGCATTAGGCTCGAAGTTGGGTTTATCGAGTCAAAGCAAAGAGCAAACGGCATGCCAGCCACTTAAATCGCTTCAACTTATCTGCCTATTAAAAACCAAACTTACGCCGGTCAAAACCTTTCGTCCGCGCCTCCGCCTTCCGGCTATTTATCCGAAATTCAATGTATATATAAGTCCAACTAAACAATGAGTGGAAAAGAACGTACGCGCCAAGCGCAGGCTTGTCTATCGCTAAAGGGACGGCGTATATCGCCTAACGGACACGCGCAAAATTCGAGGTCAGCTTATCGCCCGACGTCGGTGCAGCGACGCACGCCGCGCACCAGGCTGACCCGATTTACAACGGCGGCAACGGTATTGCCGGGCATGAGAAGAGCGGTCCGAACCCGGCCGCCCTCTTCATTCATAGCGCGCCGGGAATAGATCCAGCCGCCTTTGCGAGCGCGAACTTCACGCCCGCTCGAATACGATCTCTTGAGCCCCTTCCCATAACGTCTTCACGCCCAGGGCGCGCAAGTTTTCCTTGCCTTGCACGATGGTCAGAAAGTGATTGCCCGCCAGTTGCCCCATTTTGCTGGCAAAGCAGCAAGAGCCGTACGCCACGAGAATCTCGGTTTCGCTATAGGGGCCGGGGTAGAAAAGAATGTCACCCACGGAAGGATGGCTGGTGTGATTCTCGAAGCCGATGGGCTCCTCGCCCTTCAGAAGTTGATACTCACCCAATGGCACCCAGCATCCCTCGCCACTCCAACGCACGTGAATCAGCTTCTGACGATACGGCAGCAATGCGAGAAACGCCGAGACAGTTTCCGGGGCATCGGGGTGAGTTTCGGCGAGAAACTGATACCCGCCTGCGGTGATTTTAAGAGTGGTCATGCAGCATTGTCTCCTCAATAGGCATGGCGATGATCCGAGGCGCGGCGGCCCTAGCTCCCGCGATAGGTCGAATAACTATAAGGCGAGATCAGCAGTGGCACGTGATAGTGGTCCTGCGCCGCATCAATGCCGAAGCGCAGCACGACCACATCAAGAAACGCGGGGTCGGGCAGTTGAACGCCTTTGGCGCGGTAGTAATCACCTGCGTGGAATTGCAACTGGTAGACGCCTGAACGGTAATCATCGCCCTGCAACAATGGCGCGTCGCATCGACCGTCGGCGTTAGTGACGGCGTCGGCGACTTTCTCCAGCCGTTCGCCTTCAACCCGGTAAAGCACGATGTGAATGGAGCTGCCGGGGCAGCCGTGAGCGGCGTCCAATACGTGTGTGGTCAGTCGTCCCATGCTTGTCGGGGCCTCGCTTGAGAAGTGGAAAATCAGGTACGCGCACCAATTGAGGGCTCAGCGGGTGCGGGAGATGAACGATTAAGACACTTTGATCGTAAATTGTACACAATAGATATCGTTCCATAGCCCGTTTTGCTTGTCGCGTCTGCATAACCCGTATTTCAGAGCCGAGTCAGGAAATTATTAGGGTTTTTGTAAAGATCCTGACCAACAAGGCAGGTTTCTTGCAGCACCAGCCTTCGCAAGAAAAGAAAAACAGGCTTACAAAATGCGGCCAAGGTTGTATACAATCTTTTCACCGCAACGGCAGTCCCCTGCATCGTTCCTGCAATGTCAGACAGCCACAGCAACAGACAACACGCACAGAAGGAATCTCGCAGTGAGCGCCGACTACCCACGCGACCTGATCGGTTACGGCAGTAACCCGCCCCATCCCCACTGGCCAGGCAACGCCCGTATCGCGCTGTCGTTCGTGCTCAATTACGAGGAAGGCGGCGAGCGCAACATTCTGCATGGCGACAAGGAATCCGAGGCGTTCCTCTCTGAGATGGTCGCCGCGCAACCGCTGCAGGGCCAGCGCAACATGAGCATGGAATCGCTTTACGAATACGGCAGCCGCGCCGGCGTGTGGCGCGTGCTCAAGCTGTTCAGGCAATTCGACATCCCGCTGACCATTTTCGCGGTGGCCATGGCCGCCCAGCGTCACCCGGACGTGATCCGCGCCATGGTCGACGCCGGCCATGAGATCTGCAGCCACGGCTATCGCTGGATCGACTATCAGAACATGGACGAGGCCCAGGAACGCGAGCACATGCTCGAAGCCATCCGCATCCTCACCGAACTCACCGGCGAGCGTCCGCTGGGGTGGTACACCGGGCGCACCGGCCCGAACACCCGGCGGCTGGTGATGGAAGAAGGCGGCTTTCTCTACGACTGCGACACCTACGACGACGACCTGCCCTACTGGGAGCCGAATAACTCCACCGGCAAGCCGCATCTGGTGATCCCCTACACCCTGGACACCAACGACATGCGCTTCACCCAGGTGCAGGGTTTCAACAAGGGCGACGACTTCTTCGATTACCTGAAAGACGCTTTCGACGTGCTCTACGCCGAAGGGGTCGAAGCGCCGAAAATGCTTTCGATCGGCTTGCACTGCCGCTTGATTGGCCGCCCGGCCCGGCTGGCCGCGCTGCAGCGTTTTCTTAAGTACGTCAAAGGCCACGAGCAGGTCTGGTTCGCCCGTCGCGTGGAGATCGCGCGGCACTGGCACCAGGTTCACCCCTTCAACGGAGCTGCCGAATGAGCCGTTTTCAGACCCTGACGCCCTCTTCCTTCAGCCGCGAAGCCTTCGTCCAGACCTTCGCCGACATCTACGAACACTCGCCTTGGGTCGCCGAACAGGCCTATGACCGGGGCCATCTGCACGAACTCGATGATATCGAGACGCTGCATGCACGCATGAGCGACATCCTGTTGAGCGCCGATCACGCCGCGCAACTGGCGTTGATCAACGCCCACCCGGACCTTGCCGGCAAAGCCGCCGTGCAAGGCCAACTGACCGAAGCCAGCACCTCTGAACAGGCTGGCGCCGGTATCCACCAATGCACGGCCGAAGAGTTTCAGCGCTTCACCGAGCTGAACGACGCCTACAAGGCGACGTTTGCGTTCCCCTTCATCATGGCGGTGAAAGGCAGCAACCGGCATCAGATCCTCGCGGCCTTCGAGACGCGCATTCACAACACGGCAGACGCCGAGTTTGCCTGCGCCCTCGCCGAGATCAACAAGATCGCGATGTTCCGCCTGCAAGCCCTCTGACCGACCGTTCCCACGCCCCTTATCAAAGGCAGACAAAAAGAATGAAAGCTTACGCCGCACCCTTCGAGAAGTTCGTCAACCTGGCCGATGCGCGCCTGGGGACGAAGATCCTGTCCGTCACCGATGACTGGTTCGCCGACGCCAACCGTCTGTTCCAGCCGACCCCTGCGGTCTGGAAAGAAGGCGTGTTCGACGACAACGGCAAGTGGATGGACGGCTGGGAGTCGCGCCGCAAGCGCTTCGAAGGTTACGACAGTGCGGTGATCCGTCTGGGCGTCGCTGGTTCGATCAAGGGCGTGGACATCGACACCTCGTTCTTCACCGGCAACTACCCGCCCTCGGCCTCGCTGGAAGCGTGCTTCCTGGCGTCGGGCGAGCCGGACGAGCACACCGTGTGGACCGAAGTGCTGCCGGCCGTGGAGCTCAAGGGCGACAGCCACCACTACCACGATATCGCGGACGCCAAGGCCTACAGCCACTTGCGTTTCAATATCTACCCGGACGGCGGCGTGGCGCGTCTGCGGGTGTACGGCGTGCCTCACCGGGACTGGTCGGCAGTAGGCGACAACGAGCAGATCGACCTGGTCGCGGCGCTGAATGGCGGCCGTGCACTGGCCTGCTCCGACGAGCATTTCGGGCGCATGAGCAACATCCTCAACCCGGGCCGTGGCGTGAACATGGGCGACGGCTGGGAAACCGCACGTCGCCGCACCCCCGGCAATGACTGGGTGATCGTGGCGCTGGGGCATGCCGGTGAGGTCGAGCAGATCGTCGTCGACACCCTGCACTTCAAGGGCAACTACCCGGACAGCTGCTCGATTCAGGCGGCGTTCGTCAAAGGTGGCACCGACAGCCAGATCGAAACCCAGAGCCTGTTCTGGCGCGAACTGCTGCCGAGCCAGAAGCTGGAAATGCACGCCGAACACACGTTCGTCGAGCAGATCAGGGCGCTGGGACCGGTTACCCACATCCGCCTGAACGTGTTCCCGGATGGTGGCGTGAGCCGGTTGCGGGTGCTGGGCAAAGTCGCGAAATAACACCAGACCCTGTGGGAGCGTGGCTTGTCCCGCGATCGGCGACGAAGTCGTCGCAATAGCGGCAACTGCGCTCTGTCTGATACCCCGCGTGCGCCGGTCTTGCTGACGCTTCGCGCCAGATCGCGGGACAAGCCACGCTCCTACAAAAGATTGCGTAGACCAAAGACCACAGTGTTTTCATTTACGAATAACGAGAAAGAAGACCCCGCATGCGCACACTGATCATCGAGCCGTTGACCAAGGCAGCCTTCGCCCCGTTTGGCGATGTCATCGAAACCGAGGGCAGCGATCATTTCATGATCAATAACGGCTCGACCATGCGCTTTCACCGTCTGGCCGAGGTTGAAACGGCCACGCCGGACGACAAGGCGATCATCAGCATCTTCCGCGCCGAGGCGCTGAACATGCCGTTGACTATCAGCATGCTGGAGCGCCATCCGCTGGGCAGCCAGGCCTTTATTCCGCTGCTCGGCCATCCTTTTCTGGTCGTGGTCGCGCCACTTGGCGATGCACCTGAACCCGAGTTGACCCGCGCCTTCATCACCAATGGCAGGCAGGGTGTTAATTACCATCGCGGCGTCTGGCACCACCCGGTGCTGACGATCGAAAAGCGGGATGACTTCCTGGTGGTTGATCGCAGTGGCAACGGCAATAACTGCGATGAGCATTTCTTCGAAGAGAGTCAGAAGATGGTTCTCGATCCCCAACTATAAGAAGGGTCTGACCACCCGCCAAGGGGTGGCAGGCAAAGGGTAAGACTGTGGCTGCACATCTGATGGAATGGCTGAATCTGGGCGTGCGCTGGATTCACATGATCGTCGGGATCGCCTGGATCGGCGCGTCCTTTTATTTCGTCTGGCTGGAGAACAACCTCAACCGCGCCAACCCCCGTGAGGGTCTGTCGGGCGACCTCTGGGCGATTCACGGCGGCGGTATCTATCACCTGGAAAAGTACAAACTGGCCCCGCCGACCATGCCGGACGACCTGCACTGGTTCAAATGGGAAGCCTACTGGACCTGGATGTCGGGCGTCGCGCTGCTGTGCATCGTGTTCTATTCCAACCCCACCCTTTATCTGCTGGCACCCGGCAGCACGCTGAGCGGCGGCGCAGGCATCGCCATCGGCGTCGGCTCATTGATCGCCAGCTGGACGATCTACGACATCCTCTGCGATTCGCCGCTGGGCAAGCGCCCTGTCCTGCTGGGCCTGGTGCTGTTCGTGCTGGTCATCGCGGCCTGCTTCGGCTTCAGCCAGGTGTTCAGCGGGCGAGCAGCTTACCTGCACACGGGTGCGATCATCGGCACGATCATGGTCGGCAACGTGCTGCGCATTATCATGCCGGCCCAGCGCGCGCTGGTCGCCGCCATCGCCGAGAACCGCACGCCGGACCCGTCGCTGCCCGCCAAAGGCCTGCTGCGTTCACGGCACAACAACTACTTCACCCTGCCGGTGCTGTTCATCATGATCAGCAACCACTTCCCGAGCACCTACGGCAGTCAGTACAACTGGCTGATCCTGGCCGGGATCGCGGTGTGTGCGGTGCTGGTCCGTCACTTTTTCAACACCCGCCACAACAGCCACAAATATGCCTGGGCCCTTCCGGTCGGCGCGTTGGGGATGATGTGTCTGGCGTACGTCACCGGCCCGGCGCAAACATCTCGCAGCCCGGACGTGGCGGCGAACATCCAGTACCAGCCGCTGCCGGGCACGGCCATCGGCGGTCATCGCGCCGACGAGCCGAAGCCCGAGGTCGCGCCAGCGCCTGTCGCCGCTGCGCCTGAAACTGTGCCTGCACCTGCCCCCGCTGCCGCGCAACCCGCGCAGGCCAGCAGTGGCGGTGTGGATTTCGAGAAAGTCCACAGCGTGATTCAGGAACGGTGCACCGTCTGCCACTCCGCCAAACCCACCAGCCCGCTGTTCAGCAGCGCGCCGGCCGGAATCATGTTCGACACGCCGCAACAGATCCAGCAACTCGCCCCGCGCATCCAGGCCCAGGCCGTAACCGCGCAGATCATGCCGCTGGGCAACATCACCCAGATGACCCAACAGGAACGTTACCTGCTGGGGCAATGGATTGATAAGGGGGCGCAGACGAACTAAGCAGCTGCAAGCTTCAAGCGGCAAGCCACAAGTCAGAAGCAGTACGCGATCGGCTTTAGCTTGAGGCTTGCCGCTTGAAGCTTGTCGCCTCTACCGATTCAAAGCTTCAACCCCAAAATAAGAACAAATGAGGTGTTGCATGTCCGAGTCAACTCACGCGCGCATCCATGCCGCGCCGCCACGACAGCCCCTGCCCTTGCTGCAACTGATTCTGGTGGGCCTGCAACACGTCCTGTTGATGTACGGCGGTGCCGTTGCAGTGCCGCTGATCATCGGTCAAGCCGCCGGGCTTTCCCGGGAAGACATCGCCTTCCTGATCAACGCTGACCTGCTGGTCGCCGGCATTGCCACGGTGGTGCAGTCCCTCGGCATCGGTCCGCTGGGAATTCGCATGCCGATCATGATGGGCGCCAGTTTCGCCGCCGTCGGCAGCATGGTGGCGATGGCCGGTATGAGCGGCGTCGGCCTGCCGGGGATCTTCGGCGCGACCATCGCGGCGGGCTTCTTCGGCATGCTGATCGCACCGTTCATGTCGAAAATCGTGCGCTTCTTCCCGCCGCTGGTGACCGGCACGGTGATCACCTCCATCGGCCTGTCGTTGTTCCCGGTGGCGGTCAACTGGGCCGGCGGCGGCAGCAAGGCGGTGAGCTTCGGCGCCCCGGTGTACCTCGGCGTCGCTGCGCTGGTGTTGTTGACCATCCTGCTGATCAACCGATTCATGCGCGGGTTCTGGGTGAACATCTCGGTGCTGATCGGCATGGGCCTGGGCTACATCCTCTCCGGCTTCATCGGCATGGTCGACCTCAGTGGACTGGGTCAGGCCGAATGGCTGAAAGTGGTCACGCCCCTGCACTTCGGCATGCCGCAATTCAGCCTCGCGCCGATCCTGTCGATGTGCCTGGTGGTGGTGATCATCTTTGTCGAATCCACGGGGATGTTCCTCGCCCTGGGCAAGATCACCGACCGCGACGTCACGCCCGGCATGCTGCGCCGGGGCCTGCTGTGCAATGCGGCCGCCTCGTTTCTTGCGGGCTTTCTCAACACCTTCACCCACTCCTCGTTTGCGCAGAACATCGGCCTGGTGCAGATGACCGGTGTACGCTGCCGCTCGGTGACCATTGTCGCGGGCGGGTTTCTCATCGTGCTCAGCCTGCTGCCGAAAGCGGCCTATCTGGTGGCCTCGATTCCGCCTGCCGTATTGGGCGGCGCGGCCATTGCGATGTTCGGCATGGTCGCCGCCACCGGGATCAAGATCCTCCAGGAAGCGGACATCTCCGATCGGCGCAACCAGCTGCTGGTCGCGGTGAGCATCGGCATGGGCCTGATCCCGGTGGTGCGGCCGGAGTTCTTCAGCCAGCTGCCGCAGTGAATGGGCCCGATCACCCACAGCGGCATCGCCATGGCGACGCTGAGTGCCGTGCTATTGAACCTGCTGTTTAACGTGCTCGGCGGTGCCGATCGTGCGGTGATGGCCGGACCGTTGCATCCACACTGAGGGGTTGCCCTGTTTTCGACGGGAGTGCGCTGTGACAGAGCACTTGAGCACTGCCGCGCGAGTCAGTATCCTCCGCCGCCGCTCGAATTCACTCCAATAACAACACTGCAACTGACCTGACTGGCCGGACAACTCTCCGATCAGCCCGTGCCTCTTCCAAACGGCATCGATAAAACGACCCATCGACTGTTCTTTAAACAGCCGGCGGGGCTTTTTCGTCTTTTTTCAAGGTGTTGGCTCAGCTCTTGCTATCAACTCGAAGCTGACCAAACAGACAACTTAGTAGATTAAAACCAAGGCGCCATAACAGAGCGTCAGTTCGCAAAAAACCACGACGTCAATCCAAGGGAGTATTTACATGAACCGCACGCTTTCCAGCCTGATGGCCGCCAGCAGCCTGCTTGCCGCGGCGCCGGCCATGTCGGGTGATCTGCTGCAGTGGCAGAGCAACAGCCTGACTTATCTCTACGGCAAGAACTTCGCCGTGAACCCTGAGAACCAGCAGACGTTCACCTACGAACATGCCGATGGCTGGAAATACGGCGATAACTTCGTCTTCCTCGATTACATCAACTACAACGGCAAAAAAGACGGCAGCCTGGGCAACGCCTCGACGTACGGGGAGATCTCCCCTCGCCTGTCCATGGGCAAGATCTTCGATCAGAAGTTTCAGCTGGGGCCGATCACTGACGTGTTGTTGGCGACGACGTACGAGTTTGGCGAAGGGGATGTCGAGTCGTACCTGATCGGTCCGGGTTTTGACTTGAAAGTGCCTGGCTTTGATTACTTCCAGCTGAACTTCTACAAGCGTTACACCGACGGCCACCGCGCCGGTTACGGTGCCTGGCAGATTACCCCGGTCTGGTCCTACACGATCCCGGTGGGCAAGTCCGACATTCTCATCGACGGTTTCATGGACTGGGTCGTGGACAACAAACAGTCCAACAGCAAAGGTGATTACCACTCCAACCTGCACTTCAACCCGCAGATCAAATACGACCTGGGCAAGGCGCTCAATCTTCCGGACCGGCAGTTGTATGTGGGCGTCGAGTACGACTACTGGAGCAACAAGTACGGCATCAACGACACGCGCTCTTTCGACACCGATCAGAACACCGCCAGTTTGCTGGTAAAAGTATTCTTCTAACGAAGCGTTGATCTGCTGCCGATCAATGGTCGACCGGCAAGATCCTTGTCGACCTGAGGCGCAGCGGATCAGACACCAAAGGTCTCTGATCCGCCACTTTCAGCCACTCCAGCCCTGCTGACAGCACCCGCTCAGGAGTGCCCTTCCCACGGCAGCGGCTTGCCCGCTCGCACCCTCGCGTTGAGTGAGCGCAACAGGTCGAGGGGATCACGGTCCTTCATCGCATGACTCTGCTCGTCGACCCAGGTCATGACCTGCTGCCGGTCGAGCGTTGGCCGGCGGTGCAGGATTTCCACCAGCTGTCGCTCGCAATGCTGGGCATACGCAACGACGCTGGAAAACAATGGGCTGTTCATGCTGCCGACACCTCGCCACCGAATACGCGTTCAGCCTTGATAAGGCGCCCGTTCTGTTACTGCCCTTCTGCTACTGCTCCCGATGCAACCCGCCACACAATACCACCGGCACGCCGTCGCGCCAGTGACAAAGCCGGTGGACAAAGGGGTTGTAGTTGCACAGCAGTGGCAATGTTGAGCCTGCTGCGAGGCCGGTGCTAACATTCGCCACCGCCGAGCAGGCAAGGACATACCGGTTTATGAGCAGCATCCGCGAGCGCAACAAAGAACTGATCCTGCGCGCAGCCAGTGAAGAATTTGCCGATAAAGGATTCGCTGCCAGCAAGACCAGCGACATCGCCGCCAAGGCGGGTGTGCCCAAGCCCAACGTCTATTACTACTTCAAATCGAAGGACAACCTGTACCGAGAGGTGCTCGAAAGCATCATCGAGCCGATCATGCAGGCGTCGACGCCATTCAATCGTGAGGGGGTGCCGGCTGAAGTGCTGACAAGCTACATCCGCTCGAAGATCCGCATCTCCCGCGACCTGCCTTTCGCTTCCAAAGTGTTCGCCAGCGAGATCATGCACGGCGCGCCGCACCTGACCCCCGAGCAGGTTGACCAGTTGAATGGTCAGGCCAGGCACAATATAGAGTGCATCCAGGGCTGGATCGATGACGGCCTGATCGCACCGATCGACCCCCATCATCTGATGTTCAGCATCTGGGCTGCGACCCAGACCTACGCCGATTTCGACTGGCAGATCTCAACAGTGACGGGCAAAGCGACCCTGGACGACGCTGATTACGAAGCGGCCGCCCAGACCATCATCCGGCTGGTGCTCAAAGGGTGTGAGCCGGACCGCTGAGGGTCACAGGCTTTCGTGCTTGTCGTAGCCCAAGGCCTTGTTAACGCCTTGTAAAAGCTGGCCGAAACTCCAGGGCTTGCGAATGAACACGACCGGGTGCACGACGCCAGAACTCTCGGGGGTCTCGTGACCTGACATGATCAGGATCGGGATGTGCGGATACTTGTTGCCCGACAGGTTCGCCAGATCGGCACCGTTCAACTGACCCGGCATGAGGATATCGGTGAGAAGGAGCGCCACGTCGTCGGAGTTGCTCTCGAGGTACGTCGCAGCCTCGTCGGCAGTCTCCAGCGCATAGGTCATAAAATCTTCGTCCTGGAGGATTTCGCAAACAAACTCGCGAATGATTTGCTCGTCCTCAACCACCAGAATGAGTCTCTTGTTCGGTACGTCTGCTGCCATTTGCGCCACATCCACAATAATTATTTCCCATGCCTGCCCGGCCGGCCCTGTCCTGGACTCGGGTGTAGTCCGTACTGTGAGCGGCGCGAGCGCAGGAAATTCCATCGGGAAGCAACATTTGGTCGAAACGCTGTACAGATTCGGTAAATGAATGGGTACAAAAGGGCGTTCGCCAAATCGCGGGCAATAAAAAACCCGCCGAAGCGGGTTTGTGCAACACCGTCCAACTTCCTGTTGGCCGCCAATGCCTGGCAACGGTCGATCATCCTTGATCCTGCAGCGGTCCGTTGCTGCAGTTGATGGATCCAATGTACCGCGCCGAAGTGTTTCAACCTAGAGCCAAGTTCCTCAGCTCGTGTAAGCCTTTCGCTATACCTGTATCGGATCTGACGTCAGGCGAAGGCATTTCTTACAGCTTATTTGGCTTTGATAACTACCATTGCAGATATATCCCTGCACCGCTCTCACGTTTGTCACAAACAAGCCGAGACGCTTAATGACACCGCGTCCTCTGTCTGTCGTTTGACGGTCATCGATCCGCTGTCCCGCAACCAGTTTGACTGGCGCGCTGCCCAAGACGCCAGACCCAATAAAAAGAACAACGAAACGGAGTGACGATCATGAACATGCGCAATCTTTCCATCAGCCGGCGCCTGTGGTTGATTCTCATCGTCGCGGTGGTGATGTTGTTTACGCTGGCAGCGGCGATGCTCAAGCAGATCCATGACGATCTGTACGAAGCCAAAACCGTCAAGACCATGCACGTGGTGCAGACCGCCAGTGGCCTGCTTGATTACTACCATGGCCTGGAAACCGCCGGCAGCCTGACCCGCGAGCAGGCGCAGCAGCAGGCCATGGATGCCATTCGCGGGCTGCGCTATAACCAGACCGACTACTTCTGGATCAATGACCTGCGCCCGGTGATGATCATGCACCCGGCCAATCCCAAGCTGGTGGGCCAGGACCTGTCCGGCATCAAAGACCCGGACGGTTTCCAGGTCTTCAACGAGATGGTCACCCTGGCCAAGGCCAAAGGCGCGGGCATGGTCAACTATCGCTGGCCCAAGCCCGGCGCCACTGACGCAGTCGGCAAGACCTCCTACATCTCGCTGTTCGCGCCGTGGGGCTGGATCATCGGCTCAGGCGTTTACATCGATGACGTGCAGGGCGAGTTCTACAAGCAGGTGGTCAAGGCACTGTCGATCAGTGCCGGCATTTTTCTGGTCATGGCGCTGCTGTTGATTCTGATCGCACGCAGCATCGCCGGCCCGCTCAAGGCCACGGTCGAAGCGATGGCCAATATCGCCAGCGGCGAAAGCGACCTGACCCGCACCCTGGAAACCCAGGGCAACGACGAAGTCACGCAACTGGCCCGGCACTTCAATGCGTTCACTGCCAAACTGCGGCGGGTGGTCAGCGAGCTGCAGTCGTCTGCGGTCGGTCTCGGCCAGGCATCCAGTGAGCTGGGCAGCAATGCCATCCAGGCCCAGGAGCGCAGCCAGCAGCAGTCGTTGCAGATGGAACAGGTGGCGACGGCGGTCAATGAGGTCACTTATGGCGTGCAGGACGTGGCGAAGAACGCCGAGCACGCCGCCAGCGAGATGCGCAACGCCGAGTCCCAGGCGCAGCAGGGCCAGGCCAACATCGACAGCAGCCTGAAGCAGATCGGGCACCTGTCCGGCACCATCGATCAGGCTGTGGAAGTGATTCGCACGCTGGCCAGCGAAAGCACGCAGATCGGCGGGGTGCTGGAGGTGATCAGCTCGATTGCCGAGCAGACCAACCTGCTGGCGCTCAACGCCGCCATCGAAGCCGCCCGCGCCGGTGATCAGGGCCGAGGCTTCGCCGTGGTCGCAGACGAAGTCCGCCTGCTGGCCCAGCGCACGCAGAAATCCACGGCGGAGATTCAGGCGATGATCGAGCGCCTGCAAGCCCATTCGGACGCTGCAGTGAAAGTGATCGCTGACAGCAGTCGTTCGTCGCAGCTGACCATCGAACAGGCCAACCTGGCCGGCCAGAGCCTGACGTCGATCAGCCAGGCACTGCGCAACCTCAACGGCCTCAACGCCTCGATCGCCAGCGCCACCCTTGAGCAATCCCACGTGGTGGAAGACATCAACCAGAACGTCACCCAGGCCGCACAACTCTCCCAGAGCACGGCGGTGGCGGCGGAACAGTCCAGCGCGGCGAGCCATCAGCTCAAGGGGTTGAGTGAGCAGTTGAATGGGTTGTTGAAGCAGTTTCGGGTTTAAGCGACTGACGCCTTCCCGGCTGAAGCCGGTCCTTGGGGTACGCGATGTTTTCGTAGGACCGGCTTCAGCCGGGAAGAGGCCGGTGGGAGCCCCATCAGATGTGCGGTGCGACGCCTCACAGGTTGCGCTCCTGAGCGCTTTGTCCCACGCTCTGCCGACCTTGCACGCGGAACGATCCCATGGACAGCAACATCAGCTGGCGCGAACAGCTACGCATCATCGTTTTTCAAAGTGACACCAAACCCGGCCGACGCTTCGACAAGATTCTGCTGGTGCTCATCCTCTGCAGCTTGCTCGTGGCGATCATCGACAGCATCGAGGCCGTGCACCGCAATTACGCCGCGCCATTGGCCTGGGTCGAGTGGACCTTCACCTTCATCTTCGCGGTCGAGTACCTGGTGCGCCTGTACTGCTCGCCCAAACCCCTCAAATACGCGTTCAGCTTCTACGGCCTGATCGACCTGCTGGCGATCGTGCCGGGCATTCTGGCGATCTATTACAGCGACGCGCAGTACCTGCTGATCGTCCGCGTGGTGCGCATGCTGCGGATCTTCCGCGTGCTCAAGCTCAGCCCTTATCTGAAACAAGCCAACTACCTGCTCGCCGCCCTGCGTGGCAGCAAACAGAAGATCATCGTGTTTCTCGCCACCGTGTCGACGCTGGTGACGGTGTTCGGCACCTTGATGTACGTCGTCGAAGGCCCGGAGCACGGCTTCACCAGTATTCCCAAGGGCATCTACTGGGCGATCGTCACGCTGACCACGGTGGGCTTTGGCGACATCGTGCCGAGAACACCGATCGGGCAGATCCTCTCGTCGCTGGTGATGATCACCGGTTACTCGATCATCGCCGTGCCCACCGGGATTTTCACCGCCGAACTGGCCAATGCCATGCGCGGCGATCAGCTGCAGCACGACTGCCCGGTCTGCGCAAAGAACGCCCATGAGCCTAACGCGGCGTTCTGTTCGCGCTGCGGCAATGCGCTGTTTCCCAAGCTCGGCGCGATCGCTGGACCGGCCAATGCAGAACCCGACATAAGCACATGAGTTTTTGATCTATTGGGGGGCTGGCGACTTTGGTTATAGTCGCCAGCCATTGGCCATCTCGTCTGGTTCTAACAACGGCTCTTTCAAGAGCGAATCGATAAACGCCTCATGCTCAACGCCACAAGGAATCCACAGTGAAAAAGATCTTCGCCGCTTCCCTGCTCGCCGCAGGACTGGCTCTGGGCAGCGCTGCACAGGCCGCCGCGCCATCGCTGCTCAACGTGTCGTATGACGTGATGCGCGATTTCTATAAGGACTACAACGCAGCCTTCCAGAAGCACTGGAACGCCGAGCGTCAGGAAAGCCCGACGATTCAGATGTCCTTTGGCGGGTCGAGCAAACAGGCGCGTTCGGTGATCGACGGACTGCCGGCCGATGTCATCACCATGAACATGGCCACTGACATCAACGCGCTGGCCGACAACGGCGAGCTCGTGCCCAAGGACTGGGTCACTCGCCTCCCGAACAACAGCGCGCCGTTTACCTCGGCCACGGTGTTCATCGTGCGCAAGGGCAACCCGAAGGCGTTGAAGGACTGGCCGGACCTGGTCAAGGAGGGCGTTGAAGTCGTGGTGCCCAACCCGAAAACCTCCGGCAACGGCCGCTACACCTACCTGTCGGCGTGGGGCTATACGCTGAAGAAGGGTGGCGATGAAACGGCGGCCAAGAAGTTCGTCGGCGAGTTGTTCAGCCATGTGCCCGTCCTCGACACCGGTGGCCGTGGCGCGACCACCACGTTCATGACCAACCACATCGGCGACGTGCTGGTGACCTTCGAAAACGAAGCGGAGATGATCGCCCGCGAATTTGGTCGCGATCAGTTCGAAGTGGTCTACCCGAGCGTCTCCGCCGAGGCTGAACCGCCGGTGAGCGTGGTCGACAAAGTGGTCGACAAGAAAGGCACCCGCGCGGTGGCCGAGGAATACCTGAAGTACCTGTGGTCGCCAGAAGGCCAGGAAATCGCGGCCAACAATTACCTGCGCCCACGGGACCCGGCAGTGCTGGCCAAATACACCGACCGCTTCCCGAAAGTGGATTTCCTGTCAGTGGAAAAAACCTTCGGCGACTGGCGCACCGTGCAGAAGACCCACTTCAACGATGGTGGGGTGTTTGATCAGATCTACCCGGCCAAGTAAGGCCTCCGGCTTAGTACGCCAAGATCAAGAGCGTCTGCCTAGGGGCAGACGCTCTTAATCTTGTCGCAGCAAGACTCAATTCCCGAACTGCTTACTCAACCCAGGCGGCACACCGCTGGCATCGGTCTCTTGCCACGGGCCACTTGGCGAAGTCGACCAGGTCCAGCCATCATTCCAGCGGTAGTACGTGCGCTGGCGATAGAACGTGTTCGGCACGTTATCCAGCACATGCACACCCAGACGCGCATCCCAGTGACTGTTGCCACCCGGCGGCGGCGCGAAGTGCGAAGAGGTTTTCGGGCCGGGCGCAGGGATCGGCGTCGACGGCGGTGTCTGCGGCGCAGTGCGCGGGGTGCCGGGCTGCGGCGTCGGCGACGGACCGGGAACGGTCGGGATCGGTTCGGAACTCTGCGGCCCTGGATGCTGCACCGCACAGGCTGCGGTCAATCCCGCCACCAGACTCAACAAGGCAAAACGGGCGACGCGATACATAAGGGCTCTCTACTCGCTGCGTTAACGGAGATTACTGATCAGGGCTGTCGATGGTCAGGGTCTGCAGCGCCGTCACATTGCTCGGCAACGGCTGGCTGCGGCCGATCCATTCGCCCGCCGTAGGTTGACCGGCGCGGGACACCCGGGCCACGAGTTGGACTTCGGCAAAGTTCGACAGTTTCAGCTGCGGCATCATCGCGTCGGCGTCGCTCAGCTCGACCTCCACCGGCAAGTCGGCCACGGTCACGCGCTTGACCGCCAGCGGCGCCGGCGGGCCTGACACCGCGCGGGCGAACACAAACACCGTGTCGCCCGGCTGGACCTTGGCTTTCAACGCCTCAGACAGCGTGACACGCACCTTCATGCGTGCGGCCTGCACCGCCAACGGCTGGGTGTCTTCCAGCTTGCCGCCGCTTTGCACGAGCTTGTCACGGGCGCGTTTGATCCCGCCTTCCAGCGCCCCACGGGAGGGATCGTCCGGCGGCAACACGGCCAGCAAACGCGTCCAGTAACTGACTGCCTGATCAAACTGCTGACTTTCAAACGCGTTGATGCCCATCAAGCCCAGGCTGGTGACTTCCTTGGGATTGAGCTTCAGCGCTTCTTCGGCAATCCCCTGAATCTGCGGGCTCCAGGCCTTGTTGCCAGCGAAATACAGCGCCTGTGCCCACTGCCCCAGCAGTTCGGGCTGACGGCCGGCCAGCTTGGACGCGCGCTCGAACATCCGCGCGGCATCGGCCGGGCGATCCTGGGCCATGTAGGTCCGCGCAAGGAAGTACGCGCTCTCGGCGGAATCCGGCTGCGCCTTGACCGCACGCTCCAGCCGCTCGGTCATCTGCGCCAGCGAACCCGGTGGCTGGGAGAACTCCCGGGTCAGCTCGACCTTGTCCGACGCGCCGAAGTGCAGATACAGGCCCAACGCCAATACCGGGACCAGAATCGCGGCGAGCAGCGGCAGCGGCTTGCCCAGGCGCGAAACCCGCTCGCCCTCCACGCCTTCGGTGTCGGCGAGCAATTCACGGGCAGCCTCGGCACGACCGCCGTCCAGTTGCGCCACCGAGAGCACGCCCTCCTCCTGCTGCGCTTGCAGCTCGGCGATGCGCTCCTGATACAAGGCGACGTTGAGGGCGGTGCGATCTTCTTCAGTTTGTGCGCGACGGCCGCGCACCACAGGGATCAGCAGAAAACTCAGGGCCACCAGCAACAGCAGGCCGGCGGCCATCCAGAAATCGATCATTCGCGGTTCTTATCCAGCAAGTGGGCGAGGCGCTGACGCTCCTCGTCGGAAAGCACGTCGGCGTCTTCGCGGCCTGAGCGGCGCCGGCGCACGACAATCACACCAATCAACACCCCGCCAACCGCCAGCAGCCCGGCCGGGCCGAACCAGAGGAGCCAGGTGTGGGCATTGAGCTCGGGCTTGTAGCGCACAAACTCGCCGTAGCGATCGACCATGAAATCGATGATCTGCTGATTGCTCTGGCCTTCGCCGAGCATGCGGTAGATCTCTTTGCGCAGGTCTGCGGCGATGGGCGCATTGGAATCGGCGATGTCCTGATTCTGGCATTTCGGGCAGCGCAGCTCGCGGGTCAGCTCGGTATAGCGGGCACGCTCGGCGTCGTCCTTGAAGGTATAAGCGTCAATGGCCGCCTGAGCAACACCTGCAAAACCCAGCGCCAACACCGCAGCAGCAGCCCATCGCCGCACTCCCTTGAGGAGCAAGCCAGCAGACACACCGCCGAACCCCTGTGGGAGCGAGCTTGCTCGCGAAGAGGCCCGACCAGCCGGCACATCATCGCGCCTGATCATGGCTTGCCCTCATCCACCAGCGCCTGATACTGGCCCGCCAGCTTCTCGCGCCAGACCGTCTCGTCGATCACGCCGACATGCTTGTAGCGAATGACACCCTTGGCATCGATCAAAAAGGTCTCCGGCGCGCCATACACACCCAGATTCAACCCCAGGCTGCCGGCCTCATCGTTGATGTTCAGCTGATACGGGTCGTGAAACGCCTTGAGCCACTTCTGCGCCTCGGCATTAACGTCCTTGTAGTTGACGCCGTAGATCACCACGCCCTGTTGCGCCAGCTTGGTCAGCACCGGGTGCTCGACGCGGCAGGCCACGCACCAGGTGCCCCAGACGTTAACCAGTGCCGGTTTGCCAAGCAGGTCGGCGCGGGTCAGCGGCTTGCCGTCCTGCACCGCGGGCAGGCTGAACTCAGGGAAGGGTTTGCCGATCAGCGCCGACGGCAGTTCCGATGGATCCAGATACAAACCCCGGTACAGCAACCCCGCCATGCCGAGAAACAACACCAGCGGCGCCAGCAACATCCAGCGCTTCATACCGCCGCTCCCGTCATGCCCAGCGCGTCGCGCACTTTCGCGCGGACTTTGACGCGATATCGTTTATCCAGCGCCGCCAGCACCCCGCCCAGCGCGGTGATCAACCCGCCAAACCAGATCCAGCGCACGAACGGCTTGACGTGGACACGCACCGCCCACGCGCCGTTTTCCAGCGGTTCGCCCAGCGCCACGTACAGATCGCGGGTAAAACCGGCGTCGATGCCGGCCTCGGTCATCATCGAGCGCTGCACGGTGTACAGGCGTTTTTCCGGGTGCAGCACAGTGATTTCCTTGCCGTCTTCCAGCACGCGAAGGGTGCCGCGATCGGAGGTGAAATTCGGGCCCTGATAATGCTGAGCGCCCTCGAACACAAACGTGTAGCCGCCCAGGTCCACCGATTCTCCGGGGGCCATGCGCAGGTCACGTTCCGCGCTGTTCTGGCTGGACAGCACCACGCCCAGCGCCAGCACCGCGATGCCGAGGTGCGCCACTTGCATGCCCCAGTAACTGCGGGTCAGCGAACGCATGCCTTTAAGCAGGCCTTTGTGCCGCGTCTTGTCGAACAGGTCGCGCACGCCGGCCAGCAGCACCCAGGCCGCGAGCAAATAGGTGGCAAGCACCGCCCAGTGGAAGTCGGCCATGGCGAAACCGGCGATCACCGCCAGCACCGCGCTGCCCACCAACACCGGCGCGAGCATGCTCAGCAGCCATTTGACCGGCGTGTCCTTCCATCGCACCAGCACGCCCACCGCCATCACCGCCATGAGCAAGCCCATCAGCGGCACAAACAACGCATTGAAATACGGCGGGCCGACCGACATCTTCGCCCCGCTCAGGGCATCCAGCACCAGCGGGTACAGGGTGCCGAGCAGAATCATGGACGCGGCCACCACCAGCACCAGGTTATTGCCCAGCAGCAAGGTTTCCCGCGACCACAGGCCAAAACCGACATGGCTCTTCACCACTGGCGCGCGGAGGGCGAACAGGGTCAGTGAGCCGCCGACCACCATCAGCAGAAAGATCAGGATGAACACGCCACGGGCCGGGTCGGAGGCGAAGGCATGCACCGACGTCAGCACGCCGGAGCGCACCAGGAAGGTGCCCAGCAGGCTCAACGAAAACGCCGCAATGGCCAGCAGCACAGTCCAGCTTTTGAACACGCCGCGCTTTTCGGTGACCGCCAGCGAGTGAATCAGCGCCGTGCCCACTAGCCATGGCATGAACGAGGCGTTTTCCACCGGGTCCCAGAACCACCAGCCGCCCCAGCCCAATTCGTAATAGGCCCACCACGAACCCAGGGTGATGCCAACGCCGAGGAAGGCCCAGGCGACGATGGTCCACGGCCGCGACCACCGCGCCCACGCTGCATCAAGACGACCGCCAAGCAACGCGGCGATGGCGAAGGCAAACGCCACGGAAAAACCGACATAACCCATGTACAGCATCGGCGGGTGAACGATCAGGCCAATGTCTTGCAGCAACGGGTTGAGGTCGCGCCCGTCCTGGGGAATCTGCGGCAGGATGCGGCTGAACGGGTTGGAGGTGAGGATCAGAAACAGCAGAAAGCCAACGCTGATCATGCCCATCACGGCCAGGACACGGGCGAGCATGACCTGGGGCAATTGCCGGGAAAAGATCGACACGGCGAAGGTCCAGCCACCGAGGATCAGCGCCCAGAGCAGCAACGAGCCTTCGTGCGCCCCCCACACGGCGCTGAACTTGTAGTACCAGGGCAGCGCGCTGTTGGAGTTTTCGGTGACGTAGGCCACGGAAAAGTCATCAACCATGAACGCGTGGGTCAGGCAGCCAAAGGCAAACACCAGAAAGGCAAACTGCCCCCATGCGGCGGGCTGGGCGAGGCTCATCCACAGGCGGTCGCCGCGCCAGGCGCCCATCAGCGGCACGATGGCCTGCACGATGGCGAAGCACAGGGCCAAAATCATGGCCAGATGGCCGAGTTCGGGAATCATCGTTTACCCCTGTTTGTCCGGGAGAGCGGCGGGCGTGGCGGCGGGTGCGGGCTGGCCGCTGTCTTTCAGCGCTTTCGCGACTTCCGGCGGCATGTATTTCTCGTCGTGTTTGGCCAGCACTTCATCGGCAACGACCACTCCGTCGCCATTGAGCTTGCCCAGAGCAACGATCCCCTGCCCTTCACGGAACAGGTCCGGCAGGATGCCGCGATAGGTGATGGGCACCGACTTGTTGAAATCGGTGACGGCAAACGTGACATCCAACGAATCCGGCGAGCGCTGCAGCGAGCCCTGGACCACCATGCCGCCGGCGCGAATCCGCGTGTCACGGGGCGCTTCGCCGCTGGCGATCTGAGTCGGGGTGTAGAACAGGTTGATGTTTTCCTTCAGCGCGCTGAGTGCAAGGCTGACCGCGATGCCGACCCCGGCGAGGATCGCCAGGATCATCAACAGGCGCTTTTTTCGCAGCGGATTCACGTAATGCTCTCCCGGCGCAGACGGCGCGCCTCTTGTTGCAGGTAACGCCGACGCGCGAAAACCGGTGCCAGGACATTGATCGCCAGCACGGTGAAACAGATGCCATAGGCCGACCAGACATACAGCCCGTGCTTGCCCATGGCGAGAAAATCACTGAAAGACTCGAAGCTCATCGTTCGGCTCCGTGGCGAGAAGGTGCTTGGTCGCCAAGGCTTTTCACTAACACGTCCTTGACCCAACCGGCGCGGGCCTCGCGCTTGAGCACGTCCAGGCGCATGCGCATCAGCAGCACCGCCCCGAAGAAGCAGTAAAACCCCAGCACGGTGAACAGCAGGGGCAGCCACATTTCAGCGGGCATGGCAGGCTTTTCCGTCAGGCTGAAGGTCGCGCCCTGGTGCAGGGTGCTCCACCACTCCACCGAGTACTTGATGATCGGAATGTTGATCACGCCGACAATCGCCAGCACGGCGCAGGCTTTGGCGGCGCTGTCGCGGTTGGTGATCGCGTTACCCAGCGCGATCAGGCCGAAATACAGAAACAGCAGAATCAGCATCGACGTCAGCCGCGCGTCCCAGACCCACCACGAACCCCACGTCGGCTTGCCCCAGATCGCGCCGGTCACCAGCGCCAGGGCGGTCATCCACGCACCGATGGGCGCCGCGCATTGCAGGGCGACGTCGGCCATCTTCATCTTCCAGACCAGCCCGACCACGCCGCACACCGCCATCATCACGTAGCAGGACTGGGCCAGCATCGCCGCCGGCACGTGGATATAGATAATGCGAAAACTGTTGCCTTGCTGATAGTCCGGGGGCGCGAACGCCAGGCCCCAGACCACGCCAATGCCGATCAACAGCGCCGCAGCGATGCTCAGCCACGGCAGCAGGCGGCCGCTGATGCCGTAAAACCATTTGGGCGAACCGAGTTTATGGAACCAGGCCCAACTCATGCCGCCTTTAGCCTTGGCGCTTGTGTTCATCACGCTGCCTTTTCATCACGGTGCTCTTTATAACGGTGCGTCTCAGCACGAGTTGCTGTCAGGGCAAGGCGCTTCTTATGGCTGAAGCGTCCGTGACCTGCCGACGGAAAAACTGTCCGCTCGGTCAGGGTGCGATTATTCGCCAACGCTGATCTTCAAACCAGCGGCAATTGCAAAGGGCGTCAGGGTTACCGCCAGTGCGGTGAGGCTGCCAAGCCAAAGCAGATAACCGGTCGCGGGCATGCCCTCAAGGGCAGCCTGCAAGGCGCCGCTGCCGAGAATCAGCACCGGGATGTACAGCGGCAGAATCAACAGCGCCAACAGCAGACCGCCGCGCTTGAGCCCTACGGTCAAGGCCGCGCCCACCGCGCCAAGCAGGCTCAACACCGGCGTGCCCAGCAACAGCGACAGCAGCAGCACCGGCAAACACGCGGTGGGCAGGCCGAGCATCAGTGCCAGAAGCGGGGACAGCAGAACCAGTGCCAGCCCGGAAAACGCCCAGTGCGCCAGCACCTTCGCCAGCACCAGCAGCGCCAGCGGTTGCGACGACAGCACCCATTGTTCGAGGGAGCCGTCTTCGAAATCATTGCGAAACAGGCCGTCCAGTGACAGCAGCACGGACAACAGCGCGGCCACCCACATCAACCCCGGCGACAGCCGCTGCAGCAGTTGCGTGTCAGGGCCGACGGCCAGGGGAAACAGGGCGATGACGATGGCGAAGAACACCAGCGGGTTGAGCAGTTCGGCCGGGCGCCGAAACAGCAGGCGCGCTTCGCGGGTGATCAACAGGGTGAACACGTGACTCATGCCGCCCACTGCCCCAGGTCCAGCTCGCGATAACCCGAGGGGGTGCGACTCAGCGTGTGGTGAGTGGTCAGGACCACGGCGCCGCCCTTTTCACAGTGAGCGGCCAGGTGCGCTTCCAGCTGGGCGACACCCTGCTTGTCCAGCGCCGTGAAGGGCTCGTCAAGCATCCACAGGCCGGGGCCCGGCAAATACAGGCGGGCCAGTGCCACCCGACGGCGCTGGCCGGCCGACAAGGTGTGGCACGGCACGTCTTCAAACCCGCGCAGTCCGACCGCTTCGAGGGCGCGCCAGATCTCGGCGGCCGCCACGGGGGTGTGCAGCGCGCAGAGCCAGGCGAGGTTCTCCAGGGGTGTGAGCACGTCTTTGATGCCGGCGGCGTGGCCGATCCACAGCAGGTGGCGGGTCAGTTCGCTACGCTGGCTGGCAAGGGGCTTGCCGTCGAGGAGCACATCGCCGGCGGTGGGCTGCATCAGTCCGCACAACAGGCGCAGCAGGCTGGTCTTGCCGCTGCCGTTGGGGCCGCTGATCTGCAGCATGTCGCCCGCGCTCAGCCGCAATTCGAAATGCTCGAACAGCAGGCGCCAGTCACGCTCGCAAGTCAGCGCCACGGCTTCAAGAACGGGGATCGGCATCGGGACCTTCTTTTCGGTAGCAGCGGCACGGCGGTTCAAGTCGGGATCATGACGGCCGTTATACTGGTGCAGCTTAACGGTGGACCGCCGACGCAGTCGGTGCCGGATTATACATACCCGGGCCCGCCACCCAGAGCGCAAATTCACCGAGTCGGGATCTGATGACAGGCGATATACCCAATCTTTCTCCAGTAAACGTGGCCACGGCCTTGCTGCGCGCAGGTGTGCCGGCGGGCGAAGTGCTCAAGCTGATGGAGCCGCGCGAAGGGCTGTTGTCCTCAGGTCAGGTGGCCAGCGCTGAAGTGGTGAGCCTCAAGCAACTGGGGCAGGACTTTCAGCTCTTGCTCAAACTGACCATGGACAACGGCCGGCAAACCACCCTGCCCGTCAGCAGTTCGCTGCCGCTGACGCCGGGCACCAGCGTCAACGTCGCCCAGGGCTCGGCCGACACCCTGACCATCAGCGTGCAGGACCTGCAGAAAGCCGCCACCAACAGCCTGACCAGCATCGACACGCGGCAATTGCCTGCTGGCACGCTGGTGCAGGGCAAAGTGCTGACCACTCAGGTGGCGGCACAGAATGTCGCTCAGTTGGCGGGGCAATACCCCGGGCAATCGTCGGGCGGGGCGCAGCCGGCGAATTACCGCTCCATCGTCATCCTGCTCAACACGGCCCTGGCCGGCACCAGCCTGACCGTCGACAGCCCGCAGCCGTTGCGGGTCGGCAGTCTGCTCAGCGCCCAGGTGCAGAACAGTCAGGCGCTGAATTTCGTCGCCCTGCCCAATCGTCTGGATGAACTGGCCCTGGCGCAGCAGTTGTCGACACAACAAAGCCGCCAGGGCTCGCTGCAGGGCCTGATCACCTCCCTGCAGAACCTGCCGCCACCGGCCGATGGCGACAACCTTTCGCCGTCACTGCGGGCCAGCATCGAGCAACTGTTGGCCGATCTGCCGGACGTCCCACAGATGACCACTGCCAAGGGCGTGGCCCAGGCGCTGAATGCCAGCGGCCTGTTCATGGAACCGCGTTTGCTGGCCGGGCAGAACCCGACGCTGGTGCCGGACATGAAAGCCAACCTGCTGCGCCTGATCACGCAAATTCTGCCGGGCCTGCCGGACAGCGTCAGTTACAGCGCTGCCGCCGCCGGCAACACCCTGGCGCGGGCGATGCCCAGCGTGTTGCGCAGCGCCTTTGGCACTTTGGGGCTGGTGGCGCCGCCGAGCGAAACGATCAACTTCCCATTACCACCGCGCACCCTCGGCCATCCGGAAAACAAAGACGACCTGGAGATGCTGTTGAAACTGGCGGCGGGGGCGATATCGCGGCTGCAGAGCCATCAGTTGGGTGGCCTGGAGCAAACCCGCACCCATGCCGACGGCACCCAGGTGACCACCTGGCAGCTGGAGATCCCGATGCGCAACGCCCACGACATCGTGCCGTTGCAGGTCAAGGTTCAGCGCGAGGAGACGCCCGAGCGCGACGAGCATGCCGATGCGCCGGCGCAGGAAGCCAGGGAGCGAGAAAAACTCTGGCGGCTGGAGTTGGCGTTCGATCTGGAACCTCTCGGCCCGTTGCACGTGCAGGCGCAACTGATTGCCGGCAGCATCGCCAGCCAGTTATGGGCTGAACGCGAAGGCAGCGCCGAGCTGATTTCCAGCGAGCTGGGCAATCTGCGCGCGCGCCTGGTGGCATGCGGTCTGAACGTCAAGGAACTGGAATGCAATCGCGGCGTACCGCCCCAGGGGCCACGCGCCGTGCTCGAACAACGCTGGATCGACGAGAACGCCTGATGAGCAGACCCGAGCAGACACCGCGTCAGGCCATTGCCCTCAGCTACGACGGCCACCAGGCCCCGACGCTGACGGCCAAGGGCGACGACACCCTGGCGGAAGCCATTCTGGCGATTGCCAGGGAGTACAAGGTGCCGATCTACGAAAACGCCGAACTGGTGAAAATGCTCGCCCGCCTGGAACTGGGCGACAGCATTCCTCAGGAGCTGTACCTGACCATCGCGGAAATCATCGCGTTTGCCTGGCACTTGAAAGGCAAGTTTCCGGTGGGCTTTGACCCGAATGCAGGGCCGGTGGAGCGGGATGTCACGCCGCGTTGAAATATGCACGGCGCCTTAACGGACGCCTTTCCGGCTAAAGCCGGTCCCACTAAAAACCGCGTACCCGGCAGGAGCGGCTTCAGCCGGGAAGGCGTCAGTCGCAGCACCCGGAACCCGCGGTTTCCCGCCATTCAGGCGCCCCGATTGCCGCCATGCATCTTGGTCATCAGCTGCGCTTCGGCCTGGGTCAGGCCGCAGGATTGGGTGAGCTCGTCGATGCTGGCGCCCATCCCGACCAGGCGGGCGGCCTGGGCGAAGGACAGCGTGGAAGGATCGCGCTGCTCGAGGGCAGTGATCTTGTCCGGCAGCAGCGCGATGATGGAACGCAACTCGTGCAGTTCCTCACCCATTTTCACCGTGCCACCCTGGTAATTTTCCAGGCGCCGGGCCAGCTCACGGATGCGCTGATCACGCAGCGAATCCGCTTCCAGCTGCTGCACGGCCAGCGTGCGCAAGCGTTTGGTGTGGGCCATGAACATCGCGACGCTCGCGACCCACAACACCGCCAGAAAAATGACCGCTACATCAAGAATCAATCAGATGTTCTCCAGCTCGGACCACTCTTCCTCGGACATCATCTTGTCCAGTTCGACGAGGATCAGCAGTTCGCCGTTCTTGTTGCACACGCCCTGGATGAATTTGGCGGATTCGTCGTTGCCCACGTTCGGCGCGGTTTCGACTTCCGACTGACGCAGGTAAACCACTTCAGCCACGCTATCGACCAGGATCCCGACCACTTGCTTGTCGGCCTCGATGATCACGATACGCGTGTTGTCGCTGACTTCAACCGGCGGCAGACCAAAGCGCTGACGGGTGTCGATGACAGTGACGACGTTGCCGCGCAGGTTGATGATCCCCAGCACGTAGCTTGGCGCGCCCGGGACCGGTGCGATCTCGGTGTAGCGCAGCACTTCCTGAACCTGCATCACGTTGATGCCATACGACTCGTTGTCCAGGCGGAAGGTGACCCATTGCAGAATCGGATCTTCGGAACCCTGTGCTGACGACTTCTTCATACCCCTAACCCCTTGCGTGTTGTGCCGTGCGGTCGACGATTCGTACGCCGGCCTGTGTTTATGTGATGTGCGTGATGACTGATGCTATTTGCGCGTGTGCATGTGCTTGACCGCGCCACTGGCGATCAGCTCGGCCAGCTCGGAAACGTCCAGCAGCGCACACATGTGCTCGATCACCGTCCCGGCAAGCCAGGGCCGCTGACCACGGTGGGTGCGCCATTTGATTTCATTGGGGTCCAGGCGCAACGAGCGGCTGACCTGGTGCACGGCCAGCCCCCATTCATAGCCCTGAACCGAGATCACGTATTGCAGGCCCTGACGAAAATCATCGCGGTACCGGTCCGGCATGATCCAGCGCGCGGTGTCCAGTACCTTCAGGTTGCCCGCCTGGCTGGGCAGGATCCCGAGGAACCAGTCCGGCTGGCCGAACAGCGGCGTCAGATCATGGCCCGCCAGTGGGTAAATCGAACCCAGACACACCAGCGGCACCGCGAGGGTCAGACCGGCGACGTCGAACAGCAGGCATTCGAACGGCTCGGCAGCCCAGGCCGGGCGCTCATCGCCGGTGGGCGGAGGCGTCGGTGTGCGCTGGGCAGACAGATGCACGTCAACCACCGGCTCGACCAGGGCCACTGGTGGTTCTTCCACCACCCGGGCCTCAAGGGCCGGGCTCTCAACCGCAGGCTCGACCTCCGGCATGATAACCGGCGGCAGAATCACCGGTGGCAGCACCACTGGTCGTTCCATCACCCGCGCGGCGACCGGTTCAGGCTGAGCCGTATAGGCCAGCGATACCGGCGCAGGCCGGCTCATCGGAGCAGGCTGGGAGGCAGGCAGCGCAGGGGGCAACGCGGCAGCCACCGCCGCCGCTACCGCGGAACGCATGCGTGCGTCATGGGCCTGCTCTTCGAGCACGGCCGCTTGAAATTCATCGACGGACTCGACGACCTGCAACTCCTCGGTCGCGTCAAACAGCAACGCGTCCAGGTAGTTCTGCAGCGCCAGTTGTGGTCGTGTAGCGATGTCCAGGGGGCGGTTCATACGGGAGCCCGAAAAGTAGTGATGCGATTGCCGCCTGAAACAGATATCGGCTGCATAGCCGATGGACTTGAGCGTGCAGACGCGCCGCTCGACAAATAATGATCAGCGGACACTCAGGCCACCTGCCCGACAAGCTGTTCGGTGAGCATGTGTTTGAGCAACGCGCGGTAGGCCAGCACGCCACGGCTCTTGTTGTCGAACTGCGAAGGCGTCACGCCGGCGCGGCTGGCATCGCGCAACCGCGTGTCCACCGGAATGAATGCATTCCAGACGTGGTCCGGGTAACTGTCACGCAGCAGCTTGAGGGTGCTCATCGACGCCTGGGTGCGGCGGTCGAACAGCGTCGGGACGATGGTGTACGGCAGCGGCACCTTGCGCGAACGATTAATCATCGCCAGCGTATTGACCATGCGCTCCAGGCCCTTCACCGCCAGGAATTCAGTCTGCACCGGGATCGCCAGTTGCTGGCTCGCCGCCAGGGCGTTGACCATCAACACGCCAAGCAACGGCGGGCTGTCGATGATCGCGTAATCGAAGTCCTGCCACAGCTGCGCCAGACTCTTGGCAATCACCAGCCCCAAGCCGCTCTGCCCCGGCGACTGGCGCTCAAGGGTGGCCAGCGCGGTGCTCGACGGCAGCAGGGAAATACGTTTGTCACTGGTCGGCAGCAGCAACTGGCCAGGCAAGCCTTCAGGCACCACGCCCTTGTTGAGGAACAGGTCGAAGCTGCTGTGTTCCAGCGTATCGGGATCTTGCCCGAAATAGCTGGTCATCGAGCCATGGGGGTCGAGATCCACCACGACCACGCGCTTGCCCGCCTCTGCCAGCAAGCCGGCTAAAGCGATGGAGGTGGTGGTCTTGCCGACCCCGCCTTTCTGATTGGCTACTGCCCAGACTCTCATGTACTCGTTTTCCCCCCGACCAAAGCGACGACCGGGTTTAAGGGGCAGATGACGAAGATTTGACGCCTTGCGGCGGCTTGGCCGGGACCGGTGCAGTTTGTGTGCCAGCACGGCGTAGCGCAGCATCCGGTTTTGCATTGGCCGTGGTGCCCGAGCCCGTGAGGCTGCGGCGCACGTCCAGGTTGCGCGAGATCACCAGCACCACGCGGCGGTTGCGCGCGCGGCCGTCAGCGGTGGCGTTGGAGGTCAGCGGCTGAAATTCGCCGTAACCGACCGAGGCCAGCCGCGCCGGGTTGATCCCGTCCATGGCCAGCATGCGCACGATGCTCGATGAACGCGCCGACGACAGCTCCCAGTTGGTCGGGAACTGCCCGGTGTTGATCGGCTGGTTATCGGTGAATCCTTCGACGTGTACAGGGTTGTCGAACGGATTGATGATTTTCGCGACCTTGTCGATCAGGTCGAACGCCTGATTGCTCGGCATCGCGTCGCCGCTGCCGAACAGCAGGCTGGAATTGAGCTCGATCTCGATCCACAGCTCGTTGCCACGCACGGTCATCTGCTTGGAAGCGATCAGGTCACCGAACGCCGCGTTGACGTCATCGGCAATCGATTTCAGCGGGTCGTCCGCAGCCTGACCCAGGGCGGCGTCGGTCTGGTCGCTGTCCTGAACCAGCGGGTCGGCGGGTCGTACGGTCTGCGGTTTCTGCTCGCCGATGGGGATCGGCCTGACACTGCGCTCAGGCTCATTGAAGACCCCGACCAGCGCCTCGGAGAGCACCTTGTATTTGCCTTCGTTCAGCGACGAGATGGAATACATGACCACGAAAAAAGCGAACAGCAAGGTGATGAAATCCGCGTAGGACACCAGCCAGCGTTCGTGATTTTCGTGCTCTTCGTGGCGACGTCGGCGGGCCATCAGTCCATCACTCCATGAAGCCTTGCAGCTTCAGTTCGATCGAGCGCGGGTTCTCGCCTTCGGCAATCGAGAGCAGGCCTTCGAGGAGCATTTCGCGGTAGCGCGACTGGCGGATCGCCACGGCCTTGAGCTTGTTCGCCACCGGCAGAAGAAACAGGTTGGCAGACGCTACGCCATAAATGGTGGCAATAAACGCGACAGCGATACCGCTGCCCAGTTGATTGGGGTCGGCCAGGTTGCCCATCACATGGATCAGGCCCATGACCGCGCCGATGATGCCTATCGTGGGCGCATAGCCGCCCATGCTTTCGTAGACCTTCGCGGCCTGAATGTCGCGGCTTTCCTGGGTGATGAAGTCCACTTCCAGAATGCCGCGAATGGCCGCCGGTTCAGCGCCGTCGACCAGCAGTTGCAGGCCTTTGCGTGAATAGGCATCGGGCTCAGAGTCCGCCACGGCTTCGAGGCCCAGCAGGCCCTCTTTGCGCGCAGTGAGACTCCAGGACACGACGCGATCAATGCCGCCGGCCAGGTCGATGCGTGGCGGAAACAGAATCCAGATGAAGATCTGCATCGCCCGTTTGAACGCGCTCATAGGCGTCTGCACCAGGCAGGCCGCCAGCGTACCGCCAAGCACGATCAGCGCGGCCGGGCCGTTGAGCAAGGCGCCCAGATGCCCGCCTTCCAGGAAGTTGCCGCCAATGATCGCGACGAACGCCAGGATGATCCCTATTAGCGTCAAGACATCCATCAGCTGCAGGCCTCCACCAGGTGGCGCCCGATGTCGTCGAGGCTGTAAACGGCGTCGGCCAGTTCGGCTTTGACGATCGCCATGGGCATGCCGTAGATCACGCAGCTGGCTTCGTCCTGCGCCCAGATCTGGCTGCCGCTCTGCTTGAGCAGACGCGCGCCTTCACGGCCGTCAGCGCCCATCCCGGTGAGGACGACGGCGAGGACTTTGTCACTGTAGGACTTCGCCGCCGAGCCGAAGGTGATGTCGACGCACGGCTTGTAGTTCAGGCGCTCGTCGCCCGGCAGGATTTTCACCGCGCCGCGACCGTCGACCATCATCTGTTTGCCACCCGGGGCCAGCAGTGCCAGACCGGGACGCAGGATGTCGCCGTCCTCGGCTTCTTTAACGCTGATGCGGCAGAGCTTGTCGAGGCGCTCGGCGAAGGCTTTGGTGAACGCGGCCGGCATGTGCTGGATCAGCACGATGGGCGCCGGGAAGTTGGCCGGCAGTTGGGTCAGCACCCGCTGCAAGGCCACCGGGCCACCGGTGGACGTGCCGATCGCGACCAGTTTGTAGGCTTTGCGCTTGGGCGCAGCCGACGTCGGCGCGTGGTGATGGGACGCCGGTGCATGATGCTGCGGCGCTGGCGCGGCTGTACGTGCAGGCGCAGGGGCTGGCGCCGAACGTGACGGGCTCGGTGCGGCAGACGTGCTGCGCGGTGCCGGCGTTGAGGCGGAAGGTACCGCTGCCGGCGTTGCGGCAGGCGTGCTGGTGTAACCACCGAAACGACGGTTGCTGCGGGAAATGCTGTGTACTTTCTCGCACAGCATCTGTTTGACCTTCTCGGGGTTGCGCGAGATGTCTTCGAAGTTTTTCGGCAGGAAATCCACGGCGCCAGCGTCCAGCGCATCGAGGGTGACTCGGGCGCCTTCGTGGGTCAGGGAGGAGAACATCAACACCGGGGTCGGGCAGCGCTGCATGATGTGACGGACCGCGGTAATGCCATCCATCATCGGCATTTCGTAGTCCATGGTGATCACGTCGGGCTTGAGGGCCAGGGCTTGTTCAATGGCTTCCTTGCCATTGGTGGCGGTACCGACCACCTGAATCGTGGGATCTGAAGAGAGAATTTCCGAAACACGACGTCGGAAAAAACCCGAGTCGTCCACGACGAGAACCTTGACTGCCATAAACACTCCAAAGAGCGCGCGCCACCCCTGAGGGTCGGCGCGCCCTGAATCACGTAGCTTGGGTCACATTGGCGATACGGGACAGGCCAGTGAGACCGGTTTTCGCGCTTAAAACAGGACCGGGTCTATTTGTAGGACCGGCTTTAGCCGGGAAGGCGTCGGGTTTCACACCGATAAATCCACAGTGTTCATACCGGCCCTTTCCCGGCTAAAGCCGGTCCTACTGAGAAGGCGTCGGGTTTCACACCACAAAATCGAGGGTGTTCACCCTGCCCTCTTCCCGGCTGAAGCCGGTCCTACAGAACATCGAAAGCCGCCTGCCTAAGCCGATCCTGCCTAACCAATCCGTCGTGCCGCGTAGCGCTTGAGCATGCTCGGGACATCGAGAATCAGTGCAATGCGACCGTCACCGGTGATGGTGGCGCCCGACATGCCCGGCGTACCTTGCAGCATCTTGCCCAGCGGCTTGATGACCACTTCTTCCTGGCCGACCAACTGATCCACCACGAAGCCGATGCGTTGCGTGCCGACCGACAGGATCACCACGTGACCTTCGCGCTGCTCCTCGTGAGCCGCCGAACTGACCAGCCAGCGCTTGAGGTAGAACAGTGGCAGCGCCTTGTCGCGGACGATGACCACCTCCTGACCGTCGACGACGTTGGTGGTCGACAGGTCCAGGTGGAAGATCTCATTGACGTTGACCAGCGGGAACGCGAAGGCCTGATTGCCCAGCATGACCATCAGCGTCGGCATGATCGCCAGGGTCAGCGGGACCTTGATGACGATCTTCGAGCCCAAGCCCTTGGTCGAATGGATGTTGATCGAGCCGTTGAGCTGGGAGATCTTGGTTTTCACCACGTCCATGCCCACGCCACGCCCGGACACATCGGAAATCTCGGTCTTGGTCGAGAAGCCCGGTGCGAAGATCAGGTTGTAGCAGTCGGTGTCGCTGAGGCGATCCGCTGCGTCCTTGTCCATCACGCCACGCTTGACCGCGATCGCACGCAGGACCGCAGGGTCCATGCCTTTGCCGTCATCGGAAATCGACAGCAGGATGTGATCGCCTTCCTGTTCGGCCGAGAGAATCACACGACCGTTCCGGGCCTTGCCCGACGCCTCGCGCTCTTCAGGCGACTCGATACCGTGGTCGACCGCGTTGCGCACCAAGTGGACCAGCGGGTCGGCCAGGGCTTCGACGAGGTTTTTGTCCAGGTCGGTTTCTTCACCCACCAGTTCAAGGCTGATTTCTTTCTTCAGCTGACGGGCCAGATCGCGAACCAGTCGCGGGAAGCGACCGAACACCTTCTTGATCGGCTGCATGCGGGTCTTCATGACCGCGGTCTGCAGGTCAGCAGTCACCACGTCCAGATTGGACACGGCCTTGGACATGGCTTCATCGGCGCTGTTGGCGCCCAGGCGCACCAGGCGGTTACGCACCAGCACCAGTTCACCGACCATGTTCATGATTTCGTCCAGCCGCGCGGTGTCGACGCGCACGGTGGTTTCGGCTTCAGCCGGCGGTTTTTCGCTGGCCGCCGGAGCAGCAGCACGCGCCGGAGCAGGCGCAGAGGCAGGCGTCGCTTTGGCCGGTGCCGCCGCAGCAGGCGTCGGTTTGGCGGGTTCGGCTTTGGCCACGGGCTCAGGCTTGTTAACCGGTGCAGCAGGCGCAGCCGGTGCCGCGGCGGCCACCGCAGGTTCGAACTTGCCTTTGCCGTGCAACTGGTCCAGCAGGTCTTCGAATTCGTTGTCGGTGATTTCGTCCGAGGCCGCCGCTTTCGACGGGGCCGCAGGTGCAACCGGCGCGGCAGGCGCAGCGGCAGCAGGAGCAGCATGAGCCGCGGCGTCAGGAGCAGCAGTACCAACGGCATCCGGCGAGAACGAGCCTTTGCCATGCAACTGATCCAGCAGCGACTCAAATTCGTCGTCAGTGATTTCGTCACTGGCCGGTGCGGCAGACGGCGTCACGGCCGCCGGCGGTTGCACGGCATCGACGGCGAACTGGCCTTTGCCATGCAACTGATCGAGGAGTGATTCGAATTCAGCGTCGGTGATTTCATCGCTGGCCGCAGCGCCCGCCGGTGCAGCGGGAGCCGCTGCCGCCGGTGCTGCCGCGACAGGTGCGGCTGCCGCAGGGGCAGAGGCAACCGGTGCA
Organism: Pseudomonas sp. W5-36; assembly: GCF_046540455.1. Lineage (NCBI taxonomy): Bacteria > Pseudomonadati > Pseudomonadota > Gammaproteobacteria > Pseudomonadales > Pseudomonadaceae > Pseudomonas > Pseudomonas sp. W5-36. The sequence goes on along the minus strand of NZ_JAXCIQ010000004.1, from coordinate 451,929 downwards.
GGACCGCCCGCCGCTTGGGCCTTGACGGCGTTCAGCGAATCCAGAAGCTGTTCGAATTCAAGGTCAGTGATGTCTTCGGACGGCGCTTCTGCCACCGGCTCTTCGACCACCGGGGCTGCAGCCACTTCCTCTTGCGAAGCAGGCTCGGCCAGGCGAGCCAGCGCGGCCAGCAATTCAGGTGTGGCGGGGGTAACGCTGGAGCGCTCGCGCACTTGACCGAACATGCTGTTGACGGTGTCGAGTGCTTCAAGGACCACGTCCATGAGCTCCGAGTCGACGCGGCGTTCACCCTTGCGCAGGATGTCGAACACGTTCTCGGCGATGTGACAGCATTCAACCAGCTCATTGAGCTGGAGGAAGCCGGCGCCCCCTTTTACAGTGTGAAAACCGCGAAAAATTGCATTGAGCAGGTCCGCATCGTCCGGCCGGCTTTCCAGCTCGACCAACTGCTCTGACAACAGCTCGAGAATCTCGCCGGCCTCTACCAGAAAATCCTGAAGGATTTCTTCATCGGCGCCGAAGCTCATTGGGGGGTGCTCCTAAAATTAACCGTCAAACCGATCCGGAGGCTGCACTGACGGCCTGCGCGCATTGCTTTCGTCGAAGCATTGGCGCGCGGGTCCAGCAGCCACTTTCACAGAAAACCTGAAGACCGAGACAGAATGACCGAATCAGAATCCGAGGCTGGATAGCAGATCGTCAACATCATCCTGTCCGGATACAACGTCTTCACGTTTATCGGCATGAATCTGCGGACCTTCACCCTTGGAGTGAAGTTTTTCTTGTTCTTTTTGCTGACGGAACATTTCCTGGTCGTGCTCGATGCCCGCGAAGCGGTCCACCTGGCTCGCCATGAGCACCAGCTTGAGCAGATTGCGCTCGACTTCGGTGACCAGCGTGGTCACGCGCTTGATCACCTGACCGGTGAGGTCCTGGTAATCCTGAGCCAGCAGAATGTCGTTCAGATGCGCGGAGACTTCGGTGGTCTCTTTCTCGCTGCGGGTCAGGAACACATCGACGCGGCGGGCCAGATCACGGAACTCTTCGGCGCTGATTTCGCGGCGCATGAAGCGTCCCCAATCGGCGCTCAACGCCTTGGCGTCATCACTGAGCCCGTGCATCAACGGCGTGCTCTGCTCCACCAAGTCCATGGTCCGGTTGGCCGCGTTTTCGGTCAGCCTGACCACGTACGACAGCCGCTCGGTGGCGTCGGTGATCTGGGAGACCTCCTCGGCCTGCGGCATGTTCGGGTCGATCTGGAAGTTGACGATCGCGCTGTGCAGCTCGCGCGTCAGTTTGCCGACTTCCTGATACAGGCCGCGGTCGCGGGTCTGGTTAAGCTCATGGATCAGTTGCACGGCGTCGCCGAACTTGCCTTTTTCAAGGCTCGCGACCAGCTCTTGTGCGTGTTTCTTCAGGGTTGACTCAAAGTCACCCATTGTCGAATCTTTGGAATCCATAGCGCCCTCGCAGCGGACATCAGCTATTGACGCGCTCAAATATTTTTTCGATTTTTTCTTTGAGCACTTGCGCGGTGAACGGCTTCACCACGTAGCCGTTCACACCGGCCTGAGCGGCTTCGATGATCTGCTCGCGCTTGGCTTCGGCAGTCACCATCAGCACCGGCAGACTGCGCAGACGCTCGTCGGCACGCACCTGACGCAACAGGTCGATGCCGGACATGCCCGGCATGTTCCAGTCAGTGACGAGGAAGTCAAAGGCGCCGCTTTGCAGCATGGGCAATGCGGTGAGTCCGTCATCTGCTTCGGCCGTGTTGGTGAACCCAAGGTCACGCAACAGGTTTTTTATGATCCGCCGCATCGTTGAGAAGTCATCAACGATGAGGATTTTCATGTTCTTGTCCAATTCGACCTCCAAGCAGTCTTTAACGCGTTCAGCACCTGAACGCGCGTCCAATCAATACCGTCTGTGCCGAACATGAAAAGGGGTTTCAATCGACCGGAACGAGCGCAGCGAAACCGGATCATCTACGACCCGGTTCGACCGACTCCTGCCGTGTCTCTTTTGCTTCCCGCTCACGTCTTGCACAGCCGGTCTTACAAGCAAAACACGCAGGCCTCATGGCCTGCGCCTGATTCACGAACGTGCGCGCCACTCGCCAAGACGACCGCGCAGCCGCGCCGCGCATTGACTGTGCAGCTGGCTGACACGCGATTCGCTGACCCCCAGGACCTCACCGATTTCCTTGAGGTTCAGCTCTTCGTCGTAGTACAGCGACAAGACCAGGCGTTCACGTTCGGGCAAGTTGGCGATCGCCTCGGCCAGCGCGGCCTGGAAGCGCTCGTCTTCCAGATCCCGCGACGGTTCGAGGGACTGGCTCGCGCCGTCCTCGTGCAGCCCTTCGTGTTCGCCGTCCTGCAACAGGTCGTCGAAACTGAACAGGCGGCTGCCCAGGGTATCGTTCAAAATCCCGTAGTAATCGTCGAGACTCAATTCAAGTTCGGCAGCAACCTCGTGATCTTTAGCGTCACGGCCGGTTTTTGCTTCGATTGCACGAATCGCGTCGCTGACCATGCGCGTGTTGCGGTGGACCGAGCGCGGTGCCCAGTCCCCCTTGCGCACTTCGTCGAGCATCGCGCCACGGATACGAATACCCGCGTACGTCTCGAAACTGGCCCCTTTGGTGGAGTCGTATTTGGTCGAGACTTCGAGCAAGCCAATCATGCCCGCCTGAATCAAATCCTCGACCTGCACACTGGCCGGCAGACGCGCCAGCAAGTGGTAGGCGATTCGTTTGACCAGCGGTGCATAACGCTCGATCAGCTCATACTGGGAGTCTTTGGACGATTTGCTGTACATGCGATAGCCACTTGCTGTCATGAGACGGGCCCTGCGCTGGTGTGATGCACGAGGCGTTCTACGAAAAATTCCAGGTGACCGCGCGGGTTCGCCGGCAGCGGCCAGGTGTCGACTTTCTGCGCGATGGCCTTGAACGCCAGGGCACATTTGGAACGCGGAAACGCTTCGTACACGGCGCGCTGTTTCTGCACGGCCTTGCGTACGCATTCGTCGTACGGCACGGCGCCTACATACTGCAGGGCCACGTCGAGAAAACGGTCGGTGACTTTCGTCAGCTTGGCGAAGAGGTTGCGCCCTTCCTGCGGACTCTGGGCCATGTTGGCCAGGACGCGGAAGCGGTTCATGCCGTAATCGCGGTTGAGCAGTTTGATCAGGGCGTAGGCGTCGGTGATCGACGTGGGCTCGTCGCACACCACCAGCAGCACTTCCTGGGCGGCGCGGACAAAGCTCACGACCGACTCGCCGATGCCGGCGGCCGTATCAATGACCAGCACATCGAGGTTGTCGCCGATGTCACTGAAAGCCTGAATCAGCCCGGCATGCTGCGCCGGGGTCAGGTGGACCATGCTCTGGGTGCCCGATGCCGCCGGCACGATGCGTACGCCGCCCGGGCCCTGCAGCAGGACATCGCGCAGCTCGCACCGCCCTTCGATGACGTCAGCCAGGGTGCGCTTGGGGGTCAGACCCAACAATACGTCGACGTTGGCCAGACCCAGATCGGCGTCCAGCAGCATGACGCGACGTCCCAGCTCGGCCAGCGCCAGTGAAAGATTCACTGAAACGTTGGTCTTGCCTACGCCACCTTTGCCACCGGTCACCGCGATAACCTGTACGGGATGCATGCTGCCCATGTTAATTGTTTACCTTGTCTTGCTTAGACCTAAGCCACATGTCGGGCTGCACGTTCAGTGCCTGAACAATGCCTGGCAGACCATCGATGCAGGAAAATTCCACTGTCATTTCTCTACCTAGCCCGCACGCTTGCCGGTGCTGTGATAAAGATCCGCAAACATATCCGCCATCGCTTCCTCGCTAGGCTCCTCCTGCATCTGCACACTCACAGCCCGGCTCACCAATTGGTGCCGACGCGGCAAATGCAGATCATCCGGTATCCGTGGGCCATCCGTGAGATAGGCCACAGGCAGTTCGTGTGTCACGGCCAGGCTGAGCACTTCGCCGAGGCTGGCCGTTTCGTCGAGCTTGGTCAGGATGCACCCGGCCAGGCCGCAACGTTTGTAACTGTGATAAGCCGCTGACAGCACCTGCTTCTGGCTGGTTGTTGCCAGCACCAGGTAGTTGCGCGCCTTGATGCCACGGCCGGCGAGGGTTTCCAGTTGCAGACGCAGTGCCGGATCGCTGGCTTGCAGGCCGGCGGTGTCGATCAACACCACGCGCTTGCGCAACAGCGGCTCCAGCGCCTGTGCCAGGGACTGGCCCGGGTCGACGTGGGTGACCGGTACATTGAGGATCCGGCCCAGGGTTTTAAGCTGTTCCTGAGCGCCAATGCGGAAACTGTCCATGCTCACCAGCGCGATATTTTGCGCGCCGTATTTCAACACATATCGGGCCGCCAGTTTAGCCAGCGTGGTGGTTTTACCCATGCCGGCAGGGCCGACCATGGCAATCACACCGCCCTCTTCCAGCGGCTCGATGTCCGGCGTGGCAATCATGCGGGCCAGATGGGCCAGCAGCATGCGCCAGGTGTGAGCCTGATCACCGGATTCCGGGACCATCGCCAGCAGATCGCGGGACAGTGGGCCGGAGAGGCCGACACGCTGCAGACGGCGCCACAGGTTGGCCTGTTGCGGACGGCTGCCTTGCAGCTGGTTCCAGGCCAGCGAGCCCAGCTGGACTTCCAGCAGTTCGCGCAGGCCGTTCAATTCGGAGCGCATCGCTTCGTAGGCACGGTCGCCGACGGCAGGCTCGGCGTTGCGTTCGGCACGCTCGGCGGCAACAGCGGCGTGGACCGACGGGCGAAACGGTTCTTCCAGGGTCGGTTCGATCTGCTTGCTGTCATCCATCGCCAGACCGACGAACAACTGGCGATTGGCGACAGTGTCCAGTTCGCTGCGGTGGGTCAGCTCCGCCTGAGCGGTGACGATGCGCGACTGAGTCTTGCGCAGCTCTTCTTCGAGTTCGATGTTCGGCACACGGGGGGCCAGCGCAGACAACTTGTAGTCCAGGGCCGCGGTCAGTTCCACGCCGCCGGCGATCCGCCGATTCCCGATGATGGCGGCTTCAGCGCCCAGCTCATCGCGAACCAGTTTCATGGCTTGTCGCATATCGGCGGCGAAAAAACGCTTAACTTGCATGACTCACTACCTCAGCCGTTAGGCCCGACAGTCGCTACGATGGTGACTTGCTTATTGTCAGGAATTTCCTGGTAAGCCAAAACATGCATATTCGGTACAGCCAACCGTCCAAAGCGGGACAACATGGCGCGAACCGGACCTGCGACCAACAAAATAACCGGCTGCCCCTGCATCTCCTGACGCTGCGCCGCTTCAATCAACGAGCGCTGAAGTTTCTCAGCCATGCTCGGTTCGAGGAGAACGCCTTCTTCCTGACCCTGACCTGCCTTCTGCAGACTATTTAGCAATATCTGTTCCAACCTTGGTTCAAGGGTGATCACAGGCAGCTCCGGCTCAATGCCGACAATGCTTTGGACGATTGCGCGGGACAATCCGACCCGTACTGCAGCCACCAGCGCGGCGGTATCTTGACTACGCGCAGCGTTGTTGGCGATAGCCTCGGCGATGGAGCGGATGTCGCGAACCGGTACCTGTTCGGCGAGCAGCGCCTGCAGCACCTTCAGCAGGGCCGACAGCGACAGCACACCCGGGACCAGCTCTTCCGCCAGTTTTGGCGATCCCTTGGCCAGCAGGGTCATCAATTGCTGGACTTCCTCGTGGCCGATCAGTTCATGAGAGTGCTTGTAGAGAATCTGGTTCAAGTGGGTCGCCACCACGGTACTGGCGTCCACCACGGTGTAACCGAGGGATTGCGCCTGGGCGCGCTGGCTGATTTCGATCCACACGGCCTCCAGGCCAAACGCCGGGTCTTTGGCAGTGATGCCGTTGAGGCTGCCAAATACCTGGCCGGGGTTGATGGCCAGTTCGCGGTCGGGGTAGATCTCGGCTTCGGCCAGGGTCACGCCCATGAGCGTCAGGCGATAGGCGCTGGGCGCCAGGTCGAGGTTGTCGCGAATGTGCACGGTCGGCATGAGGAAGCCCAGCTCCTGGGAGAGCTTCTTGCGTACGCCCTTGATCCGCGCCAGCAGTTGCCCTCCCTGGTTGCGGTCCACCAGCGGAATCAGGCGGTAACCGACTTCCAGGCCGATCATGTCGATCGGGGTGACGTCGTCCCAGCCCAGCTCCTTGGATTCCTGCGCGCGGGTCGGCGATGGCAGCAGCTCTTGTTGACGCTTGACCTCCTGCACCGCCGCGAGCTTGACCTGGTTCTCTTTCTTCCACAGCAGGTACGCGCCGCCGGCGGCGACCAGGCCGAGGCTGATGAAAGAGAAGTGCGGCATGCCCGGGACCAGGCCCATGACGATCATGATCCCGGCGGACACAGCGAGTGCCTTGTGGGAGGCGAACATCTGGCGGCCCACCAGCTTGCCCATTTCTTCCGAACCGGACGCACGGGTCACCATGATCGCGGCTGCGGTGGACAGCAGCAGTGATGGCAATTGCGCCACCAAACCGTCACCGATGGTCAGCAGCGCGTAGACCTTGCCGGCGTCGCCGAAGGTCATGCCGTGTTGCAGGATGCCCACCAGCATGCCGCCGATGAGGTTGATGAAGAGGATGAGCAGGCCGGCGATGGCGTCACCGCGGACGAATTTGCTGGCACCGTCCATGGAGCCGTAGAACTCGGCTTCCTGGGCGACTTCGAGGCGACGGCGTTTGGCTTCGGGCTGGTCGATGAGGCCGGCGTTGAGGTCGGCGTCGATGGCCATCTGTTTGCCGGGCATGGCGTCGAGGGTGAAGCGCGCGCTCACTTCGGAGATGCGCCCGGCACCTTTGGTGACGACGACGAAGTTGATGATCATGAGGATGGCGAAGACGACGATACCGACGACGTAGTTGCCGCCGATGACGACTTCACCGAACGCCTGGATGACTTTACCGGCGGCGGCGTGGCCGTCCTGGCCGTGGAGCATGACGACGCGGGTGGAGGCGACGTTGAGGGCCAGTCGCAGCAGGGTGGCGACGAGGAGGATGGTCGGGAATACGGAGAAGTCGAGGGGCCGCAGGGCGTAGATACAGACGAGCAGGACGACGATGGACAGGGCGATGTTGAAGGTGAAGAAGACGTCCAGGAGGAACGGCGGCATGGGCAGCATCATCATGGCGAGCATGACGAGGAGCAGTAGCGGTACGCCAAGTTGTCCACGGCCCAGGCCGATCAATCCGGTTCTGGCGTGGGAGATGAGTTGTGAGCGTTCCACCGATGGGCACCTGCGCGTTAAATCAATCTTTTGACGCCGAAGCGTTGTATCGGGGTTATTGCAAGAAGGGGTCCAACATTTGACAGTAGGTTGAAAATATCAGAGTGCCAGTATTTAGATTTGTGGTCGTCCGACGGTTTTGCATCGCTGCGGTGGGGATCAAGATCAAGAGCGTCGGCCTAACGGCCTCGGTTTCGCCTTCGGCGAGTTACTTGCAAAAGCACCCCAAGTAACCAAGGGTGCCTGCTCCTGGCTAGGTCCCTCCTCCGTCGGGATTCCCTCACTCCGACGACGCTCCGTGGGCCCGCGCCGAACGGACATCCATGTCCTGACGGCGCTCTCGCCGCATCCATGCGGCTCGGCCCACTGCGCGTCGTCTGCGTTCAGCCTGCACCCAAGTCGCGATGGGTGGTGTCTGGACTTTTTGTGCATGAAGATCAGAAGCGCGCTTACGCTTGGTAGGACCGGCTTTAGCCGGGAAGGCGCCAGGTGGGACACCGCAAGCCTGGCGTCCCGCACCCACGGCTGATCGCCTCGAAGGCGCCTTGAGGGGACTGATTTATTTACAGCGCTTCACCGTAAATTAATCTGTCCCCGCCAAGCGCTTGTCCCCACCAAGCGCTAGATCACTTTCACGGCCCGCCCGATGAATTGAATCGGCCCGGTGGGCTTGCCGGTCGGGGAGCCGTTGGGGGGCTCGAGGGGACTGATTTATTTACAGCGCTTCACCGTAAATTAATCTGTCCCCGCCAGGCGCTTGTCCCCACCAAGCGCTAGATCACTTTCACAGCGCGCCCGATGAATTGAATCGGCCCGGTGGGCTTGCCGGTCGGGGAGCCGTTGGGGTTTTCGAGGGTGAGTTCGAAGAGTTGGTTGGGTTGCAGGGGCGGCAGTTTGTTTACGGGGACGGAGAGGGTCTGGCCGGGTTTGACCAGGCCCAGGGACACGGGGCCCTGCCAGCCGTCGGCCTTGGTCCAGAACTGGAGGGCTTTGTCGGTCGGGACTGGGGTGGCGCCCAGGGGTATCAACTGGATTTCTTCCGGGTTGCTGGCCTGAATCACCCAGCCGGGGGCCTGGTTCTGTGGGGCGACGAGGACGACGAGGTAGGTCGTGGGGTTTACCGGTGCTGTCCGGGTCACCAGCATGGTGGCCAGCAGCAGCGTGGCAAAAAGACCGGCGCCGGCAAGTCCGCGCCACAACGGCAGAAGATCCCACCATGAATGCGGTTTCACGGGAGGCGCTACTTCAGGGGCTCGGCGGTCGTGGCTACTGACGCTGCGCGCGATTCGATCCCACAGTCGTGGGCTTGGGCTTTGCGGTTCGGCCAGCTCAGTCAAGGCCAGCAGGCGCCCTTCCCACGCGTCCACCGCTGCGCGCAAATCGGTGTCCGTGGCGAGGCGGCTCTGGACGTCGAGTCGTTGCTCGGCCGGCAGTGTGCCTAACACGTACTCGCTGGCCAGTGCGTCCAGTTCATTGGCGCTGTCTTTCGACGGATAGCCTGTCATCCCATGCACTCCCGCAATGCCACCAGACTGCGTTTGATCCAGGCTTTCACCGTGCCCAGCGGCGCGCCCACTTTCTGCGAGATCTCCGAGTGCGAATAGCCGTCGACGTACGCATGAAGAATGCAGTTGCGACGCGCCGGTTCCAGTTGTTCAAGGCATCCATAGACGCGCCCTGAGCGGGAGCGGTATTCAAAGGTGTCGACATCGGTTGTGACGTCCAATGCGGCGTCCGCCAGCAACGCGCTTTCGCTCTGCTCGCTGACCTGAACAATGTGCGCGCTATCACGCATGAAGTTCAGCGCCAGGTGCCGGGTCACGCTGAAGATCCAGCCACGGGCCGTGCCTCGCGCCGGGTCGAAACTGCCGGCGCGGGTCCAGATTTTGAGGAAGGCGTCGTGCACGATGTCCTCGGCCAGCGCGTCGGTGCGGACGATCCGCATGGCGACGCCGAGCAGGCGTGCGCTCTCCTGGGTGTAGAGGTCGTGCAAGGCCTGCTGCTCACCTCGGGCGCAGGCCGCCAGACAGGCTTCGTAGTCAAAACAGTCTTCAGGTAAGGACAAAATGCTCAACCGCCAACGAAAAGAAATACCCCGACCCAGAGGCCGGGGTTGCGTCGGTGCAGCGTAGATGACTTTGTGCGCCAGCGACGCTGCATGACGTGGGACGTTGGTCTACTTGGCAGCCCAGAAAATATAGTCCGCCTGGTATTTCACGATTTCTTGCTTGCCCTTGGTCGCCATCGAGCACTCCATCTTCGGCGCGACACCGCCTTTGGTCGCCACTCGCTGGATGTAACTGACCTTGCTCATCGCGCCCTTGCCTTCTGCAGGGTTGGCTTTCACCAACTGATACGGAATGTCGCCAGTGCCGGCGGGGGCCACGGCGAGTTGCGTACCGGTGATCTTCGAACCGTCAGCGGCCTGCCAGGTCGCCGGTGGCCCGAAGTACGTGCCGACCTGCTTGCCGCTGCGATCATTCAACACCGCTTTCGGACCGACAAACGTCCATTCGGTCTGGCCGGCAGCGTTGGGCTTGTCGCGGCACTCATAGGTGATCTCGCCCACGCCCACCGTCTCCATCGCAATCTTGTGACCGTCCGGAACCTTCACCGCGTCCGGCAACGCCATCTGTGCGTACGCCGCCGGCGCCGTGGCCAGCAGGCAAGTGGCTGCCAATGAAACACCGAACGAACCCAGCAATTTTTTAGCGTTCATGCCATCTCTCCATTAGATAAACAGGTCAGCAGCCATCGCCACTTCTTGTACTACCCGGGGGAGAACGAACTGGATGCAGGGATTTGAAAAAAAATTATCTGAGCGAGGATGAAAGTGTCCGCAAAGCGAGTGACGCGGAGCGTCAAGGGATGCATGCCCACGCGGAGCGTGGGAACGATCTGAATCAAAAGCTTCCCGGCTGAAGCCGGTCCTACAACGCGCGCTTTTGATCTGCTTTTGATCTGCTTGCGCAAATAGCTCAAACGCCGCCAAACGCGACTTGGGTGCAGGCTGAACGCAGGTTTCGCGCAGTGGGCCGAGCCGCAGGGATGCGGCGAGAGCGCCGTCAGGGCATGGATGCCCGTTCGGCGCGGGCCCACGGAGCGAGACCGGAGTGAAGGAACCCTGACGAAGGAAGGGCCCAACCAGGAGCAAGCACCCTTGGTTACTTGGGGTGCCTTTCCAAGTAACTCGCCGAAGGCGAAATGTCTGCCGTTAGGCAGACCTCTCCCAGCCGCTCCGCGCAATCGGGGACAGATTAATTTACGGTGAAGCGCTGTAAATAAATCAGTCCCCTTTACGTATGCCCTTTACGGTAATCCCCTTTACGAATCACGCCTCAAATCCGGCGGAATCGGCAAATTATCCCTCAACGGATCAGGCCGCTTGCCACGCCCCGCCCGGTACTGCCGAATCTGATACACATACGCCAACACCTGCGCCACCGCCAGATACAACCCCGCCGGAATCTCCTGATCCAACTCCGTGCTGTAATAAATCGACCGCGCCAGCGCCGGCGACTGCAACAACAAAATCTCATGCTGCGCCGCAATCTCCCGAATCTTCAGCGCCATGAAATCACTGCCCTTGGCCAACAGAATCGGCGCCCCGCCCCGCTCAGCGTCATATTTGAGCGCCACCGCATAATGCGTCGGGTTCGTGATAATCACATCCGCCTCCGGAATCGCCGCCATCATCCGCCGCTGCGACATATCCCGCTGCAACTGACGAATCCGCTGCTTGACCTCCGGCCGCCCCTCACTGTCCTTGTGCTCATCGCGCACCTCCTGCTTGGTCATCAGCAGCTTCTTGTGCGACTCCCACAACTGCACCGGCACATCGATCGCCGCGATGATCAACAGGCCCATCGCCATCCACAGCGTGCTCCAGCCCACCAGCTGCAAACTGTGCACCACCGCCATCTCCACTGGCTCCTTGGAGATGGACACCAGGTCGGCCTTGTCCTTCATCAGCACCACCAGCGCCACCGCCAGCACAATCAAAAACTTCGCAAACGACTTCAACAGCTCAATCAGCGCCTTGGGCGAGAACATCCGCTTGATGCCGGCGGCCGGGTTCATGCGGCTGAACTTGGGTGCCAGGGAGCCGGCGGCAAACAGCCAGCCGCCGAGGGAAATGGGGCCGACGAATGCCGCCACGGTCAACGCCAGCAGAATCGGCTGCACCGACAGCAACGCGGCTTTGCCCGAAGCCATCAGCATGATCGCCATGCTGCGCTCGTCGAGAATCGCCTCGCGGGTGATGGTGAAGTTGTCGCGCATCAGCTGCATCATCATTTCCGCCATGGAGCCGCCAAACGCCAGCAGCCCCGCCGCGCCCACAATCATCACCACAACCGTGTTCAGCTCCTTGGAGCGGGCGATCTCGCCCTTCTCCCGGGCGTCGCGTTTGCGTTTGTCCGTGGGGTCTTCTGTTTTGTCCTGACCACTCTCGCTTTCGGCCATGTCAGCGCGCCTTGACCAGGTCTCTGAGCAACTGCAGGGCGTCGACCGCCAGCGGTTGGTATTGATTGAGAATGTCGCCGAGGGTGATCCACAGAATCACCATGCCCAGCACCAGCGTCAGCGGAAAACCGATCGAAAAGATATTCAGCTGTGGCGCCGCGCGGGTCATCACGCCCATGGCGATGTTCACCACCAACAGCGCCGCGATGGCCGGCAGTACCAGCACCAGTGCCGCGCCGAGCACCCAGCCCAGACGCATCACCAGCAGCCAGATGTCCGAGGTACTGATGCCTTGCCCCACCGGCAAGGTGGTGAAGCTCTCGATGAGGATTTCGAACACCACCAGGTGGGCATTCATGGCCAGGAACAACAGGGTCACGAGCATGGTGAGGAACTGCCCGATGGTCGCCACCGACACGCCGTTGACCGGGTCGACCATGGACGCGAAGCCCATGCCCATCTGAATCCCGATGATCTGTCCGGCGATGACGAATGCCTGGAAAAACAGCTGCAGCGACAGGCCCATGCCGGCGCCGATGAGGATCTGCTGCGCGATCAGCAGCAGCCCACTGAGGTCCAGCGCATGCACGGCGGGCATGGGCGGCAGGCTCGGCGCGACAACGACCGTGATCGCCAGCGCGAAATACAGCCGAACCCGCTTGGGCACCAGCGTGGTACCGATGATCGGCATGGTCATCAGCAGCGCGCCGATGCGAAACAGCGGCAGCATGAACGCCGCCACCCATGTGCTGATCTGGGTGTCGGTCAACGCCAGCACAGGTTCCATCGAGGGGTCAGCCGATCACTTGGGGAATGCTGGTGTACAGATTGGTGATGTACTCCATGAAGGTGCGCACCATCCACGGGCCGACCACGATCAGCGTGACCAGCATGACCAACAGGCGTGGCAGAAAGCTCAAGGTCTGTTCGTTGATCTGCGTTGCGGCCTGGAACATCGAGACGATCAGGCCGACGATCAGGCTCGGCACCACCAGAATGGCGACCATGGTCGTGGTCAGCCACAGCGCTTCGCGAAACAGGTCGACAGCTACTTCCGGGGTCATGCTGCGCACTCCACGTCAGACGAATTCATACACCACCAAAGCTGCCGGCCAGGGTGCCGATGATCAGCGCCCAGCCATCCACCAGCACGAACAGCATGATTTTGAACGGCAGGGAAATGATCAGCGGCGACAGCATCATCATGCCCATGGCCATCAGGATGCTCGCCACCACCAGATCGATGATCAGGAAGGGGATGAAAATCATGAAGCCGATCTGGAACGCGGTTTTCAATTCCGAGGTGACGAACGCCGGCACCAGAATCGTCAGCGGCGCCGCATCAGGGGTCGCAATGTCGGTGCGCTTGGACAGGCGCATGAACAGCTCCAGGTCGCTGGAGCGGGTCTGCGCCAGCATGAAATCCTTGATCGGCACTTCGGCCTTGGCCACGGCGTCCTGGGCGGTGAGTTTTTCCGCCAGGTACGGCTGCAGGGCATCGTTGTTCACCCGGTCGAACACCGGCGCCATGATGAACAGGGTCAGGAACAGCGCCATGCCGGTGAGGATCTGGTTGGACGGCGTCTGTTGCAGGCCGAGGGCCTGCCGCAGGATCGAGAAGACGATGATGATCCGCGTGAAGCTGGTCATCAGCATGACGAACGCCGGGATGAAGCTCAGCGCGGTCATGATCAGCAGGATCTGCAGGCTGACCGAATATTCCTGCTGGCCGTTGGCGCCGGTGCCCAGCGTGATGGCCGGGATCGACAACGGATCGGCGCCGAACGCCAGCGGCGCTGCAAGCAACAGCAGCAGCGTCAAAACAATGCGCATCAGTTCGTGTCCTTCTGATCCGTAGTACGTGTCGCGCCCGTCGTGCCTGGCGTACCTGCTTTCTTACCTGCGCCACCGAAAATATTCTTGCCTGTGCGTTGCCCCGCTCCGCCCTTGTTGCCCAGCGCTTCCAGCAGGCGCTTTGCGAATTCCGGCTGGACGCTTTGTGGGTCAGGCACGTCAACCGGCTCGTTCATCACGTGCAACGCAGTGATGCTCCCGGGGGAGACGCCGAGCAGAACCTGTTCGTTGCCGACCTGCACCAGCACCAGCCGATCGCGAGTCCCCAGGGCGCGGGAGCCCACCAGTTTGATCACCTGATTGCCCGCCGGCCCGGCGCGCTGCACCCGACGCATCAGCCAGGCCAGTACGAAGATCAGCCCGATCACCAGCAGCAGACCCAGCACCAGCTGCAGCAGCTGGCCGCCGATCCCGCCGTTCAGGGTTCCGGCCACCGGCGCGGCGACCGCTGGCGTGGTGCTCGCCGCCGTCGTCGCTGTCGTCGCAGCAGGCGCGGCCGGCGTCGCCGGATCGGCCGCCATCACCGCCCAGGACAATGCCAGCAGCGGCAGGCTCGACAGGGTTCTGAACAGGCCGCGCACTTAACGCAGCTTCTTGATACGTTCGCTCGGGCTGATCACGTCGGTCAGACGGATGCCGAACTTTTCGTTCACCACAACCACTTCGCCGTGGGCGATCAGGGTGCCGTTGACCAGCACGTCCAGCGGCTCGCCAGCCAGACGGTCCAGCTCGATCACCGAGCCCTGGTTGAGCTGCAGCAGGTTGCGGATGTTGATGTCGGTGCTGCCCACTTCCATGGAAATCGACACCGGGATATCAAGGATCACGTCCAGGTTCGGGCCGTCCAGGCTGACCGCGCCGTTGCTTTTCGGCAGGCCGCCAAACTCTTCCATCGTCATGCGATTGGCGTTGTTGCCGGCGTCGGCCGCCAGCAGCGCGTCGATGTCCGCTTGCCCGTCCCCGGCCTCACCCAGTGCAGCCGCCCACTCGTCGGCCAGAGCCTGGTCGTCAGCGGAGTTCATTTCGTTGTCATTAGCCATGGTTGTCCTCGGGGAACTGTGATTCGTTTACGCAGCGCATTCGTTTTGCCGGCGACGGAGGGTCACCGGCGTTCTATGGGTTCGACGACTTGCAGGGCGAGGTTGCCCTTGTGCGAACCCAGTTTGACCTTGAAGGACGGCACGCCGTTGGCGCGCATGACCAAGTGTTCCGGGAGATCGACCGGAATCACGTCGCCCGGCTGCATGTGCAGGATGTCGCGCAGTTTGAGCTGACGCGTGGCGACTGCGACGCGCAACGGCACCGACACGTCGAGCACGTCCTGCTTGAGCGCGTTGACCCAGCGTTCGTCCTGATCGTCGACATCCGACTGGAAACCGGCATCGAGCATTTCGCGCACCGGCTCGATCATCGAATACGGCATGGTCACGTGAAGATCGCCGCCACCGCCGTCCAGTTCGATATGGAACGTGGACACCACGATGGCTTCGCTCGGGCCGACGATGTTGGCCATGGCCGGGTTCACTTCCGAGTTGATGTACTCGAAGTTGACTTCCATGATCGCCTGCCAGGCTTCCTTCAAATCAATGAAGGCCTGATCCAGCACGATGCGCACCACGCGCAGCTCGGTCGGGGTGAATTCACGCCCTTCGATCTTGGCGTGACGGCCGTCGCCGCCAAAGAAGTTGTCCACCAGCTTGAACACCAGTTTGGCGTCGAGGATGAACAGCGCGGTGCCACGCAGGGGTTTGATCTTGACCAGATTGAGACTGGTCGGCACGTACAGCGAGTGCACGTATTCGCCGAACTTCATCACCTGCACGCCCCCCACGGCCACATCGGCCGAGCGACGCAGCAGGTTGAACATGCTGATGCGGGTGTAACGGGCGAAACGCTCGTTGATCATTTCCAGGGTCGGCATGCGCCCGCGGACGATGCGATCCTGACTGGTCAGGTCGTAACTCTTTACGCTGCCGGGGTCGGCAACGCTATCGGTCTGTACCAGACCGTCGTCGACGCCATGCAACAGCGCGTCGATCTCATCCTGGGACAGCAGGTCTTGCACGGCCATGTCGTGGTCCTACTGCAGTACGTAGTTAGTGAAAAGTACCTGTTCGATCACGCTCTTGTTCAGCTCTTTCTGGCCCACTTCCTGGACCACGGCTGCCGCCTTCTGGCGCAGCATTTCCATGCCCACCGGCGTTGCGATGGTATCGAATGGCTGACCGGAGAACATCATCACCAGGTTATTACGGATGACCGGCATGTGCGCTTTCAACGCTTCGAGGTCGGCCTTGTCACGGGCCAGTAAGGTGATGCTGACCTGCATGTAGCGCTGACGGCCATTGACGTTGTAGTTGACGACGAAGGGTGGCGTCAGAGGTTCGAAGATCGCCTCTTTTTTGGCATTCGCCGCTTCGGCAATGGCAGCTGCATCCGGCTTGCTCTCGGCCTTGTGCATGATGAACCAGGTCGCGCCTACCGACACACCAACGGCCAGCAGCAGCCCCACCACGATGAGGATGATGACTTTCAACTTGCCCTTTTTTGCAGGGTCCGCCACTGCTGCGTCGTCACTCTTTGCCATGCCAATAATCCGTCACTATCCAAGGGGTTCGGTGTTGCGTGACAGAGGAAGAGCAAGGGTTGTGCCACATGGGCGGCTTCAAGCTGCAAGTAATGAGCGGCAAGTAACAGCAAAAAGCGGCAGCGCCCGAGAAACCGGGGTCTCCCACGCACTACCGCCTTTGATCTTGCCTTTACTTGCCGCTTGCCGCTAACCACTTGCCGCTACTGACAACGCCCAAGCGTTGGCAGGGCGTTTTCAAGCGTAGTAGTCGACCGCGCTGGACCCCACGACAGTCAGCGGTGCGTTGGCAGCGGCCGAAGCGGCATCCACCGGAGCTCCGTCGGCGATGAGGTCGCTGCCGCCGACACCGCTGCTGCGGTCACTGCCGCCGTTGCGTTGCCCGTCACCGCCCGACTGCTGTTGAGCCTGTTGCTGCCAGCCCTGGGACTGGTCGGAGACATTGACGTTGACCTGACCCATGCCCTGCTGAACGAAGGAATCACGCAGGCGCGACATCTGGCTTTCCAGCGCTTCGCGCACGCCGACATGGGCACTCATGAAGGTGACCTGGGTCTGCTGGTCCGCCGCCATATTGACGCGGATGTCCAGACGGCCCAATTCAGCGGGCTCCAGCTGAATGTCCGCCTGCTTGAGGTTCTGGCTCGACAGGTACATCACGCGGTTGACCACGCCTTCGGTCCATCCCCCCTGATTCATCGCCAGTGGCTGATTGAGCAGTGGCGTGGCCGGGGCCGACGCCGAGGTGTTCTTCACCTGAGCGGCCTGGGACAAGGCCGCCAGTCGATCGGCGAAGTTATCCATCCGCGTATCGCTGGTGGCGCCCTTCACGTCTTTCAGACCGTCAGCCAGCAGGCCGCTGAATGCTTTGTCGCCGCCGCCTTCGGTGGTGCTCTTGTCCACGGGCTGGTCACCCAGCGCCGCCAGGTTATTGGCCAGCAGCTGCGAAGGATCGGCGTTCGGGTCTTGCTTGCCCCCGCCTTTGCCGTCGCCATGCACGCCGTTATTCTGCGCCGTCTGCTGCGCCTTGTTTTCCAGGGCAACTTGCACGGCGGTCAAGCCTTCCAGCGGATCGGCAGAGGGATCGAAATCGTCGCCGGCTGCGTCGGTCGCGTCGGTCGTCGCTTGCACCGCAGGAGGCGGCATCACGGGCAGCGCGGAGGCGAGAAGCGCCGGATCCACCACGGGCTCAACGGCAGGCGCGACGGCCACAGGCTCTTGAACCGCCGGCGTCACGGCCAGTGTCGGGTCAAGCACGGGATCGACCGAAGGCGCATCCGCCACCGTCGGATCCTGGCCGGTGTCGGAGGCGTCGTCCTTATCGTCGGCGTGGCCCTTGCCCGCGCCGGGCTCATCGTCCGCTTTGCCGTTCACCGGCTTGGCAGGCAACCCATTGCCGTTATCGGCAACGGTCTTGTCATCGGCGGCAGACGTATGGCTGACGGCGGGCTTGTCGTCCGCTGCCGAACTCTTGGCGCTTGCCGCTTTTGCCGTCGCGTTGTCCGCGCTGTGGGACTTGACCGGCGCCTGCTTGGCGAACACGTCAGAGAAGCTGGAAGTGTTGTGCTTGACGGGGTCCGGCGCCTTTGCCGCCGAGGTATTCCCGGCTTTCTGGACTTTGGCCGCTGTCAAAGCCGTCAGTAATGGGTTGTTGGCGAGGGCCATGTGAATCTCCGCAAGAGCGCAATTACACAGAGACAAAGCAAATGGCGGGCCAAGTGCGCCGACTGGCTGGATTAAAGGTGGGTCAGAGGTTGAAAGCCGGGTTGGGGATACCCGGCTCAGTGGCTGGCATGGCAGAGCTGCAGTTCGTCTTCGAAAATCTTCCTGACGGCGCAGAATTCCTCCTTGATCTCGGACACCAGCCGCCTTATCCGGGCGTCGTCCGCGGCCACCAACCCGCGCCCCTGTTCTTCCAGTTGCAGGCAGAGTTCGGACAAGTGCGTGGCGCCCATGTTGCCGGTGCTGCCTTTGAAGCTGTGGGCCATGAGGCCGAGGCGTTGCAGCGAGGCGGTGGAGGCGGCAGTGAAGGAAGGGTCACGCAACAGCAGGGTCATGTCGTTGACCCGATTGACGGAATCGGAAATGAACACCTGCAGCAGCGCCGGGTATTCCGCTTCCATCACGTCACGCAGCGTGCTGAGCACGTTGAAGTCCACAGGATTATTCGACACTTGTTCACTCCTTGATCAAGACGCGCGGATTATGCCAGACCCTCCCACGCAAATTCCACGCTGGCCGTCCGCCCCTCATCGGACCACTGGCAGCGGTCGCTGAGCTGCCGGACCAGCGCAAGGCCGCGCCCGGACAATTGGGTGACCGCAGGCGGCAGCGCCAGCACCCGATCGGAATCGAAACCCGCACCGCTGTCCTGCACCCGCACTGTCAGGCGACCGCCCTCGCCGTCCGGGACGATCTGGAAATCGATGCGGATAAAACCCTCCACCAGACAATCCAGGCGTTCGGCGCGCTGCTGGTAGTAAAGCCCAAAACCTGCGGCGTCGCGCTTCAACGCCGAGTCGAGCCCGAGCACTCCGTGTTCCAGCGCATTGCTGTACAGCTCCGACAACACGATATACAGCTCGCTGCTCTGCATGCGCAAGCCATGGACTTCCTGCAGCAGTTGCAGCAGATAAGGCAGGGGATTGAAGCGCTTGAGCGTTGCCGCGCGGTACTCGAACGAAGCGCACCAATCCAGCGGACTGGAATCGCCGCTGTCGGTATAAATGACCGAGGGCGGGCCGAGCAAGTCAGGCTCGGTGAATGCCACCTCGACCATGCTCACGTCGTCCCGCGCCTGGCCGCGAAACCGCGCCAGGGCCCACTGCACTTCTTCGATCAGCAGCGCCGGGTTGCGATTGCTCACCAGCACATTTTGCAGACGCCGGGCGCCGAACAGCTCGCCGTCCTGACCGGTGCTGTCGACAACGCCGTCGGACAGCAGAAACACCCGACCCCCCGGCCCGAAGGGATACACCTGGGTGTTGTCGTCGAAACTGCCGGCGCTCAACACACCGAGGGGCACGTTCGCCGAAATCAGCGGCGTGTGCGGCCGGCCATCGCCATGCAGCAGGTAACCATCCGGCAGGCCGCCGTTCCACACCTCGACCAGCTGCTGCTTGAAGTTCAGGCACAGCAGCGCGGCGCAGCAGAACATGTCGACCGGCAGGATGCGTTTGAGCTTGGCGTTCATCTCCCGCAGGGTTTCGGGCAAACCGTACCCTTTGGCGGTCATGCCGTAGAACACCTCGGCCAAGGGCATGGCGCCTACCGCAGCGGGCAAGCCATGGCCGGTGAAATCCCCCAGCAGCAGGTGCATGTTGCCGGACGGCGACCACGCGGCCAGCAGCAGGTCGCCGTTGAACAGCGCGTAGGGCGATTGCAGGTAGCGGATGTTGCGCGAGCTCAGGCACCCGGAGTGGGCAATCTGATCAAACACGGCCTTGGCCACGCGCTGCTCGTTGAGCAGGTATTTATGGTGGCGGGTGATCAGGTCGCGCTGGTGCAGCACAGTTTCCTGCAACACGCGCAGGCGGTTCATGGCGTTGATCTTCGCCGCCAGCACCACTTGGTTGTAGGGCTTGGCAACGAAGTCGTCGCCGCCGGCGTCGAGGCATCGGGCGAGGTCTTCGCCTTCGGTCAGCGACGTCAGGAAGATGATCGGCACCAGCGCGTCACCCGCCAGCGTCTTGATCTGGCGCGCCGCTTCGAAACCGTCCATGACCGGCATCATCGCGTCCATCAGCACCAGTTGCGGCCGCCGACGCTCGAACAGCCCGACGGCTTCGGCGCCGTCACTGGCGGTCAGAACGTCGTGGCCCTGGCGGCTGACGATGGCGGACAGGAGCATCCGGTCGCTGACGTTGTCATCGGCGATGAGGACCGTCAGGCGATCGGAGGCAGACGAGATCATCAGGCGGTTATGACGATGTTGAAGAGTTTGGAGAAGTTGGAGATGTCGAGGATTTTCTTGACGTCGTTGTTGCAGTTGACCAGTTGGATATCGGCTCGTTCGCCGCCGGCGTGGTCACGCAGCAGCAGGAGCATGCCCAGCGCGGAGCTGTCGAGGTAGTGGGTGTCTTTCAGGTCGACCTTGTAGCGGCTGGCCTGTTTTTCTTTGGGTTCGTAGGCGCTCCGGAATTCCTGGTGCGTCGAAAAATCGAAGCGTCCTTTGATGGTGATGGTCAGTTCTTGGCCATCGGCGGAGCGTTCGGAGGTTACTGACATTGGCAAATTCCTTGTATGAAACAGCGCCAGACGCTTGAGTTTTAGCAGCCCTTGTGAGGCGTTGCAAATCGTTAGCTTTTACTTGGGTTTCAGGGGCTCTAGATCAAGAGCGTCTGCCTCACGGCAGACATTTCGCCTTCGGCGAGTTACTTGGAAAAGCACCCCAAGTAACCAAGGGTGCTTGCTCCTGGTTGGGTTCCTCCTTCGTCGGAATACCCTCACTCCGACGACGCTCCGTGGGGCCGCGCCGAACGGACATCCATGTCCTGACGGCGCTCTCGCGGCATCCATGCCGCTCGACCCACTCCGCGTAGTCTGCGTTCAGCCTGCACCCAAGTCGCGATTGGCGGTGTTTGGGATTTTTGTGTACGAAAATCAAAAGCAGATCAAAAGCAGATCAAAAGCTTCCCGGCTAAAGCCGGTCCCACTATGTCGTTGTCCTCGCCGTTGCCGTTGCCGTTGCCCTCGCTTTTGCTCTTCCTACACAAAAGGTCCAAACACCACAAAACGCGACTTGGGTGCAGGCCGAGCGCAGGTTTTGCGCAGTGGGCCGAGCCGCATGGATGCGGCGAGAGCGCCGTCAGGACATGGATGTCCGTTCGGCGCGGGCCCACGGAGCAAGACCGGAGCGAGGGAACCCGACGCAGGAGGGCCAAACCAGGAGCAGGCACTTTTGGTTACTTTTAGTGCTTTTTAAAAGTAACTCGCCGAAGGCGAAACAATCTGCCCCCAGGCAGATGCCCTTAAAACTGCTCGGTCCTAGGGAGTCGCTGAACCAACTCATCCAGCAATTTCTGCTCGCGTTTATCTTCCAGCGCGCGCGCCTCATCGATATACCGCTGCACCAACTTACGCAGCCCCTCCACCCGCGCATACGCCTTCTGCCACTCTTCGCGCGCCTTGTTCAAATTATTCTGATGCCACGCCAGACTCTGACGCTGCTGCGCCACCGCCGTCTCCAACTGATTGAGAAAGCGCTGATAATTCATCAGCCACTGACCCGACACCCCATGGGCGCCCTTGTCGATCCACTGCTGCTGATAATCAGAACGAAATTTATCCAGCTCACCCAACTTGGTTTCAGCCAGCCGCACCTGCCCCTGAAAATGCCCCAGACGCTGGACGGCAGCCTTCTCGACCTTTTCGGCCATCTCGACCACCGGCGCCAGACGGCCTGCGCGACTCAGAGCCATGGCCGATTAACCGCCGGCCTGAGGATTGAAAATCTTCGCCAACTGCTCCTCACTGCTCTGCATGCTCTCGTTCTCCTGCAAGCCCTGGCGCAAATACTTCACCAGCTGCGGCTGCAGCGAAATCGCCAGATCCGTCTCGCGATCGCCGCCGGCCACGTACGCGCCGACACTGATCAAATCGCGGCTCTGCTGATAGCGCGACCACAACTGCTTGAAATACTGCGCCTGCACCATGTGCTGCGGATCGACCACAGACGGCATCACCCGGCTGATCGACGCTTCGATATCGATGGCCGGGTAATGGCCTTCTTCGGCCAGCCGCCGCGACAGCACGATGTGGCCGTCGAGCACGCCCCGGGCCGAGTCAGCGATCGGGTCCTGCTGGTCGTCGCCTTCGGACAAGACGGTGTAGAACGCGGTGATCGAGCCACCGCCCGCCTCGGCGTTACCGGCGCGCTCCACCAGCTTGGGCAGCTTGGCGAACACCGACGGTGGATACCCTTTGGTCGCAGGCGGCTCGCCGATGGCCAGGGCGATTTCCCGCTGGGCCTGGGCGAAACGCGTCAGCGAATCCATCAGCAACAGGACGTTCTTGCCCTTGTCGCGAAAATACTCGGCGATACGCGTGCAATACATCGCGGCGCGCAGACGCATCAACGGCGCATCATCCGCCGGAGAGGCCACGACGACCGAACGCTTGAGGCCCTCCTCGCCCAGGCTGTGCTCGATGAATTCCTTCACCTCGCGGCCCCGTTCGCCGATCAGCCCGACGACGATGATGTCGGCCTCGGTGAAGCGGGTCATCATCCCCAGCAGCACACTCTTGCCCACGCCCGTACCGGCGAACAGGCCCAGACGCTGGCCGCGCCCGACCGTCAACAAACCGTTGATGCAGCGAATGCCCACGTCAAGCGGCTGGCTGATGGGGTTGCGCTTGAGCGGGTTAATGGTCGGGCCGTCCATCGGCACCCAGTCTTCGGCTTTCATCCCGCCCTTGCCGTCGAGAGGACGACCGGCGCCGTCGAGGACGCGGCCGAGCATGGTCATGCCCATCGGCAGACGGCCGGTGTCCGGCAGCGGCACGACGCGGGCGCCGGGCGCAATGCCGGAGACGCTGCCGACCGGCATCAGGAACACCTTGCTGCCGGCAAAACCCATGACTTCGGCTTCAACTTCGACCGGGTGATGACTGCCGTCATTGATCACCATGCAACGGCTGCCCATGGCGGCGCGCAGGCCCTCGGCTTCGAGGGTCAGGCCGACCATGCGCAGCAGCCGTCCTTCGACGATCGGCTGCGTAGGCAGGGAGATCGCGTCAGGGTACGTGCTCAGGCGCTTGGCGAAACTGGTGCGTTCAAGGCGCATCGACAGCACCCAGTGGGTAAGTGGTTTTCTCGGCGCTCTGGAGCGCCTCTTCCAGTTCGATCGTCACATCGGGCGGCGCCGGGTGCAGGGCCTGCTCGTGCAACTGGTCGAACATTTTGCCAAGGGCCTGACTGATCCGCGCCTCGACCGTGGCGTCGATGCGGCTGTGCTCACTCTCGACCCGGCAACCACCCGGCTGCAGCGTCTCGTCCTCGAGAATGCGCCAAGTTTCTTCGTGACGCTCGCGCATGGCCTTGACCAACGCGAAGTCCTGCGGATTGACCAGAATGCGCACGTTGGCCGCGCCCATCGGCAGCAGCCGCAAGGCTTCGCGTAGCACCGTGCCGATCTGGCTGGAGTCGGTTTTGAGCTCGCGCTGAATGACCTGGCGGACCACATGCTCGACCAGCGACACCATCGATTTCTCGATCTGCGCATCCTGATCGGCGATGGGTTCGAACAGATGCCCCATCAGGACTTCCATGCTGTCGAGCTTGGCCGCCAGCGCCACTTCCGCTTCCTGACGAACCTTGAGCTGAGTGCTGTGAAAACCCTCTTTTTCGCCGATGGCAAACCCCTCGTTGTAGGCGTCCTGACGGATGCTTTCCAACTCTTCCAGGGTCATCGGCTGGACTTCTTCCAGCGGTACTTCTTCGCTTTCGGCGAGCTCGGCTTCCTCGATAACCGGTTCCGGCTCGGGTGCTTCCACGTGCGGGTCGAAGCTGGGCAAGGCCCAGACGTCGATCCCGCGCAAATCCTGGGCGCGGATGAGCTCACTGGGTGGTGCTTTATCGGAGCTGGACATCAACGGCACCTACGCTTAAATCATTTCCTCGCCACCTTTGCCGCCAAGAACGATCTCCCCGGCCTCCGCCATACGACGGGCAATGGTGAGAATTTCTTTCTGGGCGCCTTCCACATCGCTGACGCGAACCGGGCCTTTGGCTTCCAGGTCGTCGCGCAGCAGTTCGGCGGCACGTTTGGACATGTTCTTGAAAATCTTTTCTTTGATGGCGTCGTCCGAGCCCTTCAGTGCCAGTACCAGCACATCGGAGGAGACTTCGCGCAGCAAGGCCTGAATCCCGCGGTCGTCGACGTCGGAGAGGTTGTTGAAGACAAACATGAGGTCTTCGATCTGCGTCGACAGGTCTTCGTCCACTTCGCGGATCGAATCCATGAGCTGGCCTTCGATCGAGCTGTCGAGGAAGTTCATGATATCCGCCGCACGCTTGATACCGCCCAGGGTAGTACGCGATGTGTTGGCGTTGCCCGAGAACTGCTTCTCGAGGATCTGGTTCAATTCTTTCAGCGCCGCCGGCTGCACGGTGTTCAACGACGACACGCGCAGGATGATGTCCAGGCGCACTTTGTGGTCGAAGTGGCTCAGCACTTCACCGGCCTGATCGGCGTCCAGGTAGGCGACGACGATGGCTTGAATCTGCGGGTGCTCGAAACGGATGACGTCGGCCACCGCGCGCGGTTCCATCCACTTCAGGCTGTCGAGACCGCTGGTGTTGCCGCCCAGCAGAATCCGGTCGATCAGGCCGTTGGCCTTGTCCTCGCCCAGTGCCTGGGTGAGCATCTTGCGGATGTAGCCGTCCGAGCCGATGCCGACACCGGTCTGATCGCCGACCACGTCGACGAACTCGCTCATCACCTGTTCGACCTGCTCGCGGTGCACATTGCGCATCTGCGCCATGGCCACGCCCACCCGTTGAACCTCTTTGGGTCCCATGTGACGCAAGACCTGCGCGGCGTCCGTCTCACCCAGGGTGAGGAGCAGAATCGCGGCCTTGTCCACGCGGGTCAATTTAAGTGCAGCAGCTCTATCACTCATCAGCGTTGATCCACTCTTTGACGACCTGGGCTACACGCGCCGGATCCTCGGCCACAAGGCTCTTGATTGCGTTGAGCTGTGCGTCATAACCCTCGGTAGGGCTCGGCAACAGAATACTTTGCGGACCGCCCAGACTGACGCGGTCGTTTGCCAATTCACCGTCCATCCCGACCATACCGCCCAGCTCGGAGTCGCCGTCGAGGCGCTTGCCTTGCGGATTGGTGATGCCCTTGAGCACCGGACGGAGCACACCGAACACCAGCACCAGGATGAACAGCACGCCCATGGCCTGTTTGACGATGTCCCAGAACCACGACTGCGAGTAGAACGGAATATCCGGGATGACTTCGCCGCGATCGGTGGAGAACGGCACGTTGATCACGCTGACGCTGTCGCCACGGCTGGCATCGAAGCCGACGGCGTCCTGCACCAGACGGGTGAAGCGCGCCAGTTGCTCGGCGGTCCACGGCACCATGGTGGTTTCGCCATTGGCCGGGTTGACCTTGACCTGATCATCGACCACCACGGCGACCGACAGGCGATTGACCTTGCCCTGCTGCTGCTTGGTGTGGCTGATGGAACGGTCGAGCTCGAAGTTCTTGGTCGACTGGTTACGCTTGTCCGCCGGGTACGGCGCCAGCATCGGCTGACCGGTGGCCGGGTCCATGATCTGTTGGCCGTTGGCGTCGAGCAGCGGTTGGCCCGGGGCGATGGCGCCCGCGGCTCCGGCAGCACCGGCGGCGGCGTTCTGTGGCGCCGTTGCCGGGCCTGGCGGCTGGTTGCTCAGCGCACCGGGTACGCCCCCTGAACCGCTGCTGCTGGAGCGCTGTTCGTTGACCGTCTGCTCACTGCGCAGCGCAGGCGTGTCCGGGTTGAAGCTTTCGGCGGTGGATTCGACGGCGCTGAAATCAACGTCTGCCGACACTTCTGCCTTGTAGCGGTCATTGCCCAGCACCGGCTGCAGAATGTTCTGCACGCGCTGAGTCAGCATGCTTTCCATGCGGCGGGTGTAATCGAATTGCTTGCCGGCCATGGACAGCTCGGAGTTCTCGGCCTGATCGGAGAGCAGATTGCCCTTCTGATCGACGACAGAAATCTGCGACTTGTTCAGTTCCGGGACGCTGGTGGCGACCAGGTTCATGATCGCCAGCACCTGACCCGGCTCCAGCGAACGGCCGGCATACAGCTCAACCAGAATCGAAGCGCTGGGTTTGCGATCGTCACGCACGAACACCGAGCTCTTCGGAATCGCCAGGTGAACACGAGCGCCCTTGACGTTGTTCAGGCTGGAGATGGTCCGCGCCAGTTCACCTTCGAGGCCACGACGGTAACGGGTGGCCTCCATGAACTGGCTGGTCCCCAGGCCTTGATCCTTGTCGAGAATTTCGAAACCGACGTTGCCGTCGGTCTGGGCAATACCGGCACCCGCCAGCTTGATGCGGGCACGGGAAAGGTCCTCGGACTTCACCAGCAGCGCGCCGGAATTGGGCTCGACGGTGTAGGGAATGTCGGCCTGGGCCAACGTGTCCATGACCTGCTTGGTATCGACACCCGACAGGCTGCCATAGAGCGGCTTGTAATCGGGCTGCTGCGACCAAAGCACGACGGCAAAACCAATCGCCACGCTGGCAGCCAGACCGACCATGAGGCCGACCTGACGCAGCATGGTCATCTCGGAGAGATTTTGCAGGAAGGCCAGCCCGAACATTGGCGGCTTGCTTCCTGGCGCACCCGTTTTGGCGGGTACGTTATCGACGACGGCTTCGGCCATGACTTAAATCGTCCTCAAACCGGCATTTGCATGATGTCTTGGTACGCCTGAACCAGCTTGTTGCGTACCTGGGTCAGCGCCTGAAACGACACGCTGGCTTTCTGCGAGGAGATCATCACGTCGGTGAGGTCCACGCCGCTCTTGCCCATCTCGAAAGCGGTCGACAGCTGATTCGACGCCTGCTGGGTGTCGTTGACCTTGTTCACCGCCATGCCGAGCATGTCAGCGAAACTGCTCGCACCGGCCTGTTCTGGCGCTGCGATGGCCTTGGGCTGAGCCATGGCGTCCATCTGCATGGAGCGCATGTCCAACATCAAGCGATTAAATTCAACACCTTGGGTCATGACGTTTCTCTCAAAAGGGCCGCAAATTTTTGACACGGATTCAGCGGTTACCTAAGCATTAGCAACAAGGGTGCCAGACCAATAGCGGCGATATGCCACGTTTGATGAAAGTGTTCGGATGGGTATTTAAACGGACACGTAAACGAAGAGGCGCTTCACGCATTGACACCGCGCGATGCCCTATCAGGCGCAGTCCCTGCGGGAGTGAGCTTGCTCACGAAGACGGCATCACACTCTCTGGAAAATCAGCAGGTTGTCGAATATCTGTCGTCAGCTCCAGTCAGGCAGGCATCCATCTCACCGACACGCGCGCCTGCTCAGGATGCAAACAGAAACCCTTCGACATCCATCCCCGCATCACGCATCTGCGCCAGCTTGTAGCGCAACGTACGCGGGCTGATACCGAGGCGTTCGGCGGCCTCTTTGCGACGGCCGCGCTCGGCACGAAGGGTGTCGATGATCATCTGGAACTCACGGCGACGCAGGTCTTCACCCAGGGCGCCCGCCCCTTCCCCGCTGCTCGCCTCGGGCGACGCTTCCATGGCGCCAGTCGCAACTGGCACCACCTGAGGCGTCGGCGCGGCGGCGAAGGTTACCGGGCCGGCCAGGCAGAAATCCTCAGCCTGAATGACACCGCCCTGCTGCAGGATCAGCGCCCGCTGCACGGCGTTATCCAGCTCGCGAACATTGCCAGGCCACGCATAGCTGATCAGACACGCCTGCGCCTCGGCCGACAGCCGCACCGGGGCATGCTTCATTTTATTGACGTGTTTGGCCAACAGACGCTCGGCCAGCGGCAGAATGTCGGCGGGACGCTGGCGCAAGGATTGCCACGCGAGCGGGAACACCGAGAGACGGTAAAACAGGTCTTCCCTGAAGCGCCCAGCGGCCACTTCGCCCGCCAGATCGCGGTTGGTGGTCGCCAGCACGCGGATGTCCAATTCGATGGGCTTGCGCGCACCAACCCGCTCCACTTCCCGCTCCTGCAACACACGCAACAGCTTGGCCTGCAAGCCCATGGGCATTTCGGAAATCTCGTCGAGCAGAATGGTGCCACCTTCGGCCTGCTCGAACTTGCCGGCCTGGGACGCAATGGCACCGGTAAACGAACCCTTCTCGTGGCCGAACAGCGTGGCCTCGAGCATGTTGTCCGGAATCGCCGCGCAGTTGATCGCGATGAAAGGCTTGCCGGCGCGGGGCGATTGCTCATGAATGAAACGCGCCAGCACTTCTTTACCGGTGCCGGACTCGCCTGAAATCAACACCGTCGAATCACTCTTCGCCACGCGGCTGGCGAGGCTGAGCAACTGCACGCTGGCAGGCTCGACCGCAATCGGACCCTCGCCATCGGCCGGGCCGAGGCGGCCCAGTGCATGGCGAGCCACCAACGCCAGCAACGCCTTGGGCTCGAAGGGCTTGACCATGTAATCAGCCGCGCCCTGACGCATCGCCTCCACGGCGCGGTCCACCGTGCCATGGGCCGTCATCAACAGCACCGGCAACTGGGGGTAGCGGCTGCGCAACTGGCCGAGCAATTGGTGGCCGTCCATGCCGGGCATATTGACGTCACTGACCACCAGGCTGAACGGCGAATCGGCAGCGGCAACCAACGCCTCTTCCGCCGACCCGACCGCCTGATAGCCATGCCCGGCCAGCGCCAGGGTTTCGCCCAGCGCTTCACGCAGAGAAGGGTCGTCCTCGACCAGCAGCACCTTGATGCTCATGAGCGCTCACCTGAAGCAATCGTCAACGGACCGGCCTCACTGCCAGTGGACGGCTCATTCCCAGCCCCCGGAACCAGCGGCAGCGACACGATGGCGCAGGTGCCACGACCCGGACGCGAGCGGAATTCGACACGGCCCTGATGCGCCCGCGCCACCGCAGTGACAACGGCCAGCCCCAGGCCGGTGCCGGTGGTTTTGGTGGTGAAGAAGGGCTCGCCGATGCGAGCCAGGGCCGCCGGCTCGATGCCGCTGCCACTGTCGCTGATACACAGACGCAGCGTATTGCCGCGGTTGTACGCATGAATCTTGATGCGCCGACGCCCGTCACGCTGGCCGGCACTGGCCTGGACGGCATTTTCAATAAGGTTGAGCAGCGCGCCGACCAGCGTGTCGCGGTTGCACAGCAATTCCCCCGCCGGGCTGTCGCACTGCCAGCGCACGGCCACGTCACGGACATGGGTCTGGGCGGCGGATTCTAGGGCAGCGACCAGCGCAGTCGGCGTCACCCGATCGGTGAGCGGCAGTTCGCCACGGGCAAACACCAGCATGTCGCGGACCTGATGCTCGAGCTCGTGCAGGCGCTCCTTGAGCCGGCCGGCGAAGCGCTGTTGGGTCTCGACGTTCAACGCCTGTTCGGCCAGATGGCTGGCGTAAATCATGGCGGCGGACAGCGGCGTGCGGATCTGATGGGCCAGTGATGCGACCATGCGCCCCAGGGACGACAAGCGCTCATGACGCGCCAGCTGACTTTGCAGATGGCGGGTTTCGGTCAGGTCATTAAGCAGCACCAGCTGGCCCGGCTCGGCGTCCAGGGAACGGGTGGCAATGGACAGCCGGCGCCCGTCCTTCAGGGAGATTTCGTGGCCGTCGTCTTCGCGCGGGGCAAAGCAGCGGGCGATGACGTGGCGCCAGAGCATGCCGATCAACGGTTCGCCCAGCAGATCCAGCGCGGCAGGATTGGCCTCACGGACCCTGCCGGTGCCGTCGATCACGATGACACCGCCGGGCAGCAGGTCGAGCAGGTTTTGAAGGCGATTCGCCAGACGCTCTTTCTCAGCAAGCTCCTCCATGCGCTGGGCACTGACCACGGCCAGCTCGCCCTTGAGCTCGGTGACCCGTGCTTCCAGCAGGCCGTAGGAATCGGTGAGCTGAGTCGACATCTGGCTGAACAGCGCGAAGGCCTGTTCAAGCCCTTGCCTGCTCGCCACTTCCGGGGACTGCTGCACTAACGAACCAATGGATGAACCGGGTTCGGAAGACATCTGAGCGGCCTGGGGCATAGTTGATCTCTCGGGTAGCGAACCGTCAGTAAACGGTATGTTCCCAGAGACATAGCAATCCTCGTGCCGAAAAAAAACCGCTGAGAAATCAGCGGTTTATTTTTGACGCGTCAAACGACAGTCAGTCGTCGACCTGCTCGTCGCCTTCGCGACGGCTCATGCCGTACTTGCGCATTTTCTCCACCAGCGTGGTGCGGCGTATACGCAGACGTTCGGCGGCGCGTGCCACGATCCCGTTGGCATCGTCCAGCGCCTGCTGGATCAAGCCCTGCTCCAGACCGCCGAGGTAGTCCTTCAAGTCCAGACCTTCAGGCGGCAGCAAGGCGCTGCTGGCGAAGTTCGGCGTATGGCCGTTGATGGCCACGCGCTCTTCCAGATCGCTGCGCAGGCTGTCGACCAGTTGCTCGTCTTCGTCGTCGACGTAGCGGAATTTTTTCGGCAGCTCCGAGACACCGATGACACCGTACGGGTGCATGATCGCCATGCGTTCGACGAGGTTGGCAAGCTCACGAACGTTGCCGGGCCAGCCGTGACGACACAGGGACATGATGGCGGCGGAGTTGAAGCGAATCGAACCGCGCTTCTCGTGTTCCATGCGCGAGATCAGCTCGTTCATCAGCAGCGGAATGTCTTCCACACGCTCACGCAGCGGCGCCATTTCGATCGGGAACACGTTGAGGCGGTAGTAGAGATCCTCGCGGAAACTGCCGATCACTATCATGTCTTCAAGATTTTTGTGCGTCGCGGCAATGATGCGCACATCAACGCTCTGGGTCTTGTTGCTGCCCACGCGCTCGAAGGTGCGCTCCTGCAGGACGCGCAGCAGCTTGACCTGCATCGGCAGCGGCATGTCGCCGATTTCATCGAGAAACAGCGTGCCGCCGTTGGCCAGTTCGAAGCGCCCTGCCCGGCTGGTGATGGCGCCGGTGAAAGCACCCTTCTCGTGGCCGAACAGTTCGCTTTCGAGCAACTCGGCCGGAATCGCGCCACAGTTGACGGGCACGAACGGCGCATCGCGGCGCTTGGAATGGTAATGCAGGTTACGGGCGACGACTTCCTTGCCGGTCCCGGACTCACCGAGGATCAGCACGCTGGCGTCGGTGTCGGCAACCTGCTGCATCATCTGGCGGACGTGCTGAATGGCACGGCTGGTGCCGACGAGGCTGCGGAAAAGATTGGGTTCGCGCTGACGCCCACGTTCACGGGCCTGGTCGTACATCTCGCGATAGACCTGGGCACGGTGCAGGGAATCCAGCAGTTTGCTGTAGCTGGGCGGCATCTCGACGGTGGAGAGGACCCGGCGACGCAGATCGTCCGCCAGTTCGGACGAGGAGTTCTCGCCCATCAGCAGGACCGGGAGAAACTCGTCCCACGCGGCCACGGTTTTGAGCAGGCCTTGAAGGCTGCCCGGGGCGTTCACGCTGCCGACCAGCACGCACAGCACTTCTCGGGTAGAGGTCAGTGAACCCACGACTTGCTGCCAGTCTGTGCTGGAGCAGGACAGGTTCTCATCACCCAGAAAATTCAGAATCACCGCCATGTCACGGCGGCGCTGGCTATCGTCATCGATCAGCAGGATTTTGATTTCACGCCACATGCAATAGCAACTTCCCTAGTCAACTCGATGCCCGATCACGGGCAAGCTTTGGCTTTTGTTTCGTCCGTTGAGACGTGTCAATCACCAGAAATTAGTGAACTTCACTAGTTAAGTCAAAAATCCGTACACAGTCAATTTTATGGCGTACATATTTTGGCTACCGACCAAGTGTCAACCGAACAGATGGTAAACCTTTGCCGCGCTTTTCGCTCGCTGGATCTGGGACATTTCGTCGACGATCGCCTGACGTTCGCCCACAGCGACGTCGATAAGCTTGCGATAGACGCCTAGCAGCTCTTCCAGATTTGTTCGCAACTCAGGCTCATCGTTGCTCGCCTGACTGATGACCTCATCGACGCAGGCCCGGCAGGCCATATCGAGCTGGCCGATTGCCTCCCAGTCACGCTGCTCGAGGGCATCGACCAAGGCTTCACGGGTTTCTTCGATTCGCTTGAGTGCAACGCTCATGGGGTTCTCCTTCAGAGCACGGGTTGCTGGTTGCCGATCCCGTCCCAGCCTTCCTTGACCGTGGTCAGCAGGCCGCTGACTTCATCGAGGATCTTCGGATCGGATTTGATGTTCGCTTCTGCCAGACGCTTCATCAGGTAGACGTAGAGGTTGTCGACGTGGGCCAGGGCTTCAGCCTGCTTTTCCATGTCCAGGCCTTCACGCAGGCCACCGACGATCTCAATCGCCTTGCCAATCAACAGCCCTTTGGCGGGGATGTCCTTGCGCTCGATGGCGCCCTTGGCCTGGGCGATACGGTCCAGGCCGGCTTCCATCAGCATCTGCACCAGACGGTGTGGCGTGGCCACGGCGGTCTGGGCTTGTGAGTTGACCTTCTGATACTGCCGAAGGGCTGCCATACGGTTCATTGTCTTACCTCGCGCAACGAAGTTTCTATAGTGAGGGTATCGACACGGCCCGGAAAAACTTTAAGGCCAGATGCCAAAAACCCGGCACTGGGAGCCGGGTCTTGATCAAGTCGTCAACGGTCAGCCACTTTGCTGGGCATTGAGCGAGTCGAAGAACGAGGTAATGCTTGTCGCGGAGGCTTTCAACTGCCCCACCAGCAAGTCCATCGCGTTGTATTTGGCAGTGAGCGTGGCGGTCAGCGTGGTCACACGCAGGTCGAGGGCTGACTGTTGGGCCGTCAGATCGGTCTGCTGCTTGTTGAGGCTGGTGGTGCGCGTGTCGAAAATACCGCCGGTCTGGGTGTAAGGCGTGATGGCAGCCTTCATCCGCGAGAGCAAGCCGTTGGTGCTGTCCGTGCCGCTGAAGAGTTGCTGCACGTCGCCCGCCAGGCCCTGATTCATCGCGGCGGTGAACTTGGTGGCATCCAGGCTGAGCGTACCGTCGGACTGACCGGTGGTGATGCCCAACTGAGAGAGCACGGAAAGACCGCCTGGCGCACCGGTTGTCACCAACTGGTCACGGATCGCCGAGAGGATCGAGCGCGGCATCGCATCGCCGGTCAATGCCGCAGCCGTCACAGTTGCGCCGGTGGTTTTGTCCGGGGTGTCGCTGACCGTCGCTTTGGTGACGCTGGACACGGCTTTGACGACGTTGTTGTAGGCATCCACGAAGGTTTGCAGCGAGGCCTTGAGGCCATCGTTGTTCGACGACACCGTCACAGTCGAAGTACCCGTTCCCCCCACCAGTGTCATGGACACGCCGCCGAGGCTCTTGTCGATGGTGTTGCTGGCACTGGTGATGCTCAGGCCGTTGACCGTCAGGCTAGCGTCGACAGCTTGCTTATCGATGTAGCCGGCGCTGGTGGTGCTTTTCGGGTCAAGCGCAGCGCCGGCGACAATGTTGAATTCGCTGGACGTCGTGCTGGAGGCCGTGATGTCCGTGCCCTTGCCCGTCACCGTGGAGCTGAATACCAGGCGTGAGCCGTTGTCATCGGTGATGATGTTGGCGCTTATGTTCGACGTCGCGGATTGCGCATTGATCTGCTTGGCGACCGACGCCAGCGTAGCGCCGGACGGAATGGTGATCTTGGTGTCAATGCCATTTTGAGTGAGGGTCAAATCGCCACTCGGAATAGCACTGGTGGACCCGCCTGAGAACGAAGCGCTCGCGACACTGGAGCTTGTGGCGAGGTTGCCTACTTTGATGGTGTAAGTACCGGGCACGGCCGAGTTGTCGGACGTAACGGTGAGCATGCTGGCGTCAGACGCTTTTGCCGCATAGCCGGCGAATGCAGGCGTATCGGTTTTGCCGAGGTTGGTCAGCGCGGTCTGGAATGCATTCATCGCACTCTGCAGCGTGCCGATGCCGGAAATCTTGGTGGTAACCAGCTTGGTCTGGGTGGTGATCTGGGTCTGCTTCGCCAGCTTGTCTGAGCTGACCAAGGCATCGACGATTTTGCTGATTTCCAGGCCCGAGCCGAGGCCGGTGGAGGGGGTGATTGGACTAGCCATGTGAGTCTCCTTTCAGTTGTAGTCGGCATTTTGACGAGCACGCCACACCGAAGTGCAGTGTTCACGTTTCATGCCATTTAAACTTTCGCTTCGAACAACAGGCTGTTTGCGTTCTTCAGACTGTCGGCGAGTTTCAACGCCTCAGCAGACGGCAGTTGCCGCACCACTTCTCCGGTTTCCGTGGCGATCACTTTCACTACCACTTTGCCCGACTTGTCGTCGATGGAAAATTCCAGGTTGCGATGAACCGACTGAAAAAACTTTTCCATTTGCTTGACGGCCGCTTGCAACTCTTCGGTTTTCTTTTCCGGATCTGAGTCTTTACTTGTCGATGTGCCTGACGGCGATGAATCGGCCGGAGCAGGAACGACTTGAGGCGCCACGGCTGGCTTGTCAGCAACCACAGGCACCGCGGGCAACGACTGGATCACTGGATAAGACACATTCATCCTGTTGCTTATGTCCATGTCCACTCACCTCTTGAAAGTAAAAAGCGGGAGAGCACGCAAGCATACTCCCCCGCCAAAACTCTAGCCGTTATTACTGAAGCAGTTTCAGAACAGCGGATGGCAGCTGGTTAGCCTGGGCCAGAACAGAGGTGGAAGCTTGTTGCAGAGTCTGTTGTTTGGTCAGGTTAGCGGTTTCAGCGGCGAAGTCGGTGTCTTGAATACGGCCCAGTGCAGCAGTGGCGTTTTCGTTAACGTTTTGCAGGTTGGAGATGGTGCTGGTCAGACGGTTTTGCGAAGCACCGAGGCTCGAACGGGTGCTGTTGATCGTTGCCAGAGCCGCGTCGATTGCCGAGATAGCGGCGTCAACGTTGGTGTGAGCAGTGGTGTTGTCGCCGCCGCTGATCGAGCTGCTGCCGCTGGAAACGCCCAGAGCCGAAGCAGTGAAGCTGCCAGTCAGAACCAGGTCGATGTGGTTAGAAGTACCGGTGTTCGAGCCAACTTGCAGAGTTACGGTGCTCGCCGAGCCGTCCAGCAGGTTCTTGCCGTTCAGGTTGGTGGACTGAGCGATACGGGTCAGTTCGTCGGACATCTGGCCGTATTCAGCGTTCAGCGAAGTACGGTCAGCAGTGCCGTTGGTGTCGTTTCGGGACTGAACAGCCAGTTCACGCATACGCTGCAGGATGTTGGTCGATTCTTGCAGAGCGCCTTCAGCGGTCTGAGCGATCGAGATACCGTCGTTGGCGTTCTTGATGGCAACAGTCTGGCCGCGGATTTGCGAAGTTTCGCGAGTTGCGATCTGCAGGCCGGCTGCGTCGTCTTTAGCGCTGTTGATTTTCAGACCGGAAGACAGACGAGTCATCGAAGTCGACAGTGCATCGGAAGCTTTGGACAGGTTCTTCTGAACAGCCAGGGAAGCTACGTTGGTGTTTACGCCTAAAGCCATGATGAATTCCTCGTGAGTTGTTTGCTGCGGCTATCCGGCCCTGGCAAGCGCCGGGTGTGGCCTAGAGAACCTACGTAATGTTTATCGTCGCGGTTGCCAGGAGCTTGAGGGCTTTTTCAAATTTATTTGCCACCAGAGCGCCACCCCCGCAGTTTGTTGTCCGGGGATACACAGCGTTTCGGCGCAACCCCTGGAAGCTTTAACCTGACCCGGCGATTTGTTAACCAGTTCTCAAAAGAAGGGCGCGCCCTGCGGCGCGCCCGGGTTTTGGTTGCTCCTATCTATAGAGGCGTGTGGGTTATTGCAGCAGCTTGAGGACGGCTGCCGGGAGTTGGTTGGCTTGGGCCAGGATGGCGGTGGAGGCTTGCTGGAGAGTCTGTTGCTTGGTGAGCTCGGCGGTTTCGGCGGCGAAATCGACGTCTTCGATTCGACCACGTGAAGCCGTCACGTTTTCCACGATATTGGAAATGTTAGAAATAGTAGATGTCAGCCGGTTTTGCTTGGCCCCAAGCTCAGCAGTGGCTGCAGAGACCGTGGCCAACGCCTTATCAATTTGAATAATCGCGTCATCGATATTTTTGGCCGTTACAGCGGACTCCAACTCAAGCTCTTCCTTGGTGGGCTGCAATGGGTTCGCTCGCGCCAGCCCTTCATAGATGCCGGTTCCATCAATTTTGGGGGTGATGTTATCTCCAACCTTTACATCCCTGTTACCCACCACCAGAGGCTTATTATTGGTGGGATCCGGGAGTGCCGCTGCAAGCACTGGAAGGTCTGCCTTTGCAGTAAACAGCGCTTTACCGGAAAAGTCTTCTGTAAGAGCGATATCAATCTGCTCATCAGGTCCAGTGTTCGCCCCTACATGGAAGGTGAGGATACCTGCACTTCCGTCAAGCAGCTTCAAGTCCTGCCCAAACTTCGTACTGCCGGCAAGACGATTGAGCTCGGCAACTTTCTCGTCAAATTCCTTATTGGATGCAGCACGATCGCTCGAGCTGTTTGTGCCATTTTTCGCCTGAACGGCTAGTTCGCGCATGCGCTGCAAGATCCCAATCGACTCTTGCAATGCACCCTCGGTTGTTTGAATTACCGAGATCGCATCATTCGCATTTCTCGCTGCGACAGTGAGCCCTCTAATCTGGGTTGTAAGCCGGGTCGCAATCTGCATGCCAGCTGCGTCATCTTTGGCACTGTTGATACGCAAACCCGAGGAAAGCCTAGTCATGGCAGTGCTTAGGGAGTCGGAAGAGCGGCCCAGATTCCGCTGAACAGACAGTGATGCAATATTGGTATTTACGGTTAAAGCCATTTTGAATTCCTCGTTGATAGAAACGGAGGGTTCTCTAACTTCGGGGAAGTCCATTTCTCCCGGAGAACCTACAGTCCAGCTATCGACGAACTGCAGAGTGGCTTTAACAACAAACAACGCACGCAGGCTGCGCCATCACGACAGTTGAAGGGTAATAAATTAGCTAAGTTATTAAATGGACTGGACATAAAAAAAAACTAAAAAAAAGGCCCATGCGGGCCGCTTGATTCAGATCAAACTGAAACTAATGTAGGAGTTTTCTTCAACTTCCCGACAACAGGAAAATGTTAGATTTCAAGAAACTCGACTTCAAGCCAATCCGCCACCCCCAACCAATCCTGCCGCTCCTGGCACGAGAGAATCGCACCCAGCACCCTCCCCCATTCAGCCTGTCTTTCCACAGAAGCCCCGTCCATCAGCGGCAGCGACCGGTCAATCAGTTCGACCATTTTCAAGGCCCCTTCAATATCGCGGCCCAGGCGAAACAGCTTCGCGCATTCGCGCGCTTCATCTACAACGTGTTCAGGCAGGGTCATGGCGCGGTCCAGTCAGGGTCGAAGTCGGCGCCGGCGATCAGCGCACCGTCGCGGCTGGTGTTGAGGAAGGTGACCTCGGGGTGGCGGGCGATGAAGCGTTCGAGTTCGATGAGGTAGCTGCGGAAATTGAGCTGCGTCTTGACCTTTTGGCCCCGCCCGTCGCGCACCCAGTGTTTGGCGATGCTCAGGGCAGGCCCCAGGTCGCCGTCCTGCCAGCCGGTGTGGGTCTTGCCGCCGGGGAAGGCGAAGTCGGCCCCGAACAGGGTGATCCGCGCGGCGCCCATTTTGACGGCGAGATCGACGGCGGGATGAATGACACTCCCGCCCACGTGCAACGTGGCTTTCGGGATTTCTTCGCGCAGCCGGGCATACAGCGGGCTGGTGGAATAACCCACGTAGCGCGGGCCTTGCCATGCCTCCAGCATTCCCGCGTCTTGGCCCGGCACATAGACCAGCGCGATGTGCGCCGAATCCTCGGTGGGGAGATGCCGGGGGGTGATGCGGTGGTCGATGCTCACCACCACGTCCGGCCTGATGCCTTGGTTGCGCAGGGGCACGTAGGCGGTGTCGACGCAGATAATCAGCTGCCGGTTGGCGCTGTTTGACGTGCTCAACAGGCGCGGCAAATGCTGTTGCAGACTCGGCCCCGTCGCGATGACGAACACGTCACACCCCGACTGCGTGGCAAACAACGCAGCGACATCGGTGTCCCGCTGCACAAGCGCCCTGCCCTGCTCCAGCAGGCGCGCGTTGTCGGGGGTGTCGGCGGCGAACGCCTGATTGTTGAAGTTGACGTGTACTTCGCTGACCAGCCGATCGCGGATCCGCGCGCTGCTGTCGTCGGCCAGCACCAGTTCGGCCGGCAGTGCGAAGAATGGCAGCTGAATCTCGCTGCAGGCGTCGGCATAGGCGAGGCTCACGCGGGGGTCGGACAGCCAGTCATCCTGTTCCAGCAGTTGCAGCACCAGGGCAAACAACGCGCCGTTGAGGATGTGGACGTGCAGCGGTTGCAGGGAAGCGTCGGCCAGCAATACCCGCTGCAGATCGCCGAGGGCGGTGCCGTAAAGATGAACGACGGGGCTGTTGGCGGGGAGGCTTTGCGCCTGGGTTTGCGCTTCGGCGAGGCGATCATGGCGGCTGGTGAGCTGAATGCCGCCAATGCTGAGGGTCGATTGTCGGCCTTCGATCAACTGCGCGGGAATGGATTCGACGTTTTCGGCCCGCAACCGCTGGGCCACGTCCGGCCAGCGCTGTTCGATCACGGCGAGGTTGTGCTGGAGAATCTCGCTCATGACGGCAATCCTTTTCCTGGGGGAAGTGCAGAAAGCAAAACGGCGACCTGAGTCATCAGCGTCGCCGTTGTGCAGGCTGGAGGCAGCCCGGTGATTCGCTGTCAGGGACGATAAAGGATCGCCGAGCCCCACGACAAGCCCACGCCGAAACCGCTGACCGCGATGCGCTTCCAGGTGGCGTTCATGACGTGTTTTTCCAGCAGCAGCGGAATGCTGGACGACACCGTGTTGCCGGTCTCGAGCATGTCCTTGACGAATTTCTCCGGCGACTTGCCGTCCTCGAACCGACGGGCGACCGCATCGACGATGGCCGCGCTGCCCTGGTGGATGCAGAACGCATCGACGTCGGAGGATTGCAGGCCGGAGTCTTCGAGCAATTCGTTGAGGTGCGAGGGCACTTTGACCAGCGCGAAGTTGAACACCTGACGCCCGTTCATGTAGAACGCGCCGTCGGTCGTCTTGAGGAACTCTGCGCCGGAGCCGTCGGTGCCAAACTTGGATTTGCCCAACTGCCACGGGGCGTCGTCGCTCATCCAAGTGGCGGTGGCGGCGTCGCCGAAGAGCATGGTGGTGTTGCGGTCTTCCGGGTCGACGATCTTCGAATACGGGTCGGCGGTGACCAGCAGGCCGTTTTTCAGGCCGGTCGCTTCCATGAAGCCTTTCAGCGCATAGATGCCGTAGACGTAGCCCGAGCAACCCAGGGAAATGTCGAACGCGGCGACGTGGGTCGGCAGGCCGAGTTTGTGTTGAACGATGGCGGCCGTGTGCGGCAGGCCTTCTTCGTCACCGTTTTGGGTGACGA
The DNA here is from genome assembly GCF_046540455.1 of Pseudomonas sp. W5-36. Classification (NCBI taxonomy): domain Bacteria; kingdom Pseudomonadati; phylum Pseudomonadota; class Gammaproteobacteria; order Pseudomonadales; family Pseudomonadaceae; genus Pseudomonas; species Pseudomonas sp. W5-36. Next base: position 412,656 of record NZ_JAXCIQ010000004.1, on the reverse strand, counting down.
CGATCAGTGCGTCGATGGCGTCCCGCGAGAGACCGGGGTTGTTGGCGAACAGCTGGTTGACCGCTTCGACGCACAGGTCCGAGGTTTCCTGGGTGTCGTCTTTGCGCGGCAGAAAAGCAGAACCGATCTTGCCAAGGATGAAGTCTTCATCCTTTCCGAATTTGGCACCCTGGGCGTAATTGTCGACGCCGGCCGTGGGCACATAACTCGCTATGCTCTTGATGCCAATCATCATGGCTTCCCAATAAAAAACTGCTGAACATCACCCGGCGCGGTTAGGCGGGGCGTTGAAAATCCGGGGCTTGCGGCCTGAAAAAAAGGCAACGTACAGGTCAGGGCGACACCAGAATCGCTCTGGAATCAGCCCGAGGACGTCACGGACCGCCAACACGATACAGTGAAGATGCCCGTTATGACCCACAGGTCACCAAAAGTTTTACAAGCTTTTAGCTGACCGACGGGTGCCGCGCAACATCAGATCGCTGCTCAGACAGGTGATTGACATGAAGATGTCACGGGAATGTGGCGTGTGGTCGAGCTTCAACGCGCTGTTTAGTAGGACCGGCTTTAGCCGGGAAGAGGCCCTGATGTGCACTCTCAATTTTGCGGTGTGACGAATGCCGTCTTCCCGGCTGAAGCCGGTTCTACATTCGTGTTCACAGCCAATCTCACTGGCTACACGTTTAGTAGGTCTTCTCGGCTAAAGCCGGTCCCACATTCGTGTTCACAGCGCAATTCCCAAGTGATGCCGGTCCAGCCTTCACTTAACCCACCACATCCCAGCTCAACGCGGTCCCGCGGTTCAGTGCGTGTCGGGCTTCGCGCCCCAGCACGGCATCGATATGTTTCGGGGCCAAACCGAGGCCGGGGCGGATGGCGCGGATGTTGTCCGGGCTGAAGGCCTCGCCCTCGGCGATGTCTCGCACCACGTACAACGAGCGGCGATATTGCAGCGATTTCTGCTCGGCTTCGGTCGCGCCGTACTGCACGTGGCCCATGCCCTGCCAGGCCCGCTCGGTTTCGATGACCAGGCTGGCCATTTCCGCCGGTTCCAGGGAAAAACTGGCGTCGACCCCGCCATCAGCGCGGTCGAGGGTGAAGTGTTTTTCGATCACCGTCGCACCCATGGCCACTGCCGCCACCGACACGCCGACGCCCATGGTGTGATCCGACAACCCCACCTGGCAGCCAAATAAGCCGGCCATGTGCGGAATCGTGCGCACGTGGCTGTTGGCCGGGGTCGCCGGGTAGGTGCTGGTGCATTTCAGCAGCACCAGATCCTTGCAGCCCGCCGCCCGCGCGGCGCGCACGCTTTCATCGAGCTCGGCGATGCTGGCCATGCCGGTGGAAATGATCATCGGCTTGCCGGTGGCCGCCACTTTGCGGATCAGCGGGATGTCGGTGTTTTCAAAGCTGGCGATCTTGTAGGCCGGCACGTCGAGGCCTTCGAGAAAGTCCACGGCGGTCTCGTCGAAAGGCGTGGAAAACGCCAGCAGCCCTAATTCTTTGGCCCGGGCGAAGATCGGCGCGTGCCACTCCCAAGGCGTGTGCGCCTGTTCATACAGCGCATACAGCGAGGTCCCGGCCCACAAACTGTTGGGGTCTTTGATGAAGAACTCGCCGTCGGCGATGTCCAGGGTCATGGTGTCGGCGGTGTAGGTTTGCAGTTTGAGGGCATGGGCGCCCGCCCTGGCCGCCGCCTCGACGATGCGCAACGCCTGATCCAGCGACTGGTTATGGTTGCCGCTCATCTCGGCGATGATGAACGGCGGCGCGTCGGGGCCGATGGTTCGGGAACCGATCTTGAAAGAAGTCATCGTTGCTCACTCGCTGCTGTGACGTCGGTCGGCCCAAGGCCGGACGATAAAAATAGGAACGGGCAGCGGCTCATGCGCCCTGCCGCGTTACGACGGTAGCTGGAATGTCTGGGTTGACCAGGGCCGCCAATGCGTCAGCGATGCGCCGGGCACCACGGCCATCCACCAACCACCTCGACTGTTCGGCGAACGACCGGCGTAAAGCTGCATCACCACACAGCTGCCCGATCGCATCACGCAAACGCCCGGCCTCAAGCTGCACATGGGGCCCGAGGTACACATGCACACCGGCCTCGGCCAGCAATTGCGCATTGAGCTGCTGATTGTTCGCCACCGAAATACAGATCGTCGGCAACCCCAGCGCCGCGCGCTCCCAGGTGGTGCCGCCCCCGGCGCCGATAAACAGATCGGCCGCCTGCATCAGCGCGAAAAAATCACCGGTCAGCGTGTGCAAATGCCACTCAGGCCGAGAGGCTGCGAGATCGCTCATCGCCTCCCAGTGGGGGTTATGCAAACCGGCGACGAAATCCACCTGCAGATCATCGAAGCCTTGAAGCGCCAGCATCGTGGCGTACACCTGCCCGGCCGCATCGAAGCCACCGAAGTTGACCAGCACCCGTTCGACACGCGGCTTGATCGCGATGGGGTCGCACTGAAACTCGTCGCGCAGCAGGGCAAATCGCGGCCCCAGAAACGCCTGGCACTCACGGTCGATCCAGGGGGCGTAGGGCTGATTCAGCGCCTGCGCGCTGTAATTCTGGTCGAGCAACACTTCAACCGAATGGGGCCGGTTGGCCAAGTCGTCGATCGCCATCACTCGATCGGCGAGACCGCGCGCCGCCTTTTCCCAGCGTGCATCCAGGCCGTAATGATCAACGATCAGCCAGTCAAAGAGGGGCTCATCCTCAAGCTCTTCGGCCAGGGCAGACAGGTCCGCCTGCCAAGGCAACGCTGCTTCGATGTCCTGGTCTTCCTGCGCGCCATAGCGTGCCGGCAGGGCGTAGGCAACATAGCCCTGATCCGCCAGCCGCTGAAGCAGATGCCCCGGCAATTCGCGGCAGGCAAAGCGCACATCGGCGCCATCTGCACGCAGCGTGTTGGCGAGCGTGAGGCAGCGGGCGATGTGGCCGCTGCCTATGGTCACCGAGGCGTCGGCGCGGATCAGTACGCGCATCATTGCAGCTCCCCACCGGCCTTGAGCGCGGCGTACAGGTATTCCGCGTGCAACCAGTCTTCCGGGCTGTCGATGTCCTGCACCAGATGCCGGGGCAGAATCACCGGCAGGCTGAGCTCGGAAAACACCGTGTCGCCGCGCCGCCAGGCGTCGCTGCGGCCCCAGTAGAACTGGCCGGCGTCCTGATAGGCGACGGGCAGGTCCTGGGAGCGCACGCTGCTAAATTCCGGGTGCATCGCGCACAGGCTGCCGTCGCTGTCGATCAACAACGCACGCTGCACCGGGAAGCCAAAGCTGCACACCGAGAACGCATAGGATTTTGCCGCAGCGGCTTCGAGTACTTCCAGGCCATGACGCAGATAACGCGCCTGCAACAGCGGCGCAGTGGCGTAGATACAGCAAGCGTAATCAAAGCGCCGATCAAGTGCGCAAAGCGCGTGTTGAATCACTGCCGCCGTGCCAGTGAAAGCGTCGGCCAAGTCCGCCGGGCGCATGAACGGCACGTCAGCGCCACAATCGCGGGCAACGTCAGCGATTTCTTCGTCGTCGGTGCTGACCACGATCTGATCAAACACTCCGCTCGCCCGCGCAGCACGAATGGAATACGCGATCATCGGCTCGCCGTTGAACAGCTTGATGTTCTTGCGCGGGATGCGCTGACTGCCGCCCCGTGCGGGGATGATGGCGACGGCGCTCATGCTCGTGGGCCTGTCATGGGTTCGTCCGCATCAAGTGGCCGCCGGGCGCGTTTCGCCGAGCAAACGGTGAAGCTGTTCAACAACGTAATCCTGCTGCGCTTCGGTCAGCGCCGGGTACAGCGGCAGGCTGATGGCTTGGGCGTAATAAGCCTCGGCTTCGGGGAAATCACCGGGGTTGAAACCCAGGACGCGGTAATAGGGCTGCAGATGGACCGGGATGTAGTGCACGTTCACGCCGATGCCTGCCCCACGCAAACCTTCGAAGACTTGACGATGGCTCAGCGCAAGCAGGTCGGTCTGCAGGCGCACGACGTACAAGTGCCACGCGGAATCGGCCTCAGCCTGAAGGGTCGGCAAGGTCAGCGGCAGGTCGGCCAGCAGAGTCTGATAGCGCGCCACCAACTGCCGACGCCGGGCCAGAAAACCGTCGAGTTTGTTCAGCTGCGACAGCCCCAGTGCCGCCTGCATGTCGGTCATGCGGTAATTGAAGCCCAGCTCGACTTGCTGGTAATACCAGGGGCCGTGGCTGGGCTCGTCCATCTGCCCCGGGTCACGGGTCATGCCGTGGCTGCGCAGGCGGCGCAAATGTTCGGCCAGTTCAGGGCGATTGGTCAGCACCATGCCGCCTTCGCCGGTGGTGACGATCTTCACCGGATGAAAGCTGAACACCGTCATGTCGGCGAATTCGCCGCAGCCCACCGGGCGCCCGGCATAGTGCGCGCCCACCGCGTGGGAGGCGTCTTCGATCACCACAAAACCGTAACGCCGGGCCAGTTCGCCGATGGCGCGCATGTCGCAGCTCTGGCCGGAAAACGCCACCGCCACCAGCACCTTGGGGAGCGTGCCGTTGGATGCCGCCACTTCTAGCTTTCGCGCGAGGGCGTCGGTGTCGAGGTTCCAGGTCAGCGGGTCGATGTCGACAAAGTCCACATCGGCGCCGCAATAGCGCCCGCAGTTGGCCGAGGCCAGAAACGTATTCGGGCTGGTCCACAGCCAGTCGCCCTGCCCCAGTCCCGCCGCCAGACAGGCAATGTGCAGCGCCGCCGTGGCGTTGCACACGGCCACCGCGAAACCGGCTTCACAGCGCTCGGCCATGGCCGATTCGAAGCGCTCGAGGGTTGGGCCCTGGGTCAGCCAGTCCGATTTCAACACCTCGACAACGGCGTCGATGTCGGCCTGATCAACGCTCTGCCTGCCGTACGGAATCATGGCTGAACGTCAGCGTGCAGCTCGCCGATCTGGCGGATCGACAGGAAGTCCGGGTTGGTGTCGGAGCGGTACTCGAACTCGTCGTGAACCGCTTTGCCCTGCGCGCCGGTGGCGTCGACGGCGAAGTCGGTGTCGACGTTGTTGAAGCGAATCGACGGCACGATGGTGTAGTGGTCGTCGAATTCCAGGGTCATGCGCGCGTCGTCCTGGGGCACCATCAGCTCGTGGAGTTTTTCCCCGGGACGGATGCCGACGATCTTGTGCGGCAGGTCGGGGGCCATGGCCTGGGCCAGATCGACGATGCGCACCGACGGAATCTTCGGCACGAACACTTCGCCGCCGTGCATGCGCTCGAAGCTCTGCATGACGAAATCCACGCCGTGGTCGAGGGTGATCCAGAAGCGCGTCATGCGCGAATCGGTGATCGGCAATTCAGCCGCCCCACCCGCCAGCAGCTTGTTGAAGAACGGCACGATGGAGCCCCGGGAGCCGGCCACGTTGCCGTATCGCACCACGGAAAAACGCGTCTGCTCCTCGCCGCCGATGTTGTTGGCGGCGACGAACAGTTTGTCCGACAGCAGCTTGGTGGCGCCGTACAGATTGATCGGGCTGGCGGCCTTGTCGGTCGACAGCGCCACGACCTTCTTCACGCCGTTGGCGATCGCCGCCGAGATGATGTTTTCCGCGCCATTGACGTTGGTGCGGATGAACTCGGTCGGGTTGTATTCCGCCGCCGGCACATGCTTGAGCGCCGCCGCGTGGACCACGTAATCGATGCCGCGCATGCCCTGCTGCAAGCGATCGGCATCGCGCACGTCGCCGAGGAAATAGCGCATGCAGGGCGCGTTGAATTCCTGCTGCATTTCGTACTGCTTGAGTTCATCGCGGGAGAACACCACCACGCGCCGGGGCTGATAACGCGCCAGCAGCGTGCGGATGAACATGCGGCCGAACGAGCCGGTCGCGCCTGAGATGAACACTGATTTGCCGTTGAACATGACGTAGTCCTTTAACCCGGAGGCCTTAAGCGAGCAGCTCGGCCCAACTGGAACCGTCGGCCTGAGCGAGGGTGAAGCCCTTGCCGGTCAGTTGCAGATTTTTGTTGTACGCCAGGTCGTGCGCAAACGCCCCGGACCATTTGTCTTGCAGCGCGGTCAGCGCCTGTGGCGCGTCGGGCAATGCGCCCGAATGCACGAACTGCACGTGAGGCGTCCACACCGTCAGGTACCCGGCCTGGGCCACCTTCAGGCACAGGTCCACATCGGCGAAGGCGTCGGCAAAATGCCCTTGATCCAGGCCGCCGACGTCATCGAACAGCGACGAGCGCACCATCAGGCAGGCGTCGGACACCGCCGAATAATTCTGATCCAGCAACAGTCGGCTCATGTAGCCCGCGGCGTCTTTCGCTTCGCCGATGAAGGCCGAACCCACACCGCCGTCCATGCCGAGGATCAAACCGGCCTGACTGACCGTGCCGTTGCGTTCGATCAACTTGGCGCCAACCACACCGACTTCCGGGCGCATCGCCTGATTGAGCAAGGCGTCGATCCAGTTCGGGCTGATGACTTCACCGTGGGCCGAGAGCAGCGCCAGGTATTCGCCGGTGGCCTGTTCGCGCAGGGCGTTGACCCGCGCTGAATGACTCAACGGTTGATCCATGGCGATGACCCGGACGCGACCTTTGTGCTGGCGACCCAGCCATTCGCTGAGCTCCGCCGAGACACTGTGATCGTCCGCGATCAGCACTTCGTAATTCGCGTAGCGCGTGCGCAACAGGACACTCGCCAGGCAACGCTGCAGCACGGGCAGGTCGTCAACGCCATGGACGAGGATCGACACCAGCGGGCGCTGGATGTGGCGGTAGTCGATGCGCCAGGTACCCGGTGCTGCCGGACTGATCTGGGCCTTGAAGCCGCGATTGTTCAAGTGCCGGGTCAGGGCCAGGCGCTGCTGGGCGTTTTCTTCCAGCGGTTGCGCGTCGGTGACCAGCAGCGGCTCGTCCAGATGCGCCAGCCAGCCCATGCCGCCCTGCTCGATGATGCGCAGCAGGAGTTCGAATTCGGCGGCCTGGGCGAAGTCGGCGGAGTAACCGCCGGCCTCGACCAGCACGTCGCGGCGGACCAGCCAGTGGCGGGACATCAGCGTCGGGTTGCTCAGCAACAGGTCGAGGTTGAAGCCCGGGCGCATGACGTGGGTCAGCGCACCGCTGGCCTCACGTTGAACTTCATCGGCGAACACCGCGCGGCAGTCAGGCGCGGCCTGCAGTTCCAGCGAGGCGCGCAGCAGGCCGCCGGCGGTGAACGCATCACCGACTTCGGCCAGCATCAGCCAGTTGCAGGTGGATTGGCGGGCGATCTGATTGACCTTGTCGACCCAGTTGCTCTTGCTGACCTTGACGAAATGCAGGGTGTTTTGCGCGCTGGTCGCCGCCGGTGGCTCGCCGCTGGTGAACACCACGACCTTGAAGGTCTTGCAGTGGCCTTCGACCAGGCTGTCCAGGGTGACCTGAAGTTTGTTCATGTCATCGTCGAGGTCCAGCAACAGAATGCCGAACTGCGGTCCGCCGCCGAGGCTGTCGATGCGGCTGAGGATGGCTTGTGCGTCGCTCGGGCTCGGCTGGCGTGCGTCGAGCCACTGCAACAGCTGACCCGATGGCATGTTGGCGAGGGTCACACGATGGTCCTGGCGCTGGACCGAATTGAGGCGCTGCAACCAGCGCGACATTTCCAGCGCTTCTTCGGGGTCACCCTGGCGCGCCATGAGACCGGCGAGGGGCTCGACGATGTACGGGTTGAAGATGTTCAGGGCCATCGCTTCCCACATCCGGTTGGCGATGGTTTCGGGGTTGTCGTTACCGTGGCTGCGCAGCAGCACTTCGTGCTGAACCCAGGTCCCTTCGAGCTGTTCCATCTGCAGCTTGCCGGCCGGCAGCGCGTGGATCAGAAACTCGATCTCGGTCAGCACGTCGAAGAAGGCCTGGTTGTAAAACGGCATTTCGACGAACTGACGGGGACCGAACTGGCGGTCTGCGGGTTTGAACACATCGTTCCAGCGCGACACCACGATGCTGGTCAGGCCCAGGGAACGCTGGTCTTCGAGACAGGCCTGCAGGGCGGCGTAGGCCTTTTTGACCTGCTCGATGCCGTCGACTGCATTCAGCTCACCGTGGGTGGTGATCAGGGCTGCCAGAAAACTGGCGAATTCGTGGCGCTCGAGGACAGCTGACGGATCGCTGTCACTGAGCTTTTTCAGCATGTGAGTCGGGCGGTCGGAGAGCCGGTGGTTGAGCTCGCGGACCACGTAGGGGATCGGCAGGGTCCGCGCCTTGGCGGCCGAGAGCAGGAAGTAGGCGTGACCGAACTCTTGCAGCTCGCCACTGACGCCTTGGGGCAGCGCGGCGAACCATTGTTGTAGCAGCGCCGTGCGAGTGACGGCGTAGAACGGCGGAATGTAGTGGTCCATGAAGCTCAGGACGCGCTCGCCGCTGTTGTCGGCGGCGAAGTCTTCCTGGCCCTTTTTGTCGCGGCGGAAGTATTCGACCTTGTCGCCGTGGGCCTGGTACATCAGGCAATAGCCGTGGCAGAGGCCGTAGTCCGGGTGGGTAGCCAGAAATTCCACCGACTGGGCCAGCGCGTCATGCATCAGAAAATCTTCGTCGCCCACGAACGCCATGAACGGCGTGGTCACTTGGGTCACGCCATGGGCGATCCTGCTCAGGACCCCGGTTTCGGCGAACTGCGGCACGTGGCGGTAATCCACCTGCGGGAACAGCGCGGCGATGTCGGCGGCTGACTGCTGCGAAGCATCCAGCACCAGCACGTGGGCCGACGAGGAACTGTAGTACTGCAATGTCCGGCGCAGGAGTGCGGGCCGGTCATGGGTGAGGACCACAAGCGTCAGTTGGGCATCGAGCGGCATGGTGTTTCCCGGAGATGAATGAGGGTGCATTACGTTTTCCCTGTGATGCGGCCAAGCGTCAAAAAGATGATCAATGGCGATATCGGGGAGACGAAGCAGGAAGCACGCCAACTCTGGATGGCGGGGCTGCGCGCAATGGGCAGGATGGGCTTTAGCCGGGAAGGAGGCTGGCGATGATGCGGCGGACACCGGTCATGTGGGAGTGAGCTTGCTCACGAAGGAGACATCTCTACCGATGGATATTCGGCGGATGTGCCGGCTTATTCGCGAGCAAGATCGCTCCCACAAGTTCTTGACCTGCCGAAAGATCGGCGACGTCTGGATGTTCGACAAGCGCTGGTGGCCGTCCAGGCGTCACGCCGCGCAATTGAGGGTGCACATGCCGGCCCCTACCCTGCTGAAGCCGGTCCCACTAAAACAGCGCAGTTAATCCGCCAGCCAGCCGTTGACCCAGTGCTGAAGGTTGTCGCCGCGCAGGACGTAGTCGCGCATGACCACTTCTTTCAGCTCATCGCCCATGCGGTAGCTGGCGTCGGGGTCGGCCAGGTGCATGCGGATCGCTTCGAGCCATTCGGCGGTGCTGTTGGTCATAACACGAGTACATGGCAGGTAGCCGTCGTAGGCCCGGGTGTCGGTGCAGATCACCGGGTAGCCGCAGGCGCCGTATTCCAGCAGGCGCAGGTTGCTCTTGCAGTCGTTGAAAATGTGGTGCTCCAGCGGCGCCAGCGCGAGGTCGAGGTTCAACGCCGCCAGTTTCGCCGGATAGGCCAGCAAGCCCACGGACGGATGGAACTCGTGCACGTACGGGCGCAACGACTCGGGGCACATGCCGAAGAACACCCACTCGACCTGATCGGCGAGCTCGCGCACGACCTCGGCGATGATCTCCAGATCCCCGGCGTGGCTGGTCCCGCCACCCCAACCGACCCGAGGCTTTTTCGAAGTGCGGCGCTGGCTGCGCAGGCCGGTCCAGAGTTGCGACGCCAGCATGTTCGGCACCACGCGGATGTCGTGGTGCATCCCCGACAGTGCATCGGCCAGCGTCACCGTCGAGACCACCACCCGATCACAGAGGCTGATCCCCAGACGCACCATCGCTTCCATGTTCGATGGCATGCTGCGCAGATGGCCGTTCTTTTTCGGCACGCTGATCACGTAGTCGTCCAGCTCGTAGATGCGCCGGGCGTTGGAGTACGCCTTGAGGCTGGCGACCTGATCGATGGAATTCTGGCTGTAGCGGCACTGCACAATGATCACGTCGGGCGACTGACGCTCCAGCTCGATGATCGACGGCAGGTCGTAGCTCATCCGCCCGCCGATTCGGCCGTCGGCCTCCAGTTCCAGAAACGGCTGGGACACGCGGTAGTGACCCACCGCCGTGCTGTTGACCGGGATCGCCAGCACATTGGGCAAACGTCGCGATGAATAAGGGTTCCAGCCTTTCTTCAGGCCGGGTTCCAGGCTGTAAAACGAACCGGTCAGGCGCAGGTTGGGGTTGTAGGCCGGGTCACGGGCGAGGATCGGCAGCCAGCGTTTGTAGAAGGCATGCTGATCGTCGACCTGGGATTGTTTATCGCGCAGCTGTTCCGCCGGCGTAGAGGCGCCGATCGCCAACACCGCACGCGGTGCCCAGACCACCAGATGACCGGACTCCCGCACGCGCAGGCAGAAATCCACTTCGCTCAGGCTGCCGCTGAATTCGGTGCTGTTCAGGCCGCCGAGTTGCTCGAACAAGGCGCGGCGCACCAGTAGGCAGTGGCCGCCCACCGCGCTCAGGTCCTGGGCCGCTTGCAACCGCAGCAGATGACCGGGCGCGTGCAGCGGCTCGCCAAAAAACGCAGGGCCGGCAGGGCCGTGGTAACCCAGAATCAGCCCGGCCTGGAGAATGTAGCCTTCGGGGGTGAACAGCTTGGCGCCGACCACGCCCACTTCTTCGCGCCGCCCGTGATTGACCAGTTCGCCCAGCCACGCGGAGTCGGCGACCACCGCATACACACTGAGCATCAGCAAGTGCTCGCCCCGGGCATGGCCAGCGGCGAAGTTGCGCACGTCGGCGCCATTGCCCTGCCCTTCGTAATGCAGGACGCGCAGGGTGTCGCCACCGATCTGCTGCATGTCCGCCAGCCAGGACCGAGCCTCCGGCTGTTGACTGGCGCAGTCGACGATCAGCACTTCGAAATGATCGTAAGGGGTCTTCGACAGCAGCGACTCGACGCAGCGCTGCAACGCCGCCAACTGGTCCTGATGGACGATGATGATCGAGACGAGCGGACGCGCGTCACTCAGGTATTCCACGTGATTGAGCCACTGCCCTTCCACCTCGTGCAGCTGATGAGCAATGCCCATGCGCTGCAGATGTGCGCGGAGCACCGGGGCGTTTTGCGCCATGACCTCATCCAGCGCCAGCCACGCCTGAAACGGGAACTGCGACTCGACGAGGATTTCCGAAACGTGCTGAACCACCACGCCGTGGGCTTCAGTCAGGCGCCAAATGGCGTCATGGGCCGCGAGTTCGCCGTAGGCCGAATCGAAACCGCCGAGCCTGACCAGCGCATCGATCTGAAACGCCAGAACGCGACCGACGTAGGGATAACTGCGCAGCAGGTCGAGGTTGAAGTCAGGCCGGAACACCGGCTCGGCCGATTCGCCTTCGTGCAACGCGCCTTCGTCGCCGTACAGGCACAGCACGTCAGGCGAGTGGGCCGCGCGTTCGGCAAGGATCAGCAACGCACAGTCGGTCAGCCGATCCCCCGCCCGCAGCAGGTAACACCAGTCGCCGCGCTCAAGCTGGGGCAACAGGTCATTGAGTTGCGCCAGCCAGTCGGGCTGCAGCGGCAAAGTGAACACGCGGCCGTCGAGCACGGGCGTCTCGCAGGCGCTGGACAGCACCAGGGTCAGTTCGGCGGCATACAACTGTGCGTCGAGACTGCCAAGGGTCATGGCGACTCCGGCGGCGCTGGCATGCTCGTCGAGCACCACCGCCACCATCTTCGGCTGCGACGGCCAGGTGGCGACGTTATCCGCCACGCGCAGCCGATCGGCGCCAAACAGGGTGCGGAAGCTCAACCACTGCTGGTACAGCTCGGCAAAACTTTCGCTGTCGGTGCCGACTCGCCACGGCAAGGAGGCCTGTCGGTCACCGAGCATGCGGCTGAGGGGCAGCTCTTGCCAGACGCGAGGCTGCACCAGCGCCTCAGTCAGCGGCACAAAGCGCACCCAGCCATATTCGGGGGCGTCTTCGCCGGTCCGCGCCTTGAGCATCTTGCCCAGCCATTGCCGCTCGTCGCTGATCAGGTCCCTGACCCACTGCTGGCGGCTCAAACGGTCCGGGTGCAAACGTTCGGCGCTGAGGACATCGTTGAGCATGACCATGTTGCCGCGCTTGAGCAGGCACACGTAGAGCACGAAATCCACCAGCGCGGTGAAGCCATCGCCGACTTCCCTGAGCGCCGGCAGAATCACCTGCACGTCGCTGCGGCGCATCAGTGAGCTGCTGAACCCGCCGAGAAAGTTGGTGGGCGAGATATCGAACACCGAGAGCAGGTCGGCGCCGTAGAACACCGAACTGGACTCGGCGAGCGGCGCGTTCTCGATGCGCACCGGCAACTGAACGTCCTGGGGGTCGCAGAAATAACGCTGGGCCAGCACCAGGCTGACGTCGTCATGCTCCACCAGAATGCTCGCCTGACGCGCGACGGCCGCCGGAAACAGCCGATCGTCGTCGCAGAAAAATTTGATGAACTCACCCTGCGCTTCCTGCAGGCACATCAGCAAATTGCCGACGAAGCCCTGACGCTTGGGGTTGCGCACATAACGCAGCGTGACCGCGCTTGAGTCGAGGTATTTTTCGACCGTGCGCTGGATCTCGTCGGTCGCGCTGTCGTCGCAGACCACCACTTCAAGGGGCCGATAGGTCTGGGCCAGGGCGTCCAGCAGGGCTCGCTGGAAAAAGCTCGGGTTGTAGGCGGGAATGACGAGGCTGACGAGGGGAGCTGAATTCACGGGCGGGACTCACGAGCGGCGCCGCACCCCGGGGAGAGGATCGGCATAACCGCTGACAATACGGTTGACGCTCAACGGTGGCGACACCTGTTGGTCAGGTGTCGCGCGCCGCTGGGCCGATTACAGCTTGCTGAACAGGTTCAGCGCGGACAGTTGGGTGAACACCAGCTGCGAGGCTTGCAGCATGGTTTTCTGCAGGGTCAGACGGGCGATGGCATCGACCGGGTCGGACGCGGTGATCGTGCCCGATTCGGTGGTGCCGTTGTCGATCATGGTCTGGTTGGTCACGCTCTGATCGGTCGCGGTCTTGGCCCGGGCACCGCCTTCGCTGGTGGCATTGATGATCTGCTCGGCCGCACTTTTCAGGTTGCCGATGGTGGAGGTCATCGTCGCCTGCAGTTTCTGCTGGGCAATCGGGTCGCCATCGACCTTGCCGTTGAGCGCCGTGATGACCTTGGACAAGGTGTTCAGCACGTTCTGGCTTTGCTGGGTCGAAGACTGCGCGGTGAACTGGTCACCTGCCGCCATCGCCGGCGGCGTGCCGCTGAAGGTGAAGGTCACGCCGGAGGCCGTCGCCGTGTTACCGCTCAGCGTGCCGGTGGACACCGCTTTGCTGGTCGCCGGGTCATAGGGCGCTGCGTACAGATTGAAGTTGGTGGCATCCGTGAAGCGCACGACAGCGCCGCCCGACGGGAAGGTTTTGTCGAACGCGGCCTGATCGGTCACCACCGAGCTGGTGATCACATCGGTCGAGGTGTTGGCCGGCAGACGCGAAGTGCTCACGGTGCTGGGGGAAACACCCAGCTGGAAGGTGTGGTCCTTGACGGCCGCGTCGGCGGCGCTGGTGCTTGCGTACTGATCTTTGGTCAGGTTGATGTTCAGGTTCAGTTCCAGGCCCCGGAAGGTGATGGCCTGGTTCGCCGAATTGGTGGACGCAAACTTGCCCGCAGCCGACGCCTCACCTGTCACATCCTGGTTGTTCTTGTCCAGGATGGTATAGGCCGTGCTGCTGGTGAAGGAGATCTTGTAAGGCTGACCGGCGGTGAAACTGGTGTCGTAGGTGGCGGCATTGCTGACGCTGCCGCCGGACAACGAGATCACGCCGTCATCCGCGCCAGCGACCAGGGTCGTTGAGGTGCGCGTGGTGTTGGTCGCTTGTTCGAATGCATCCCAGCCGGTGGTGTTGCTGGCCATGGAGATGCCGGTGCCAACGGCCAGCAGGTTGCGCGTCTGGTCGCCCTGATAGCTGTAGGTGCCGTCGGAGCTGACGGCGTATGGCGCGGTGGTGCCCTTGGACCCGGAGAACAGGTAGGTGCCGTCGGCGTCCTGGCTGTTCATCAGGCCAAGAATCTGCCCCTGCAACTCCTTGAGCTCGGAGGCGTTGGCCTGGCGGTCCTTGTCGGTGAACGAGGTGTTCGCAGCGCCCAGTACCAGCTCTTGCGCGCGCTGAATCGCCGAGGTGATCGACGTCAAGGCCGTCTCGGTCTGCACGACGGTGGTATTGATCGTGTCGATGTTGGATTTGTACTGATTGAGCATCGTGCCCTGCTGCTGCAACTGCAGCACACGGCCCGCGCCGACCGGATCATCGCCGGCGGTGTTGAGCTTGACCTGGCTGGCCACTTCGTCACCGGTTTTGGTGACGTTGGCGTAACTGCGCGAGTAGTTCGTGGCGCTGGTTTCGTAAAACTGGGTCGTTGAGATACGCATGGATTACGATTCCTTAAAGACTGTTGATCAGCGTGCTGAAAATGGCTTGAGCGGCTTTGATGATCTGCGACGAAGCGGTGTAGTACTGCTGATACTTGACCAGGTTGGCGGCTTCTTCATCCAGCGAAACACCGGAAACGCTGTCGCGCGCACTCTTGGCCTGGGTAAGGACGGCGGTGGTGGCCGTCGAATCATTCTTGCCCTGCGCCGCCTTGCTGCCGACGGTGGTAATCATGTTGGCGTTGGCGCCGCTCAGGCTCATACCCGTGCCATTGCCGGCTGCGCTGTCGAGGGTCTGTTTGGTCTGCAGGGTACCGACCGAGGTCGCGTTGCGGTTGTCCAGAGACCCGGCGCCAGTCATGGCGATGCTGTAGGTGTCGCCACTGTTGGCCGAGCCGGCGAGGGTCATGCCGAACTTGAACGACTGCGCGGTGCCCGACGAGTCGGTGTAACCCACTTCCAGACTGATGTCGTTGGACTGGCCTGGAACAATTGAACCCTTGATCGCATTACCAGATTTGTCTTTGACCTCCGCGCCCTGTGCATCGACCAGCGAATAGCTCTGAGCACCATTGGTGACATCGCCCATGAGCAAACGCATCGGCGTCGAGGCCGTCAGCGCGTTTCGCAGATCGGCCGTCGCGGTCGGGTTGTAGATGTCGGCCTGGGTCGACAAGACAGGCTGGGTGAACGTGCCCGAGCCTTTGCTCACGATGGAGCTGCCGGTCAGCGGACTGGCCGAGGCGATGGCTTTCGGGTCGGTCATCACCACCTTGATACCGTCGGCACCGGTCTTGGTCGGGCTGATCTTGAAGCTGTCACCCTCGGTGGAGGTGCCATTGAATTTCAGCGAGAAGCCGTCGATGACCGGCGCAGTGGTGGCGCTGGTGTTGTACGAACCCATGTCCCTGCCGTCCGGCAGCCGCTTGACGCTGTACTGGCCGCTGGCATCGGTGAAGGTCACCTGATAATCGTTGGTCTGCAGCGCGCCGCTGTTGGCAATGGACACCGCGAAGTTGCCCGAAGACTGATCGTTGGTGGTGTTGGCAAGGCTGCGCTGGCTGGTCAGGCTCGGGTCATTGACGCTGATAAACAGGTTGCTGCCGAAGTTGCCGTTGGCGTCCACACCCTGGTTGAGCTGGCTGTTGATCTGGTCGGAAGCGACCACCGCCAGACGGCCCAGCTCGCTGGCGGCCGGCTGCAGCACGTCGCTGCGATAACGCAGCAACCCGCCAAGCGAGCCACCGGTTACCACACTGGAGACATCAACTTCGTTGTTCTGATATTTCAGTTTCAGCGCATACACGCTGGGGTCGCTGTCACTGGGCACGGCGCTCAGGGTATTGGCGGTGGTGCCGGTGACCAGCGGCTGGCCGGTGCCGATGTAAACGTCATAGCTGCCGTTGTTTTCAACGACCTTGGCGCCGACCAGTTCATTGAGCTGACGTACCGCTTCGGTGCGCGAATCGAGCAGCGTGTTGGGCTGACCGCCGGAAGCCTGGGTCTCGGTGATCTGCTTGTTGAGGACGGCAATGGACGACGCCAGTGCATTCACCTGCCCTGTTGCCGTGGTCAGCTGGGTATTGATGCTGGCGTTCTGGTCCTTCATCTGCGCCGAGATGGTGTTGAACTGACCGGCCAACGCCGATGCACTGGTCAGAAATGTCGTGCGCGCAGCCGTGTCAGTCGGCCCGGACGCCAGAGCGCTCAGGTCAGTGAAGAACTTCGCCAGCACCGTGCTCACGCCGGTCGAGCTGTCGGACAGCATCGAGTCGAGCTTGCTGGCCTGGCTCAGGTACGCGGTGGCGTCGGCGTTGAGCGATGTGCTGGTCTGCAATTGGTTATCGAGGTAGCCGTTGTAGATGCGGCGCACGTCGGACAACGTCGTACCGGTGCCGATGAAACCGACGCCGATGTTCTGCTGAGCCCCGGCGGCGGTCATCACTTGCTGACGCGAGTAGCCCTGCGTGTCGACGTTGGCAGTGTTGTTGCCGATCGTCGTCAATGCTGCGCTGCTGGCGGTGAGTCCCGAAAGCCCGATTGAGATCAGTGACATGGTTCAAACCTTATAAAGTCGTGGAAGAGCCCGAGGCGGATGCGTAGGTCTGGTAACTCTTCATCTGTTTCGCTATCTGAGAAATCTTGCTGGCATAAGACGGGTCGGTTGCGTAGCCGGCCTTCTGCAGCTCTTTCACAAACTGTTCCGGGTTATCGGCGGATTTCAGGGTTTCTTGATAGCGATTGTTGTTCTGCAGGAAGCTCACCAGGTCGTGGAAGCTGCTGGCGTACGAGTCGTAGGCGCGGAAGTCCGCGGTCTCCTTGACCATCTGGCCGTCGCGGAACTCGCTGGTGATCGCGCGGGCTTCCGGCCCTTTCCAGCCGCCCAGGGCCTTGATGCCGAACAAGTTGTGGCTGCTGCCGCCATCGGACTGACGCATGATCGATTTGCCCCAGCCGGTTTCCAGCGCCGCCTGGGCCACCAGCACGCTCGGATCGACACCGATGCGCGCAGCGGCGTCCTTGGCCAGCGGCATCATCGTGGCGACGAAGTCATCACGGTTGGCGAATGCACTCTTGCCCGGCGCGAGCGGCGTCTGCACGCGGCTGCGCACATAAGCGTCGGCGTCGGCGGCGTACTGCGGCCCGACCGTCCAGTCGCCATTTTCCTTGGAACCTGCGCTTTTCGCGGCGGCCACGGCATTGGAGACGGCAATGCGGTTCTTCAGTGTGGTAGCGCTGGTGCTCGCGTCCTGGCCGGCGGCGGTGGCGGTGGCGGTGTTCGGGACGATGCCGGCCATGATGCGGTCGCTGAGTTTGCTCGGCAGCGACAGGCGACGGGAATTGAGCGCCGCCACGTCGCTATGCACGGTACCGTCGCCGGCTTCCGGCGCGGTCACCGAACGGGTGGCCCACAGCGGACGCTGGGCAATGCGCGTGGCCAGGCCGGCCTGTGCAGGCGCGTCGGCTTTGCCGTCGGCCTTCGCCTCCGTTTTGCCGCCGGCGACAAGCCCGGTGCTGGCTGGGGCGATTTCGGCGCCTTTGTTTTTCGACAGCTGACGCATGAGCACGTCCTGCAGACCAATACCGCCACCCTCGCGTGACATGCTCACCGACAGTTGCTGGTCGTACATGTCCTGATACTGCCGCGTCGCCGCGGTGTTCATCGGGTTGTCCTTGGCCAGCACTTCGTTGGCCGAACGCATGGCCTTGAGCATCTGGCTGACGAACAGCGACTCGAATTCCTGCGCGACTTTCTTGAGGTTGCCCTCGCTGTCGCGATCACCGGTTTTCATGGCAGTCAGACGGTTGAGGTCGGTATACGCCCCTGAATCACCTGAACCTGCCTTTGAGACAGTCGTGCCGCCGCTTGGAATGCTCATTCAGTCTGCCTCTTAAATCACGATCAGGTCGGCTTGCAACGCGCCAGCCTGTTTCAGTGCTTCGAGAATCGCCATCAAGTCGCCTGGCGCTGCGCCCACCTGGTTAACCGCTCGGACAATTTCATCCAGCGTGGTGCCCGGACCGAACTTGAACATCGGGTGCATTTCCTGCTGGGCGTTGATCTTCGAACGCGGGACCACAGCGGTCTGGCCGTTGGAAAACGCGCCCGGCTGGCTGACCACCGGATCTTCAGTGATGGTCACGGTCAGGCTGCCGTGGGTGACGGCTGCCGGCGAGACCTTGACGTTCTGGCCGATAACGATGGTGCCGGTCCGCGAGTTGATGATGACTTTGGCCGAGGTCTGGCCCGGATCGATTTCCAGGTTCTCCAGCACCGACAGGTAATCAACACGCTGGTTGGGGTCCAGCGGGGCGGTCACCCGCACAGAGCCGCCGTCCAGCGCTTGAGCAACGCCAGGGCCGAGCATGTCGTTGATCTTGTCGACGATGCGCTTGGCGGTGGTGAAGTCGTTGCGATTGAGGTTCAGGGTCAGCGAGTTGCCCTGGTTGAAGCCACTCGGCACGGCACGTTCAACCGATGCGCCGCCCGGGATACGCCCGGAAGACGGAACGTTGACGGTGATCTTCGAACCGTCGCGGCCTTCGGCATCAAAGCCGCCGACCACCAGGTTGCCCTGGGCCACGGCATAAACGTTGCCGTCGATACCCTTCATCGGGGTCATCAACAGGGCACCGCCGCGCAGGCTTTTCGAGTTACCAATGGACGACACGGTGATGTCGATCTGCTGGCCCGGTTTGGCGAACGGCGGCAGGTCGGCGTACACGGCCACGGCCGCGACGTTTTTCAGCTGCACGGTGCCAGAACCTGACGGCACCTTGATGCCGAACTGCGAGAGCATGTTGTTGAAGGTCTGCAGGGTGAACGGCGTCTGGGTGGTCTGGTCACCCGTGCCGTTGAGCCCCACCACCAGACCGTAACCGATCAACTGGTTGGTCCGTACGCCGGAAATGCTGGCGATGTCCTTCAGGCGCTCGGCGTGGGCGCCCAGTGCGGTGGTGAACAGCAGCGCTGCCGCTATCAGTTGCTTGAACGTGATCATGGCTATCCCGCTATCAGAAAGGGAACAACGGGCTGAGGAAGAATCGGTCGAACCAGCCTGGCTGACTGGAATCGGCAAACGCGCCTGTACCGGAATAAGTGATGCGTGCATCGGCGATACGGGTCGACGACACGGTGTTGTCGGTGGCGATGTCGTCGGCGCGAATCAGGCCGGCGATGCGCACCAGTTCGTCACCGGTGTTCAGGGTCATCCACTTCTCGCCGCGCACCAGCAAAATGCCGTTGGGCATGACGTCAGCGACGGTCACGGTGATCGAGCCGGTCAGGCTGTTGCTCTGCGCGGCCTTGCCGTCGCCCTTGGTGGCGCGGTCGCCGGTGTAGCCGGCGTCCAGGCTGAGATTGCCGCCACCGACCGGGTTGTTGGTGCTGACGCCAGCGCCAAACAGCGAGGTCAGGCCAAGGCTGGTTTTACTGGACTTGCTGATCCCGGAGCTGGCGGCTTTGCTGGCGGCCATCTTCTCGGAGAGCGTGATGGTGATGATGTCGCCGACCCGATAAGCCTTGCGATCGCCATACAGGTTTTGCTCGAAACCGGCCTGATAAATCGATCCGTTGCTGGCCGCTGAAGGCAGCGGCGTGCGCGGCAACACCGGCGCGTAATAAGGGTCATTGGGTTTGGCCGCAGGCGCAACGCAGCCGGTCAGCAGCGCGATACCGCACACAGGAGCTGCCAACAGGGAAAGCCGCAATACAGAGAGCCGTTTCATGACACTTAAAACCTCGCGGTGTAGCAGGCGTTTTTCAGGCGCCCCTCGTAATTGATCAGGTGTTTCACAGCAGGACATCAGGCGTTTCAAGAGCGGCTTACAGGTTCTGGGTCACGTACTGGAGCATCGAGTCAGCGGTCGAGATCACTTTGGAGTTCATCTCGTAGGCACGCTGGGTGGTGATCATGTTCACCAGCTCTTCAACGGTGCTGACGTTGGAGTTTTCCAGGGTGTTCTGCTTGACCACGCCCAGACCGTTGAGGCCCGGAGTACCGACCTGCGGAGCGCCGCTGGAAGCGGTTTCCAGGTACAGGTTGCCGCCCTGGGATTGCAGGCCGGCCGGGTTGATGAAGTCGGCGGTCTGCACGTTGCCGATGATCTGTGGGGTCGCGGTGTTGGCCGAGGTGGTGATCGACACGGTGCCGTCTTCGCCAACGGTGAAGGTCTGCGAGTCTTGCGGCACGACGATCGCCGGCTCCAGCGCGTAGCCGTTGGCGGTCACGATCTGGCCGTTGCTGTCCAGGTGAAACGTACCGTCGCGGGTGTACGCCAAGGTGCCGTCAGGCTGACGGATCTGGAAGAAACCGCGGCCGTTGACCGCCATGTCCAGCGGCTGGTTGGTGGTCTGCAGGCTGCCGGCGGTGAAGTTTTTCTGGGTGCCGACGATGCGCACACCGGTACCCAGTTGCAGGCCCGATGGCAGCTCGCTGTCCTGAGTGGACTGGGCGCCTGGCTGACGCTTGATCTGGTAGAGCAAGTCCTGGAATTCCGCGCGGTCGCTTTTGAAACCGGTGGTCGAAACGTTGGCCAGGTTGTTGGAAATGGTCGTCAGGTTGGTGTCCTGGGCGGCCAGACCGGTTTTAGCAACATAGAGTGCCGGAAGCATGTTTGAATCTCCTCGAGCGCCTGTTTATCGGCGCAAGCTGTCAGTCATTAGCCCATTTGCAAGACGCGAGCCATCGACTCGTCATCCTGCTCGGCGGTCTTCATCATCTTGATGTGCAGTTCGAATTGGCGGGACAGCGCCAGCACCGAGGTCATCTCGTCAACGGCGTTTACGTTGCTGGCCTGCAGAAACCCGGACTCGACCTGCACGTCGGCATCGGCCTGGGCCGGCCTGCCGCTCTTGGTGTGCATGAGACCGTCAGGGCCTTTTTCCATGGTGGTCTGGTCGCCCTTGACCAGCTTGATGCGGTCAATCTGGGCCATGACCTGCGGGCTCTCGCCCAGCGAGCGAACGCTGATGATGCCGTCGGCGCCGATCTCGATCTGCTGCTGCGGAGGCACGGCAATCGGCCCGCTGTTGCCCATGACCGGCAAACCATTGCCATCACGCAACACGCCGAGGGCGTCGATGTTCATGCTGGAGGTGCGGGTGTAGGCTTCACCGCCGTCGGCTGTCTGCACCGCCATCCAGCCATTGCCTTTGACGGCGACGTCCAGATCACGACCGGTGTCGACCATCGCGCCCTGGCTGAAGTCGGTCCCGGGACGTTCGCTCATGGCGTACGCCCGGGACGGGTTGACCTCGCCGAACACGGGCATTGAGCGCGCCTGCTCGAGGTCGCGCTGAAACCCGTTGGTCGAAACGTTCGCCAGGTTGTTGGCATGGGCCTTTTGGGCGATGGCGTTTTCCGACGCTCCGCTCATGGCCACGTATAGCAACTTGTCCACAGTCTTCCTCCTCCGACAGACGCTTGCCGCCTGTAGCTGTACTGAACAGGTCATAGCAATAATCGAACCAGTTTTTCAGCAGTGATACAAAGCGTTGATTCTTCAATGATTCCGGCCGGATTTGGCGGACTGGGATCCGGTTTGAGCCGCTGCGCGACAGCGGACCGCCGGTTTCCTGCAAATCGACGGCAGCGAGCGCCAGAAAACTCTCCATGGGGTGCGAAACTTGCAGCGTTTTGTGAATTCGCTTCAGTCGCTACGGAAAACCGTCATGGGTCTGCGCACCGCCCTGCTCCTTACATTGATTGCCTGCTCGTTTGCCGCCTGGGCGGCGCCGGCACCTTATTTCCTCTGGCAAGGCGCCCACCGCACGGTCTGCGCCCAGACCAGTCCCGGCGAAGGCTGGACCCGGATCAGCGCCGCATATGTGAAGTCGGATTGCTCGATTTGAGTTGTTTCGTTTGGACCGTGACGGACTGATCGTCTGACACGCCGCCTTCCCGGCTAAAGCCGGTCGTACATTCGCGTTCACACCCAATCCCACTGACTGCGCGCATCGCTCTTGTAGGACCGGCTTCAGCCGGGAAGAGGCCGGTGAGGCTGCCGAGGTTCATTCCAACATCGTGATTTTCGGCGGGCGCGCAATCAAGTTGCGCGTATCAACGTCTGCATCAGTTCCGCCTCCGTCGACAGGGTTTTCGAGTTCGCCTGATACGCCGTCTGCGCCTGGATCAGCTCGACCAGCTCATTGGTCAACGTGACATTGGAGCCCTCCAGCGAGTGCCCGATGACACTGCCCAAGGTGCCGACACCCGGCATGTCGTAA
The DNA here is from genome assembly GCF_046540455.1 of Pseudomonas sp. W5-36. NCBI lineage: Bacteria > Pseudomonadati > Pseudomonadota > Gammaproteobacteria > Pseudomonadales > Pseudomonadaceae > Pseudomonas > Pseudomonas sp. W5-36. Next base: position 390,399 of record NZ_JAXCIQ010000004.1, on the reverse strand, counting down.
TTGGCCACGCCAGAGGCCAGGGTTTCGACCCAGCGCGTGTCGCTCACCGGCTGCAGCCCCTGGTTGTTGGCGAAGCTGGCGAGCATGACCTGACCGACGTTGCGGTGCAGGCCATTGCTGAAGCCGATCATCAGCATGCCGCTCTTGTCGATTGTCAGCTGGTTCGCCTGCCCTGCCGTGTGGCCATCGATCACGATGTTGCTGCTGCCGGTGGCGGCGTTGTGCTGACTGATCTTGTTGAAGTCCATGACAATGCCGTCGGCATTTCCCACCGCGCCATTCGCGCCCCAACGCCCGCCCGGTTTGTTGCCGTCCAGCGGTTTGGCCGGCACCCAGCCTTCGAGGGTCAGGGTGTTGTTGGCGGCGGTCAGCCATTGACTGCCGATCAGCGATTGCAGCGAGCCGCCGGAGTCGAACAGCATGCTCGCCGTCGAGGGCGCCGTGCTGGTCGGGTCCTGCGGGTTGCGCCCGTCAATCAGCGTATGCATCTTCCAGCTGTTGCTGCCATCTTTGACAAAATACTGGGTCATTTCGTGGCGCATGCCGAGGCTGTCGAACACGCCATAGGTGGACGCCTTGGTGTAGGTGGTGATGTCCGCAGGATTGAAGGTCGGCACGGGCCGCGGCATGAGCGGATCGGCCGGGTCGAGCACCGGCAGGCCGCCGTCCAGCAACGGCAGTGAGATCGGTCCTGGAGACGGCGCGGGGCTGGCAGTCCAACTGCCGTTGACGTTCACCGCCGGGCGCCATGTCTGCAGGGACAACTCGGTGTCGGAAATCATCTTCACCGCCGCCGTCGGGCCGGTGAGCGAAAGCCTCCCCGCCGCAGACACCTGCAAACCGATCTCCAGCGGCGCGGTGCTGGTCGGGTCCAGCGGATTGACGCCGTCGACGAGAATGTACGACGTCCAGTTGTCGTCTTCAGTCTTGACGAAGTACTGCTTGAGCTCGTGATCCGTTGGCGGAACGCCGGCATCCTGAATCAGCCGTCCCGTTACCCGCGTGTAGGTAGTCGGGTCGCCAGGGTCGAAGCGCGGAATGGCGCCAAGTGACGCCGACGCCGCGTTCAGGTTGAGGGTCTGCTCCATCTTGCCCGTGGCCTTGGGCGACATGTCGGCCGCGTCGATCTTCAGATCCGTACGAACGCCGCTGATCACCTCCCCGGCGTCTGTCACCCCGTAGCCTTGCAAGCGGCTGCCGTGGGCGTCGACGACAAAATTCTGCGCATCCTTGATGAACGCCCCGGACCGGCCGTAACTGATGGAACCGGCGTCACTCATGACAAAAAAACCGCTGCCCTGAATGCGCATGTCGAGCGCCCTGCCCTCGCTGGTGATGACCCCGCCGGGGGCAAAATTCTGCGAAACGTTGGCCACTTGCACCCCGTCGCCTGAGGCCGTGCGGCTGCCACCGAGCATAGAGGAGGAATAGACCGCCGAGAACTCGGCGCGAGAGGATTTGAAACCGGAGGTGTGGACGTTGGCGATGTTGTTGCCGGCCACTTCCATGCGCTTGTGCGCCGCGTGCAAACCTGAAACCGCTGTGTTGAATGACATGAACACTCCCTGAGTCGTTGTTCAACGACACGCTCGTCGATGCATCGAGATCGCGGGCAAATGAATGCAATCGAACGGGCCGCGTAAACGGCGCCGCTCAATGGCATTTATTTGTCAGCGAACTTGATTCTCGCAAAGACGAAAGTAGGAAGTTTCCAGTTGTAGAGTGGGATGGCTCTCGATATTTCCGTCAAAAAAAAACCATAAAAAAGCCCCTCAGAGAGGGGCTTCGTTGACCGTGTCCAGCGACCGTTATCAGGTCATCTGAATGATGGTCTGCATGATGGTGCTCTGGGTCGAAATGGTCTTGGCGTTTGCCTGGTAGTTGCTTTGCGCCTTGATCAGGTTGACCAGCTCACCGGTCAGGTCGACGTTGGATTCTTCCAGCGCCTGCCCGGTCAAGTAACCCAGCGTACCCGACTGTGGAGCGCCCGTGACCGGGATGCCCGACGAAGCCGATTCGCGCCAGTTGGTGCCGCCCGCCGGGGACAGGCCCTGAACGTTGGCGAAGTTGGTCAGCGACACCTGACCGATCACCTTGGACTGACCGTTGGTGTAGGTCGCGAACATGTTGCCGGTGGCGTCGATGTTCATGGCCGTGATCTGGCCGGTGGCGTAACCGTCCTGGGTCTTGCTGATCGCACCCGACACGGCGTTGGTCTGGGTGGTCGCCAGCATGTTGAGCTTGATCCCGCCCGCGTTCGCGGCCGCACCATTGCTCGCCCAGGTGGTGGTGCTGCCAACAGTTGTCTTGGCGGCCGGCACCCAGTTGTTGATGGAGAAAACACCGTCCGTACCAATGCTCACGTTGGGCGAGTTGGTGGTGTCCGGACTGCCGGTACCGCTGGTGATCAAGCCACCCGACGAATCGAAGGTCACTGCGGTCGCGTCAGCGGTAGTGGACGTTGGATCGTTGATGCTGCGGCCATCGACCAGGCTGTACATGGTCCAGGTATTGGTGCCCGTCTTCGCGAAATACTGGTCGAGGGTGTGCTGGTTACCCTGACTGTCGTACATCGGCGTGCTGTAGGTCGTGGTGTAGCTGCTGGTGTCCGACGGCGAAAATGTCGACACCGTCGGCACGGTCGACGAGGAGTTCAGGTTGGAGGCGACGGTGATCAAACTGGTGCTTTTCGGCGCAAGGTTCGACGAATCGACGCGCAGGTTGCTCAGCACGCCCGTGGCGACATTGCCCTGACCGTCAACGCTGTAGCCCTGCAGATTGTTGCCCGATTCGTTGACGATGTAGCCATCGGAATCGGTGTGAAATGCACCGGCGCGGGTGTAGAGCTTCTCGCCGTTGTTGCTCATCATGAAGAAGCCGTTGCCGTTGATCGCCAGGTCCAGGCTGCGACCGGTCCCGGTGTTCAGCGTGCCCTGGGTGAACTGCTGAGAAACGGCGGCGGTGGTGACGCCACTGCCGGTGTTGGTGCTACCGGAGGTGCCGCGAATCGATTGGGCGTACTGGTCAGCAAACTCCGCACGGGAAGATTTGAAACCGGTGGTCGCGACGTTGGCAATGTTGTTGCCGGTGACGTCCAGACTTTTGTTTGCGGCGTAGAGCCCACTAAGACCAACATTGAAAGACATGATTAACTCCTGCGCCGTCTAGTCGGCTCTAAATTCCGATTTGCTTGATTTTTGCCAGTGCCACCTGGGTGCCGCCGGCGAGGTTCAACGTCATGTCAGAGCCCGTTGTGCCCATGGTCACGCTGTTCACTGTCGCCGGCAGATAGGTGCTCAGCTGAGTGGCGGTGCCGTTGAGGCTGCCGTTGGCGACGAAACTGTAATTGCCCGCTGCCACCGCTGCGCCGCTGTCATCCGTGCCATCCCAGCTAAAGGAGGTGGTACCGGACGCTTGAGTGCCCAGGTCGATGGTGCGCACGACGTTGGTACCGGTGCTGTCGTAGACCTTCACCGTGGTGTCGGTGCTGGACGATGGCAGCACCACCGAACCTGTCATCGCCTTGCTGGTGTCGACGTAGGTAGAACCGGCGTCCACGGTCACCGAGCGGCCAACCAGGGACGAGGCCTGCAACGCCTGGGACGACTGATACATGGTGCTGATCGAGTCGACCGAGGTGCTCAGGTTCTGCATGGTTTCCAGGCTGCTGAACTGAGCCAGCTGGGCCACGAACTCGCTGTTGTCCTGGGGATCGAGCGGGTTCTGGTTCTGCATTTGCGTCACGAGCAATTGCAGGAATGAATCCTTACCCAGGGAACTTGAGCCGGTGAGGCTGCTGGTGTCGGTGCTGGATTTGGTGCTAGTGCCTGTGGTCCCGGGGGTCGTGCTTTGCAGCCCTTTGAGGAACGTCGAGGTAGCGTCTGTGCTTGAGACCGTCATGGATTTCGCCCTTTATCACTGACCCAGGGTCAGGACCTTCTGCATCATTGTTTTCGCGGTGTTCATGATTTCCGCGTTGGTCTGGAACGAACGGCTGGCCGAGATCATGTCGGCCATCTCGTTGACGACGTTGACGTTCGGGTAATAGACGTAGCCGTTTTTGTCAGCCGAGGGGTGGTTTGGCTCGTAACGTGCTTCGAGGTTTGAGGCGTCTTCGATGATGCCGGAAACCTGTACGCCGGTGCCGGCCTGGCCCTGGTCTTCGAACAGCGAGGCGCTGCCGCCGGATTCCTGACCCTGGAAGACCGTGGCGAACACCGGATGGCGGGCGCGGTAGGTCTTGTCCATGCTGGAGGACACGGTTTCGGCGTTGGCGATGTTGCTGGCCACGGTGTTGAGACGAGTGTTCTGGGCACTCATGCCGCTACCGGCAATATTGAAAACACTGGACAGGGACATGGATTACTCTCCGCGCAGGGCTGCAACGAGCCCTTTGAATTTGCTGTTGAGCAAGGTGAAGCTGGCCTGAAAACCGATGGCGTTTTCGGCGTAGTTGGCATTTTCGACCTGGGAGTCGACGGTGTTCTGATCCAGCGACGGCTGCGACGGGGTGCGGTAGAGCAGGCTGGCTTCGCCATCGCTCATGCCTTCGGCTTCGATGTGACGGCTGTTGGTCATGTCGAGGGCGAAGTGGCCGTTTTTGCTTTTGTCGCTTTCGGCGGCCAGGACTTTGGAGAAGTCGAGGTCACGGGCCTTGTAGTTGGGGGTGTCGGCGTTGGTGATGTTGTTGGCCAGCACTTCAGCACGCTGGGCGCGGAAGTTGAGCGCTTTTTCGTGGATGCCGAGGGCGTTTTCAAAACTGATGCTCATGTCGGGACCTTTGAGGGCTGACCAGATGTACGTGCAGGAGTTATAGCAAGGTGCGTGCCACTTGCTGAAAGTGCCGTTTTTAGCGGGCTGCAGGGGTCTTGGTGATGGGGGATGACAGAAAAGCGGCAAGGGATTTCCGCTCGATGGGAGAAAAGCGGCAAGGACGGTGCCGTTTTTTTGCCGTATTACGCGTCAGCCTCAGCTTGAGAAGATCAACAGCGTCTGCCTGGGGGCAGACCGTTTCGCCTTCGGCGAGTTACTTGGAAAAGCACCCCAAGTAACCAAGGGTGCTTGCTCCTGGCTTGGCCCTTCGTTCCTCAGGGTTCCCTCACTCCGACGACGCTCCGTGGGCCCGCGCCGAACGGACATCCATGTCCTGACGGCGCTCTCGCGGCATCCATGCCGCTCGGCCCACTCCGCGTCGTCTGCGTTCGGCCTGCACCCAAGTCGCGATTGTCGTCGTCTGGGCTGGCTGTGCACGAAGATCAAGAGCAGATCAAAGGCTTCCCGGCTGAAGCCGGTCCTACTAATACACCGCGTGCAGTCAGTGATGATCGTTCCCTCGCTCCGCGTGGGAATGCCGCTCCGGACGCTCCGCGTCCCGCAGACGACGCACATTCAGGCCGTGGAAGTGACGCAGAGCGTCACGGGATGCATACCCACGCGGAGCGTGGGAACGATCAGATATCTCTGACACGGCGCGCACGTCGTAGGACCGGCTTCAGCCGGGAAGCCTTTGATCTGCTTCTGATCTGCTTTTGATCTTGATCTTCATACGCAAAAGGCTCAAACACCGCAAAACGCGACTTGGGTGCAGGCTGAACGGAGGTTTCGCGCAGTGGGCCGAGCCGCAGGGATGCGGCGAGAGCGCCGTCAGGGCATGGATGCCCGTTCGGCGCGGGCCCACGGAGCGAGGCCGGAGTGAAGGAACCCTGACGAAGGAAGGGCCCAACCAGGAGCAAGCACCCTTGGTTACTTGGGGTGCTTTTCCAAGTAACTCGCCGAAGGCGAAATGTCTGCCACTAGGCAGACCAAACTCAGCGCCACCACAATTAACCCGCTGCCAAAAATACAAGCGCCAACACAAAACAAAAAACCCCGCCTAAGCGGGGTTCTCATCAAATCAAAAGCGCAGCCAATCACTTGGCCTGATAAATAATCCCGGGACTGCACTGCACCATCTGATAGTGATCCGGCAAGCCGTTCAACGCCTCAGACGCCCCAAGGAACAAATACCCCCCCGGCTTCAACGTCGAATGAATCCGCAACAGAATGTCCTTCTTCACATCCGCCGAAAAATAAATCAGCACGTTCCGACAGAACACGATATCGAACTTGCCCAACGCCGCATAACTGTCCAACAAATTGAACGAACGGAACTCCACACGGCTCTTGATCGGCGCCTTCACCGTCCAGCGCCCTGGCGTCTTCTGATCGAAAAAACGCTGCAGACGGTCCGGCGACAAACCCCGGCCGATGGCCAGACTGTCGTACTCACCCGTCTTGCAATTGTTCAACATCAAACCCGACAAATCCGTCGCCACAATCTGCACACCCGACTTCAACTGCCCCGGGTTACTGCGCTCGAACTCATCGATCGACATCGACAGCGAATACGGTTCCTGCCCCGAAGAACAGGCCGCCGACCAGATGCGCAAACGCTGGTTGGGGCTGGCCTTCATCGCCTCAGGCAAGACCTTGTTCTTCAGCACCTCGAAGGGGTACGTATCACGAAACCACAACGTCTCGTTGGTCGTCATCGCATCGACCACCTGCTCGCGCAAACCACTGCGCGGCTGGGTCTGAATACGCTGGATCAGCTCGCCCAACGACTTGATGGACTGCTGCTCCATCAACTTGTTGAGGCGGCTGGAGACCAGATACTGTTTATTTTCACCCAGCAAAATGCCACAGGCTTTTTCCAGGAATACCCGGAACTGATCAAAATCCAAATTACCTGTAGACATGCCGCCCCTCAAATCATGTGAACAGCAAGGAGGAAAATCCCTCCTCAGCTGATATCCGCCGCCTTGATACGATCCACTACCCTCGCCGCCAGATCATCCGGCCGGAACTTGGCCAGGAAATCATCAGCGCCGACCTTCTTGACCATCGCCTGGTTGAACACGCCCGACAGCGAGGTGTGCAACACGATATGCAGCTTCTGCATGCGCGGGTCGCTGCGAATCTCCGCAGTGAGGGTATAGCCATCCATCTCCGGCATTTCAATGTCGGAAATCATCATCAGGAATTCTTCTTCAGGCTTCTTGCCCTCTTCCACCAGTTTGCGCAGGTAATCGAGTGCCTGACGACCGTCATTCAACGCCGTGACTTCCACGCCGACGGTTTGCAGGCAACGCGTCACCTGTTTGCGCGCCACGGAAGAGTCATCGACCGTCAACACGCGCAAGGACAACGCCTTGTGCTGCACCTCCGCCGTGACCACGCCGACCGAGATGTTCTCGGAGACCGGCGCCACTTCGGCGAGGATCTTCTCGACGTCGATGATCTCCACCAACTGATTGTCGAGACGCGTCACCGCCGTGAGGTAGTGATCGCGGCCCGTGCCCTTGGGTGGCGGATGAATGTCTTCCCAGTTCATGTTGACGATGCGTTCCACCGCATGCACCAGGAAGCCCTGAATCTTGGTGTTGTACTCCGTGATGATCACGAATGAATTGGCAATGTCAGACAGCGGCTTGCCGCCGGTCGCCAATGCCAGATCGAGGATCGGGATGGTCCCGCCACGAATGTTTGCCACTCCGCGCACAATCGGACTGGATTTGGGCATGTGGGTAAGTTTCGGGCACTGAAGCACCTCTTTTACCTTGAACACGTTGATCCCATACAACTGCTTGCCATCCAACCGGAACAGCAACAGTTCAAGGCGGTTCTGCCCTACCAGTTGAGTGCGCTGGTTTACTGAATCCATCACACCAGCCATGCACCACTCCTCCCAAAACGACCAATTGCGCTACCGGATCGGTAAGCGGCACGGGCCTTGCTATTTACTCATCATGAACACACAAACGACAGTATCCCGACGCCCGGCACCCGCAACCCGCAGCTTTCTCTGCGTGCTGGTCGCGCTGTGTCTGTTGTGTGCTGCCAGCCTGAGCCGCGCAGACAACATGACCCTGCCTGAAACACTTATCGGCGTGACCCAGGGCTTTCTTGAATTCACAGTTGAAGACTACATGTCGACCAACCAAACCGCCGGCCGCTACGAGATCGAAGTCAAGCAGCTGGATCCGCGTCTGCGTATGCCGCTGTGTGACAAGGATTTGACAGCATCACTGGAAAGCCCGGCCCAGCCCATCGGCCGCGTCACCGTGAAGATACGCTGCGAAGGCACCTCGCCGTGGACGGTGTTCGTGCCGGCCCAGGTCCATCTTTACCGCAATGTGGTCACGGCCGTGCGGCCAATGAAGCGCGACGCGATCGTGACTGAAAACGATGTGGCGCTGCGCGAACGTGACGTAAGCCTGTTGGGGCAAGGCTTCCTGGATTCAGTCGATCAGGCAGTCGGGCAGAAAGTTGTCCGACCAACGGTCATCGACCAGATCCTGACGCCCGTCCACCTCGACCAACCGCAAATGGTCCACAAGGGCGATCAGGTCGTCATCAGCGCGCGCAGCGGTTCAATGAGCGTGCGCATGCCGGGCGAGGCGTTGTCCGACGGCGGTTTCAACGAGCAAATACGGGTGAAGAACCTCAATTCGCAACGGGTGATCAAGGCCAACATCGTTGCGCCCGGGCAAGTTGAGGTCGCTATGTAACTGACATGTATAGGTAAGACCTCTGGCGCTGCGCTTGCGCTTTTCCTACACTCGGAACCCCAGTGCTCCGCGCGACGTCCATTCGAGACTGTTTTCGCGCGAGCCCTAAAGTTATTCCGGGTATGGCCGAAACCAAGGCAAGCGTCCTAGAACCCAGAGGTTTTTCAATCATGGTCATCGACTTCAATCGTTTGAATAGCTCCACTCCCGTTGGCGGTACAGCACGTACTGCCAGCACCAAGGAAGCCAGCAAAACCGAAGCTACGGCAGCGGTCAGCGGCACCTCGAGCGTGCCCGGCAGTGGTGAGGCAGTACATTTGAGCAGCGAAGCTCAACAGTTGCAGAAGATCAGTGATTCGTTGCGTGATCAGCCTGTCGTCAACAGCGCCCGTGTGGCTGAGTTGAAGCAGGCGGTCGCCGACGGCAGCTATAAGGTCGACAGCAATCGTGTTGCTAGCAAACTGCTTAACTTCGAAGCCCAGCGCTAGCCCCAGGTCTGCGCAGGGGCTTCTGGACGCTTAAACACCAGGGCATGCGATGCAAGACACTACATTGCTTCAACTGATCACGGACGACATTGCGCCAACCCGGCATCTGCTGGACATCCTGAAGGCCGAGTCAGTGGCGCTTCATGGGCGCAATATGGTCGAGATGGAACACATCCTGGCGCAGAAACAGGCGCTGGTGATCGTGCTCGAGCAGCATGGACGCCGACGTACCCAGCTGATGACCAGCCTGGGTCTGCCCGCCAATCGTGCGGGACTCGAAGAAGTGGCGAAACATTCGTCAGTGGGTGAAGCCCTGTTAACCGCAGGTGATGAACTCAGCACACTGATGAGTGAATGCCAGGCCGCCAACGAACAGAACGGCAGCCTTATCCAGCTCCAGCAACTCACCACGGCACAGCAGTTGAGGATTCTCAACGGCGGCGATACCCCGACGCTGTATGACAGCCGCGGTTCGACGTCGGGCAAGGCCAGGCCACGTCCGCTCAGCCAGGCGTAAGTTCTTGTATCAAGGTGCGCACCGTGGTGGCAATATGCCGCACGCTGAACGCTGCCGTTATTTGCCTGGAGATGGATAGACCGTGAATGCCTCAAGCGCGGAAGATGTTCCGCAGCCCCCGAAGGTACTGACCACCCCGTTGGAAATCGCCGCCAATCTGCGGCTGCTGATGGAAAGTCATGACCCGTTGATCATCACGTTTCACGAGCGCACCCAGCGGTTTCAGAGCTACGTGATCGACGTCAATCGCGACACCAACGAGATGATTTTCGACGAGATGATCCCCCGTGACGGTGAGCGTTTCCTCGCCAGCGGTGAGCCCTTCCGGGTCGAAGGTTTTCACGACGGCGTGCGCATCGCCTGGGAAAGCAAAGACCAACTGACCGTCATTGCAGAGCCGCGCAGCTATCGCGGGCCTCTGCCCCAAGAAGTCGTTTATCACCAGCGCCGCAACGCGTTCCGCGCGGCGCTCAAACTCGCGTCCCTGATCGATGTCGAGATCGGTGGCGACCGGCTTAAATTCCCGTTGCGCGGTAAGCTGCTGGATGTCTCCGCCACCGGCTGCAAGCTACGGTTTGAAGGCGATGTCTCGGAGCGCATGCAATTGGGTCAGGTCTATGAGCGGTTCATCGCTTCCCTGCCCTTCGGCAACATGACCACCCCGGTGGAACTGCGCCATCTGCACTTCGAAGAAAGAATCAACACTACATTCGCCGGTGTGCGCTTTCACAACATGAGTGGATTGGTGCAGCGCCAGGTCGAGCGTTTTGTGTATCAACTGCAGCGCGAAGCGCGACGCTTCGACAAAGACGACGATTTCTGACCGTTGTCGGTGGCTCGGCTGGCGTGTTTCAGGGCGTGCCGGCGGGTGAAGCAGGACCGTCCTCAGACGGGAATAGACGCTTGAGTACACCCTCAATTTTGCGGTGTAAAGAAGGATGCCTTCCCGGCTAAAGCCAGTCCTACTGAGGGGACGCGGTGTGACAGTGGGACCGGCTCAGCCGGGAAGACGTCCTCGTGGCCACCCTCGGTTTTGCGGTGTCGCGGCGGTCTCGGGAGGGACCGCCCCCCCATCACAAAGGCCGATCCACCCCAACATCCCGACGCACCTCAACCGCCTCCTCCGGCCCAGCCGCACTAGGTTCAGCAGCCACTTCCTCATCCATAATCGCCACCGGCCGCACAACGCCCTCACCCGACGCCACAACCCGCTCCACCATCTCTGGCTGTACTTCTGCATCGGCCGCCGCATCCGGCGCAACCTCTGACGAAACCTCTGGCTCGGGCTCAACGTCCTGCATCTGATCCTGCACCACCTGTTCATCCACACGCGGGTCAAGGGCGACCACCAGGGGCGAGCTGGACATGCTGTCGGGCATTGCAATGTGGTGCAGCGGGGCGTCTTCGACCTGGTGCAGGTTGGTGACGGCTTTCGGACGGATACGCAGCACTAGCACCAGCGCCACGAAGCAGACAAAGGCATAGAGCATGTTGCTGCCGAACATCTTCATCAGCACGCCGGACACCAGCGGGCCGATACTCGCGCCGACGCCATAGGTCATCAGCAGCATGGCGGTCAGCGACACGCGCCGCTCGCCTTCGACGTGGTCGTTGGAAAACGCCACGGCCAACGGGTACAGCGAAAACTGCAACAGGGATGCCAGGAAACCCACCGCCAGCAGCAGCTCCATGGGCACACTCGGGAGGATCGCCAGGGGCAGCGATGCCAGCACCAGCAAGCCGGCCACGCCACGGATCAGCCAGGCACGGTCATAGCGGTCTGACAGCTTGCCCAGCGGGCCTTGCACGATAAGGCCCGCGCCGATGCAGCTGGCCATGAACAGACCGACATGCTCGGTGGACAGTCCCTGTTGCGCGGCATACAGCGGCGCCAGGCCGTAGAACGAGCCGATGATCATGCCGGCGCTCAACACCGTGGTCAGCGACTGCGGCACGCGGCGCATGAAGAACAGCGGCTCCAGCGGTGCCGGGTGCATGGGCGCCGGGTGAATGCTGCGGGTCATTGCCACCGGCACCAGGCACAGCGCAAAGCACATCGCCACGAGCATCAGCAGTTCAGGGCCGAGCTGCGGGTGGATGACCAGAATCAGCTGGCCGAGCACCAGCCCCAGGTACGAGGCGATCATGTAAAGGCTGAACACGGTACCGCGCTGCTTGGGCGAGGCCTGCTCGTTGAGCCAGCTCTCGATGACCATGTACTGACACATCATGCCCAGGCCGACGATCATCCGCAGGAAGATCCACGCCGGGAGATAGTCGAACAGCCCGTGGCCCAGCACCGCGGCGCCGACGATACCGGCGCACGTGGCGTACGCACGGATGTGCCCGATCCGGCCGATCAGCCGGTGGCCGATCTTGCCGCCCAGGGCCAGACCGACATAGTTCGCCGCCATCAACGCACCCACCCACAGGCCATCGACCTGATCGGCGGCCAGACGCAAGGCAAGGTAGGTGCTGAGCAGGCCCGAGCCGATCAACATCATCAGCGAGGCAAAATACAGCGCTCGAAAGGACTTCCAGATTTGGCGCATAGCTTTCCAAAAGACGGAAACCCTCGATTTCAGAGGATTTCCGAACAGCGATTCTTAAGCCTGAGCGGCCAGAACGCGGCGCTCCCAGGGGGTGATTTCGTTGAAGAAGCTGGTCAGTTCCAGGGTCTTCGACGCGACGTAGCCTTCGATGAATTCGGCACCAAACAGTTCCTTGGCCAGCGAGCTGCGAGTCAGACGTTCCAGAGCAGCGTGCAAGGTACATGGCAACGACAGATTATCGGGCACGACGAACTCACCTTGAATCGGTGGCGACGGTTCGAGCCTGTGCTCAATACCATGAAGCCCCGCAGCCAGACTGGCCGCAATGGACAGATACGGGTTGGCGTCGGCGCCGGGCAGACGGTTCTCTACCCGACGGGCGACCGGTGCGCTGGCCGGAATGCGCAGGCCCGCCGCACGGTTGTCGTGGGACCAGCAAGCATTGTTCGGCGAAGCAAACGGATGGCACAGGCGCTGATAGGAATTGACGTTCGGCGCGAACAGCGCGGTGAAGTCGGCCATCGCCGCCTGCTGCCCACCGATGAAGTGATGGAACAGCTCGGTGGCCTCGCCCTGATCGTCGCTGAAGATGTTCCGGCCGGTGACGGTCTCGACCACGCTCTGGTGGATATGCATTGAGCTGCCGGGGGTGTGCGCCAGCGGCTTGGCCATGCACACCACGATCAAGCCGTGCTTGAGCGCGACCTCCTTGAGCATGTGCTTGAACAGGAACGTCTGGTCGGCCAGCAACAACGGATCGCCGTGCAGCAGATTGATCTCGAACTGGCTGACGCCCATCTCGTGCATGACGGTGTCGCGGGGCAGACCCAGCGCCGCCATGCATGCATAGACCTCTTTGAAGAACGGCCGCAGGCCATTGTTGGAACTGATGCTGAACGCCGACTGGCCGTCTTCGCGACGACCGTCCAGACCGACCGGCGGCTGGAAGGGCTGGCTCGGATCGGAGTTGGGCGCGAAGACAAAGAATTCCAGTTCGGTGGCCACCACCGGTGACCAGCCATGGCGGGCATAGCGGGCAATCACCGATTTGAGCTGACCGCGGGTGGACAGCGGCGACGGTTGGCCGTCCAGCTCGTCGGCGTCGCAGATTGCGAGGGCGCGCGGCTCGTCGCTCCACGGCAGACGATGGGTCTGCTGCGGGTCGGCGATCAGGGCCAGATCGCCATCGTCGCTGCCGTAGAATTTCGACGGCGGGTAGCCGCCCATGATGCACTGCAGCAGCACACCCCGCGCCAGCTGCAACCGACGGCCTTCGAGAAAGCCCTCGCCGGACATCACCTTCCCTCGTGGCACGCCGTTCAGATCCGGCGTGACGCATTCAATCTCATCAATGCCCATCAGTCGCTGCGCGAGTGAATGGTGGTCATCGCTGCTCATGACTCAAATCCTTTTTCGTGGGGCACGCCGCAGTGCGGCAAGGCGTACAAAATAAGCGTCGGGCGTTCGGAATATCAAGCGCATCTTTGCAGCACGGCGGGTTGGCCGGGTTCTTGCTTTTTCGGTGCCATAGCGCCGCAAACGCCATTTCGATGACGGCGAGCGTTCGACGACGCCAGCCATCACAGCGCGGGCGTTCCGCCGTGCGTCCACGAGCACAGCCCGCAGCGCGTCAGAGAGCACAGGAAGCTTATGAGTAAAACGATCCCGGTCACCCAGCCTTTGCTGCCGCCGCTGGAAGAGTTCATGCCTTATCTGCAGCAGATATGGGACAGCAAGCGCCTGACCAACGCAGGCCCGTTCCATGAAAAGCTGGAGAAGGACCTGGCCGCGTACCTGGACGTCGATCATTTGTGCCTGTTTTCCAACGGCACACTGGCGCTGCTGACCGCATTGCAGGCCTTGCGCGTGACTGGCGAAGTCATCACCACGCCCTACTCGTTTGTCGCCACCGCCCATTCGCTGCTGTGGAACGGGCTCAAACCGGTGTTCGTCGACATCGCGCCGGGCACCTTCAACCTCGACCCAGACCGCATCGAAGAGGCCATCACCCCGGCAACCACCGCGATCATGCCGGTGCATTGCTATGGCATGCCGTGTGACGTCGACCGCATTCAGCAGATCGCCGACCGTTATGGCCTGAAAGTGATTTACGACGCCGCTCACGCCTTCGGTGTGCAGCACCAGGGGCAGAGCCTGTTGCGCAACGGCGACCTGTCGGTGCTCAGCTTCCACGCCACCAAAGTCTTCAACACCTTCGAAGGCGGCGCGATCGTCTGCCCGGACGCTAAAACCAAAAAACGCATCGATTACCTGAAGAACTTCGGTTTTGCCGATGAGGTGACCGTCGTCGCCCCCGGCATCAACGGCAAGATGAGCGAGATCAACGCCGCGTTCGGCCTGTTGCAGCTCAACTACATCGACGGCGCGCTGGAACGCAGAAAGCAGATCGACACGATGTACCGTGAAGCCCTGACGCAGATACCCGGCATCGATTTGCTCTGGAGCCCCGGCGAGCACCACAACTATTCCTACTTCCCGGTGCTGGTGAGCGACGCCTTCCCCATCAGCCGCGACGCCTTGTTCGAGCGCTTTCGCGAGCAGGACATTCTGGTCCGGCGCTATTTCTATCCGCTGATCTCGTCGTTCCCGATGTACCGCAGCCTGGAGTCGGCCAAACCGGACCGCCTGCAGGTGGCGAGCGATGTGTCGAATCGGGTTCTATGCCTGCCGATCTTCGATAGCCTGACCCCGGATGAATTCGCCCGCATTATCGCGATCATGCAGACGGTGCTGGCCGAGCACCGCTGAGCCGCGCCCACATTCACATCGCCGGTCCGCACCCATGAGCGCAAACCGGCGCCCGTCATCCGTCGCAAGGTAACCCGATGAGCGCTTCACGCCTGGTCAGCATCGTCATTCCCGCCTACAAACCCACTTACTTCGAGTTGGCGCTGCGCAGCGCATTTGCCCAGGACTACGATCAGCTGGAGATCGTGATCTGCGACGACTGTCGTGACGGCGGCATTCGCGCGCTGGTGGATCAGTTGACGCCGGAAAGCCCGTTCCCGATTCGTTATTTCTTCAACGAACATTCGCTGGGCGAAGCGCTGAACGTCGCGCGCGGCATCAAGGAGGCACGCGGGGCGTACATCAAGTTTCTCTACGATGACGACCTGCTGGAACCCGAGTGTGTCAGTGCGCTGGTCGAGCTGCTGCATGGCCATCCGGACATCACCCTCGCGGCGGCAACCCGTCGCCTGATCAACGAAAACGGCGAGTTCCTGCGGGAGAACATGCTGACGGTGTTCCCGTTCAAGGAAGACGTGGTCATCCACGGCCCGGAGCTGGTGGCCCTGCTGTCGGAACTGCCGTTGACGTTTATGGGCGAACCCAGTTCGGTCATGTGCCGGCGTGACAGCGCGCTGGCCTATGGTCAGGACCTGATGGCGCTCAAGGGTCTGCCGATCCATTGGCTTGGCGATATCACCCTGTACGTCAAACTGTTGCGTGAGGGCAATCTGGCATTCATCGGCCGCCCGCTGTCGCGCTTTCGCATGACCGACACCCAGAGCAGCAGCATTGTCAGGTCAACGCCGCAGATCGCCAAAGAAGGCCACGCCAACTATTACCGCATCACCAAAGAGCTTGAGTGGCTTCGCCCGCTGGCGGACAACGGCGACGTCAAGGTCGCGCCGCTGCATGATCGGGAGAACTTCGTCCCCTTCAATCTGCGTGCCTGGTTCTTGCAGAAGTCGGCAACGGAGGTCCGCCACGACCAGATCCAGGAGTGGGCCTGGCAGCGTCGCCCCGCCGGGCCGCAGAAGCCGCACATCGTGCAGTACTTCCAGCAGCACAACGGCGCGCCGACCTTCGCGATCATCGTCTCAGATCTGCATAACCGCCAGCAGGCACTGGTCAAGACCCTGGTCAGTGTCGAGGCGGCCACCCGCGGCTGGATGCCGCCACGGGTGTTCGTGCTCTACGACGGCAGCCGCGAGACGCCGCAACAAGTGGCGGACAACCCGGCTGTGTATGTGCCGGTCACGGGGCGCAACTGCGCGGCGCCGCTCAACCGGCTGATGGATGAGCAAGGCTTCGACTGGTTTCTGATGCTCGATGCCGGCGCGACAGTCAATGTCGCCGGGCTGTTCAAAGCGGCGGTCAAAATCAGCGAAGGGGCGACCACCCGCGCCCTGTTCGCCGATGAAATTGCCCAGACCCAGGACGACACGTCGGAAGTCATGCTGCGGCCGGACTTCAGCCTCGATTACCTGCTCAGCTGCCCGGGGGTGACCAGCAAGCACTGGATCTTCAACCGCTACTCGGTCATTGATGCCGGGCGGTTCGATGCGCACTACCCCCAGGCGCTTGAACTGGACCTGATCCTGCGCCTGATCGAGCACGATGGCATGGGTGGCCTCGAACACATTGCCGAGCCCCTCGTCACCCATCGACCGCAAGCGCGGGAGTCGAACCTCGATGAAGCGCGAACGCTGCAGCGCCACTTGCTCGCTCGAGGCTATGAAAACGGCCAGGTGATCGAGACACGCCCTCGGCAGTACCAGATCAAGTACGGCCAC
Organism: Pseudomonas sp. W5-36; assembly: GCF_046540455.1. Taxonomy (NCBI): domain Bacteria; kingdom Pseudomonadati; phylum Pseudomonadota; class Gammaproteobacteria; order Pseudomonadales; family Pseudomonadaceae; genus Pseudomonas; species Pseudomonas sp. W5-36. The sequence continues at coordinate 373,752 of NZ_JAXCIQ010000004.1, read as the reverse complement.
GCGGGTCAGCCCAAGGTCTCGATCATCATTGCCACTCGGGACCAGATCCTGCTCCTGCAGCGTTGCGTCGAGAGCATTCTGGAGAAAACCACGTACCCGAATTACGAGATCCTCATCGTCGACAACGACAGCCATACGTCTGAGGCCATTGACTGGCTGAACGGCGTCGCGGCCATGGGCCTGGAGCAGGTGCGGGTGTTGCGCCATCCCGGCGAATTCGACCGTTCGGCCCTCTACAACGGCGCCGCACGGCAAGCGACCGGCGAGTACCTGTTGCTGCTCGATAACAGCACCGCCGTGTTGCACGGGGACTGGCTCGACAACCTGCTCAATCACGCGCAACGGCCCGAAGTCGGCATCGTCGGCGCAAAACTGCTGGCGCCGGACAACACGATCCGCCACGCGGGCCTCATCCTCGGTTTACACGAGCCTGTCACCCCGATCTTCAGCGGCCAGAGCGGCGCCAGCGAAGGCTATATGCAGCGGCTGGCGGTGGATCAGAACTACAGCGCGGTCAGCGACGCCTGCCTGATGATCAGCCGGGCGCTGTTCGAAGCGGCGGACGGGCTGGACGAGGGTGAGCTGAACAACACTTATCGCGGCGTCGACCTGTGCCTGCGGGTGAAGGAGTCCGGGCGGTTGATCGTCTGGACGCCCCACGTGGTGCTGCTTCACGAGGCCGCGCAAATTCCAGAAGCGGTCCCGCCCGAAGCGCCAGACGACGAGGCCAGCGCTGCGCTGTACCGCAAATGGCTGAAGTACATCGCCCATGACCCGGCGTACAACGACAACTTTTCGGCCCGCGCCCAGGGCTTGCAGCTCGAAATCAATACGGCGTTGACCTGGCGGCCGCTGTCATGGCGGCCCGTGCCGATCGTGCTCTCGCACCTGAACGACCTCTGCCCGGCGAGCCAACGCCTGAACGGTGCGCTGGACACCCTCGCTGACGCACTGCTGATCGAGCCTGTGTCCGTGCCTGATGTCCTGACCCTCGGCGAGTTCGCCCGCCTGCGCCCGGAAGCAGTGATCCTCCAATGCCCCTTGAGCGAAGCGTCCCTTGACGACATCCGCACGATCAAGGCGCACACCCAGGCGCTGCGCCTCTGCGACATGGATCAATACCCGCCGTCAGCCGAGCGATTGCCCGGCGCGCCTTTAGCCCAACAACTGCGTGACGGTCTTCAGACCAGCCTTGCACTGATGGACAAGGTGGTGGTGTCCAGCCCAGGGCTGGCCAATGAACTGAGCGCGCTCCATCCGCACATCGAGGTCATCGAAACCCGCTTGAGCGAACGCTGGCAGCGGGTGCAGTGCCATTCGCTGCCCCATGACAAGCCACGGGTCGGCTGGGTCGGCACGCAGGCGGAAGTAAACGATCTGGCGCTGATTGCGGACGTGATCGAAGCATTCGCCGACCGGGTCGAGTGGATCATCATGGGCCCGTGCCCGCAGGCCCTGCGCCCTTATGTTCATGAATGGCGCAGCCCGGTGGAAGGTGTCCTGTATCCCGGCGTGCTGGCGTGTCTGGACCTGGACGTCGCCCTGATTCCCGCTGACCACGATGTGTTCGGCGAACACAGAAGCTGCCGCCTGGCGCTGGAGTTCGGCGCCTGTGGCTACCCGGTCATCGCCACCGACGTGCAGGGCCTGCGCAACCACCTGCCGCTGACGCGGGTGCAAAACACAACGGCCGCCTGGACCGACGCCATCGACCAGCACCTCAACGATCTGGACGAATCAAAACGACTCGGGCAGGCCTTGAAACAACGCGTGATGAGTGACTGGACGATGGATGAGGCGTATCTGCAGCGCTGGCGCCAGGTGTTGCTGGACCGCTGAATAAAAAGGGCTCCTTCGTGGAGCCCTTTTTGTACCGGTGACCAGGCACTTTACGCGCTTGAGGGTGACCCATTCGCTCACCAGCGAATCACGCACCCACCCCACGAATACCCCACGCCGAAACCCACCGCCGTGATCACGCTGCCGGGTTGCACCTGGCCTTTCTTCAGCGCCTCTTTCAGCGCGATGGGAATGCTGCACGACACCGTGTTGCCGCAGTGCTTGAACTCGGTGATGAATTTCTCCGGCGGCAGCTTCAGCCGGCGGCGCAGGGCTTCGAGCATGAACTGGTTGGCCTGGTGAAAAACGAACAGGTCGGAATGTTCGACCGTGAATTGCTCGTCGAACAGGGAGGCGAACAACGCCGGGACCCGCGTCATGGAGAATTCGAAGATCGCCGGGCCGTTCATGTACAGGTCCGCGTCCGAACGGACATTGCCGCTGTCGTCTTCGTACTCGACGGGCATGTGTTCCGCGTCGAACGGCCGGCGGGCAGCGCCCATGGGCACGATCAGGTTGTTCGCCCCGCCGCCGTCGCTGCCATAGCGAAAACGATCGAGGCAAGGCCCCTCCTCGTCCGACGCCTTGATCAACGTGGCGGCCGCCGCATCGCCAAACAGCGTGCGCACGCTCTTGTCCCGGGGGTTGATGTAGCGGCTGTAGGTTTCGGCGGTGATCAGCAGCACGTTCTTGCACTGTCCGGATTCGATGAAACCTTTGGCAATGCCCAGCCCGTAGATAAACCCCGAACAACCCTGATTGAAATCGAACGCGGCGCAGTGCTGCGGCAGTTGCAGCCGATGCTGCAGGATGCAGGCGGTGGCCGGGAGCATGTGATCGGGGCTTTGGGTGCAATAGATCAGGCAGTCGATCTGCTCGCGCGGCGTGGCGCTGGTGGCGAAGAGTTTTTCGCAGGCGCGAAACGCGAGGTCCGAGGCGGTCTCGTCGTCGGCAACGATGTGCCGCTGACTGATCCCGGTCTTCTGGAAAATCTTGTCGACGTCCCACTCCGGAAATGCGTCGGCCAGCATCTGGTTGTCGAGCACGCGCTCAGGCAGTTCGTATTCGATCTCGGCGATTCGAGCGTAGGTAGGCATGTCGTTTTTATCCTGAGATGCACTTGGCCGGCACACCGAAAACCACGCTGCCGGGTTTGACCGCCCGCAGCACCACGCTGCCGGCGCCGACCACAGCCCCTTTGCCGACGCGCACCTTGGGCAGCACGGAGGCGCGCGAACCGAGGAACACTTCGTCTTCCAGCACCGCGCCGCCGGTCAGATCACAGTGCCCGCTGAGGGTCGAGAACTGGCCGATGACGGTGTCATGGCCGACGGTACACAGCGAATTGATCGTGACGAAATCGCCAACGACCAGGTCCACCGACAACACTGAAAACGGGCACACCAGCACGCCCCGCCCGATGGTCACGTTCTCGCCGACGATCGCCGTGGGGTGAATCAGCGTGAAGAACGCCGCGCCTTTGACCAGCAGCTTTTCCACCACGTATTTCTTGTCAGCGGGCTTGCCGATGGCGCAGAGCAGCAGCTCATCGTCGGCCGGTTCGTAGGCGTCGATGGTCGAGATAATGTCGGCGTAATGACTGAAGCGATTGAGGGACAGGCTGCCATCATCGATGAAGCCGCCGATGACGTAATCCGGGTTGTGCTCGACCCAGTCCTTGAGCCAGGAATGGACCTCCCGGCCCAGACCGCCTGCGCCAACGATAAGGAGTTTTTTGGTGTTCATTCGGCCAGGTAACCTCCATCGACAACCAGCGAAGTACCCGTGACCCAGCGCGCGGCCGGTGACAGCAGATAATTGACGGCGTAGGCCACGTCCAGCGGATGACCGAGCCCCAGCGGATGTTTGCGTTCGATGGCGGCCATGGCGTCTTCGCCGACCAGGCCTTCGAGCTTCTGCGCCATTTCGGTCTTGATCACGCCAGGTGCGATGGCGTTGACGCGGATGCCTTCCCGCGCCAGCTCAAGGGCGGCGGCGCGGACCATGGATTCGACCGCGCCCTTGCTCGCGCAGTAACCGATCAACGCGGGTTGAGCGACCTGAGCCATGACCGAGGACAGCATGACGATGCTCGACGGGTTGCGGCACACGCCTTTTTGCCGGAACGCCTTGATCAGGGAAAACCCGGACGTGACGTTGGTGGCAAAGATGGTTTCCCAGTGGTCCAGGCCCATGGCCCGAATCGGCAACGGTAATTGCACGCCCGCGGCATGCACCAGACCGTCGAACGGCGAGCCGTTGCGGGACAGGCCTTTCAGCCAGGCGGAAACATCGCCGCCACCCAGAAAATCGAACACCTCGACCGAGTGACCTTCGCCGTGCAGCTGGCTGAGGGTTTCCTCCAGGCGCTGAGTGTCACGGGCCACGGCGACGATGCGCGCGCCCTGCCGGCTCAGCCAGATGGCGACTTCACGGCCGATCCCGGAGGACGCGCCCGTGACCAGGATGGACATGCCATCCAGTGAGAAAGGATTGCTCTGCACTTACGCCTCGCTACTGTCTGTGCCGACCAGGGTCAGCGGGCTGATCCACGTGTTGTCGAGATCGACGACGCACCCGGCCCACGAATACCCCACGCCGAAACCGGCGAGCAGGTGCTGGCCGTGCAGGGTCGATCCGCTGTCGGCCGTGGCCGCGTTGGCGCTGAGACTCAACGCCAGGGGAATCGACGCGCTGCTGGTGTTGCCGACGTTCTGCAGATTGAGCACGACCTTTTCCGCCGGCAATTTAGTCTTCTTCGCCAGGTGCTCGAGCATGAAGCGGTTGGCTTGGTGGAACACATAGTTGTCGATGGGGCGTTGCTGCTCCTCGGCGTGTTGTTCCAGCGTACGCACCAGCCCCGGCACGCGGGCCAGGGTGAAGGCGAAGATCTCGGTGCCGTTCATGTACAGGTCGAACGGCCCGCGCACGTTGTCTTCACGGGTGGAGCCATCGGCCCCCTTGCGGTCACGAAACCCGCCGCCGGGGACGATGAGGTTCTTCTCGCCACGGCCGTCGGTGCCGAGCACGAACGGTACGCCCGCAACAGTACTGTCGTGGTCGAGCAACGTGGCGGAACCGGCATCGCCAAACAGCGCGGCCACCGAGCGATCACCCGGCGCCACCAGTTTGCTGATGGTGTCGCCGACCAATAGCAACACCCGTCGGCTGCCGCCACCGGCGATCATCGCCGAGGCCATCCACAGCCCGTAGACGTAACCCGAACACCCCATGTTCACGTCGAGCGCTGCGGTGGTCACCGGCAATCCAAGGCGCCGCTGCAAGGTGCAGGCGGTGGCCGGGAGCACGTAGTCCGGGGTCTGGGTGATGAAGATCAGCGTGTCGATGGACGACTTGTCGATGCCCATATCAGCCAACAGACGCTCGGCCGCCTCGACACACAGGTCCGAGGTGCACTGGTCCTGCACCACATGCCGGCGTTCGATGCCGGTGCTGGCCATGATCTTGGCGATGCTCTCGTCGCCGAAGCGCCCGGCCAGGTCAGCGACATCTGCCACGGCCTTGGGCAGCGCGCAGGCGATGCCCCTGATTTTGACGTTGGCAATGCTGCGCACTGCGTCAGCGTTACTGCCCGTGACGCTACTCATACCCGTTCCTCGCCAACCGTTGTAGCGGCACCGGCCTGTCGTGCCCACTCCGCGCAGGACGCCCGAAAATGCAGAAGCTTGGCTTCCAGCGAGCTGTAATAACGCGGGGCATGCCAGGACCAGGTGTCGCCAGGAATTCTCTTGCAGATAGTGTGATCTTCTTCAAACACGGTCCGGTTGTTGTCGGCCGTGGAGGTCATGAACGTGGACACGATCTCGTCGTATCGCTCGGACGCGGCCCGCAGCGGGTACAGCTGGCTGGTGAACCAGGTCCGGTCGGGTTGGCCAGAAGGAAAGAAATTCTGCATCGACCACGAATAACCGTAGGTCGAGGACAGCATCGAAAACGGATACAGAAAAAGGCTCACGTACCCAGCGTAGACGTCCCGAGGGGCGAAAAAGCGCGACAGGCTTTCCAGCCGTCGGGCGACTTTTTCATTCTCTACCGGGGCGTACCAGATGGAGTTCTCGCCGTAGAACACATTCTCGCCGATGCCCAGTTTCAGGGTCGCCAGGGTGTCCCGGTGCACGAGGGGGATGTGGTACGGCTCGAGGGCGTTTTCCAGGGAAATCGGCCAGTCGGCTTCGAAAACGTAGCGATTGAAGTCCGCAGGCTTGTTCAAATTCGGCGTTGTCTGCTCAAGCAGCGTGAAGATGTGCTGACCCAACTGGTCAAGCAGCGACGCCCGAGGTTCGATGGCAAAAAACACCAGTTCGCCGCAAGTCGCCAGCTTGAAGAAATTCAGGCTGGCGCTGCCGATGTCACAGCCGACAAAACGCTTGGCATCCGGGATGCGCAGCTGTCCGGCGGCGTAGTTCCAGCCGTGGTAGGGACACAGGATCCGCTGCTGGCCGGCGTCTTCGGTGAAAAACCGCGTCCCTCGGTGGGGGCAGCGGTTGTCGAAGGCGATCAGATTGCCCGCATCGTTGAACACCACGACTTCGAAATCCAGCACGTTGAAGCGCACAAAATCCTTGTCGTCGGCCACTTGCGACTTCAGGCAAAGCGGATGCCAGTAGGCTTTCACCAGGTCCGGCGCGATCCGTTGTGAGGCTGTGCACGTCATGAGTCTGTCCAGAAAACGGGGCCACGCCGGGGGAGTTCCAGACGCAGAGCCCCATGGGCTGCCCTGCGTTGAAGCGCTTTCGAAAAACGAAAGACTTACTCGGAAACCAGCGTGATGACGTCCCGGACGGTTTCGCACTTGTTCAGGCGCGAAGCCGAAATGGTTTTCTCCAGGCGCTCGTCGACCAGGGCCATGAAGGTGACCAGGGCAATCGAATCCCAGTCCAGCGGCTGGTCAACCTTGAGGGTGCCCTCATCGGCTTCCATCGCTTCTTCGATCAGCGCGACGACTTGCTCTTCCAGTGCCACTGCTTGCTCTACCATCTCTCGCCACTCCACAGAACTTGATCGGACGCCTTCGCCGATGCGTGATGGGACTGAAGCAAGTTCCGAACCAGAACCCGAAAAGCAGGCGGCGGAGCCCTGAATACAAGGGCTGCAGGCCATGTGAGGAAAAACGCGGAATTCGGGCGAGACAAAAAAACGGCGCGCTCGATATGCGACCAGGCCGTTGTATCTGGATTGACTGCAGCCAACGACGTAGGTCAGGCGTTCTGCGATCAATTGTGGGAGCCAGCTTGCTCGCGAAGACGCCGGTACACCCCGTCAATCTCCAGCGGCGAAATGCCGTCTTTGCAGGCCACTATTGTGGCCCGCGCTGGATCAGCGCCCACCGTCATTACTCTGCAGTTCTTTCGTCACCGATTGTCCCGCCACGCATGTGGAACACCAGCATCGTGCCTTCGATGTGATACAGCTCCAGGCTGCTGGCCAGCTCTTCCAGGTAGCGAGTCAGCTCCGGGAATTGTGGGTTACCGTAGTCGTGCCAGACGATGCAACTGTTGTCGCCGCCCAGCATCTTCAGCGAATTTTCGGTGTCGCGCTTGACGTACTCATACTCGTGGTTGGCATCGACGAAGATGAAGTCGAACTTGCCCGCGTAGGGCGACGGATCGAAGGTCATGGAGTCCTGCAGAATCTGCCGAACCATTGCCTTCTTCGGCGACTGATTGTACTTGCGGCTCGACAGCACGGCCTTTTCGGCAAGCAGTTTGTCATCACCCTGGAACACGATGCCGTCGGTGTCCGGCAGGTCCAGCGTGTAAATGCGTGGCTCGCTGTCGCCGTTGTCCGGCAGGTCTTCCAGCACCAATCGGGTGGTGCGCCCGTCGAAGGTGCCGAACTCGAAGACGAACTCCGGGTTGATGGCGCGGACCAGCTTGAGCAGCATGACCGACTCAAATGCCGTCAGGCTGCCTGCGCCGTCGGCGGGGGGCATGAAGAATTTGACCTCTTCTTCCCGGCCGTCCTCGATGCTCAGCACACGGTAGGGCCGAATGTGCATCAGCGCTGAAGGGGCGTACGTCCGGGTCGCGAGACAGGTATCCATTTTCTCTCCTCAAGTCGGGTCTGGCGCTGAGCAATGCGCGGTGCGCAGAGGCCGATAAGCCTCGTCAGCTTTAACAATGTTCGGGGTCAATAACGACTGATCACGGCAACGCGCGAACCGTACGCCGCATTGAGTCATTCGGTGGTACCGCTCGCCCTGTGTACGGCGTCGGCCTTCAACTGCGCCAGTTCTTTCTCGTAGTTAACGATTTTCAGAATGCGCGAGTTAACGAAGTGGCGGGTGATGTCCTTCGGCGAAAAAAAGACATCGGTCTGCCATTCGCCGCAGATGAGTTCTTGCCCGGTAGGGTCGTCGGCCGGCTGAATAATCATGTCGGCCAAGATGCGATCAACCCCTGAAATGTTCGGTCCCGACTCATGCCACAGGCGACTGTCCATGATCACGAAATCGCCCGGCGCCAGTTCGGGGGTGACGGTCGGCCACTGCACATCGAAACTCGCTGGATTGATTTCACCGGCATCGCCGAGCGAGCCCAAGGCATGGGAGCCCACATGAAAAGTCATGCCGCCGTTGTCTTTGTTCACCGCACTGATTGCCACAAAAACGCTGCACTTGTTGCTATTGCCAGCGTGATAACAACTGTCCTGGTGCAGGAACACTTTGTTGGCACTCAGCGCGTCTTTGATGACAAAGCGATGGTTATACAACGCGATGTGCTCGCCCATGAGCGGTTTGAGCGTCGAGGCAAAAACCGGCTCGCGGTACATGTGCGCGAGGCCTTCAGGCAATTGTTCGTTGAGCGACACCGGGTTGGCGCGATTGACGTCCCGCCCCTTTTCCAGCACCTCCCTGTAAAAACGTTTCCACTCGTTCTGCCATGCATCAACCACGTCCCGGGGCACGGCATTACGCACCACAAAAACGCCCGTCTTGCGAAACACGTCAACGTCGAATGCCTCGGACGAGAGCCGGGGAATCAGCGCGTCGAGGGATTTCACGCTGTTGTGCACGGCGCTGTTCATATGAAGCGGAACGTCAGTTCGCTGTCTTTGGTTTCCTTGAACTTGTTGCAACGGGCAAGGACGTTATACCGAATCGGGAACAGTTCACGGTCCGGGGATTCAAGGATATCGATCTCGACGATATCGAAATCGCGCAGCAACGCATTCCAGCCATGTTCGGTGATGCGCCAGCAGTCCGGGCTCGGGCCATGGATGCGCCAGTTCAGCGGTGCGGAAATCAGCAAATAACCCTCGTGTTTGAGGATGCGGCGAATTTCCTTGATGGTGTCGAACGGGTTCAGCGTGTGCTCGATGACTTCCATACAGACGACGCAGTCATAGGCGCTGTCGGCAATGAATTCGTTCTTGCGGGTTATATCGCCAACAAGGGTCGGGCCATAAGTGTCAACGATGTCGAAGGTATCAACGGCAAACTGGGTGAAGCTTTCCCTGACCAGCGAACGTTCCTGGGGGCCGACTTCCAATAAACGTCCGGTCTGTTCGTGGAGCGACTCGGCGGTCTTCTTGACGAAGTGCTGCAGGTGATCACGGGCCAGCTGGAAGGTGTCGTTATCGAATTTCGAAGGTGTCGCCATGATAAGTCCCGCTGTCTGCCTGGGGCAGTGATTGGAAGATAACCGGCGTTAAGCAAAGACGCCTGTCTTTCGAGTATCGGCATGAATCCGACGATCATTAATCTACTCAAGCACGCTTTCCATCAGGCCTCAAGACCTATCACGCGAGCACAACTGGCCACCCCCACAGGGCCACTAATTGGCCAGTAACTTCGAGTTTTACGGCGAAACCTGATGCCCATCCGTTGGCCGGGATATTGCTTCACCGGATGTTCATGCCCGAGGCGTCATTTTCATGACGGGTCGCTTGCGCCCCCCGTTCTCCTGTCAATGCGCCGATGTTCGAGGCACGTTTTTTAACTACCGGATACCCCCATGGATTCTCAACGACTGGTTAGCGTCGTCATCGCCGTCTGCCGCACCGAGTTTTTTGAAACCGCGCTGAGAAGCGTGATCGGGCAGACCCACGATGCCATTGAAATCGTGATCTGCGACGACGCCACCGACGGTCTGGCAGAAACCGTGACGGATCTGTACCGGGCGTCGTGCCAGTGGCCGATTCGCTACCTGCGCAACGAATCTCCACTGGGCGCTGACGCCTGTTTCAACCGCGCCGTTGCCGACGCTTGCGGGCGGTACATCAAGTTCATGGCCGGTGACGCCGTGCTGGCGCCGGACTGCATTCAGCAGATGGTCGCGGCGCTGGAGGTCAATCCTCAGGCCTCACTGGTGGCGGCGCACCGCCAATGGTTGAACGCCGAGGGCGCGCCGCTGCAAGAGAATCTGGCGACCCGTTTTCGCGTCAGCGAGCCCACGGTATTCAACGGGCCTGACATCGTCGGGCTGCTGGGGGAGTTCACCTGCCATTTCATCGGTGAGTTGAGCAGCGTGCTGTGTCGCCGCGACGACCTGCTGGCGTTGGGCGCCGACCTGTTCGCCCTCAACGGCGAGTCCGTGGGTCCGCTGGGCAATCTGGCGCTGTACGCCACCTTATTGCACGACGCCGAATTGATCATGCTGCCCGCCACGCTGACGGGCACGCGCATCGCGCCGCAGCAGTTGACCCAGCAGGGCATCGAAATTGTTGGCACGGACAGCGATCATCTGCCCGCGTTTCACCGGCTGATCCGTGAAGCCGGGTGGGCCAGCACCTCGCTGGACAACGGCTGGGTCGGCGCTCGCCCGCTGTCGGCAACCCAAAGCTTTACCGATTTAAATCTGCTCGCGCAGTTGTCTGCGCCGTTGCCGCAACGGCTCAACCCGCAACAGGTCGAGGCCTGGCTCGGTCATCGCGTCCCGACGCCCGAACAGCAAACGCAGATCGACCGGCACCTGGCCGACGTCGGCGCGCCTTCGCTGTTGGTGGTGATCAAGGATTTTGGCGACGCCCCGGAGAAGGTTCAGCGCAGCCTCGACAGCCTCGCTTCCCACGGCGCCCTGCACGCCGCGATGAACGTGGTGGTGTTGACGGACGCGACCGTGCTCCCGACCCTCGCCCTCGGAGTTCGATTGAACACGGTGGCCATCGGCAACCTGAACACCGCCGCACTGCTCAACCAAGTGATTGAAACCCAGCGTTTCGACTGGCTCATCGTGATCGATGCGGGCACCCAATTCACACCGTTCGGCCTGACTGCCAGCGCGCTCAAGCTGCTCGAGTCCCCTGACGCCCGTGCTGCCTTCGCCGACGAAATGCACCGGCGGCCTCGGGGTGGTCTGAGTTCGGCCATGCGCCCGGACTTCAACCTCGACTACCTGCTGAGCTACCCGCTGCTGACGGCGGGTCATTGGCTGTTCCGACGGGAGACGCTGCTGGAGCTAGGCGGGTTCGATGAAGGCTTCGCCGATGCCGCGGAGTTCGACCTGATTCTGCGTTTATACGAGCGTGAAGGCGCCGGGCAGATCATCCACATCAGCGAACCCCTGCTGGTCTGTGACCTGCCGGAAGCGGTGGACAATCCCGACGAAATCGCGACGCTGCAGCGCCATCTGCAGGTGCGCGGCTACCCCCAGGCGACCATCGAACACACCCTGCCCCGCCGCTACCACGTGCAGTACGGCCACACCGATCAACCGTTGGTGTCGATCATCGTCCCGACCAAGGATCAGCTGCCGTTTTTGCAGCGTTGCGTCGAAACCCTGCTGCACATCACCCGCTACCTGAATTACGAACTGCTGATCGTCGACAACAACAGCGAAACCCCCGAAGCCCTCGAATGGCTGGCGCGCATCGACGCCCTGGGCTCGGCGCAGGTGCGCGTGCTGCGTTACCCGCACCCGTTCAACTATTCGCGCATCAATAACGTCGCCGCGGCCCAGGCCAGGGGCGAGTACCTGGTGCTGCTGAACAACGACACGGCCATTGTCCACAGCCGTTGGCTGGACGAATTGCTCAATCATGCGCTGCGCCCTGAAGTCGGCGTGGTCGGCGCCAAGCTGCTGTTTCCCAACGGGCGGATGCAGCATGCCGGCGTGCGCCTGGGCATGGACGGCCCGGCCGGTCATCAACACATCGGTGAGCCCTCGCACATTCAGGGCTACATGCAGCGCGTGCAGGTGGATCAGGATTTGAGCGCGGTGACGGCGGCGTGCCTGATGGTCCGCCGCTCGATTTACGAGGAGGTCGGCGGGCTGGATGAAGAAGCCTTCGTCGTGTCCTACAACGACGTCGATCTGTGCATGAAAGTCGGCGCCCGCGGCTACCTGAACGTCTGGACGCCCCATTCGGTGCTGATCCACGAAGGCAGCGTCAGCCAGACCCACGTCGACACCGCCACGCAGCAGGCCAAGCGCAAGCGCTTTGTCGGCGAGCAACTGGCGATGTACCGCAAATGGCTACCGACCCTGGCGAACGACCCCGCCTTCAACACCAATCTGTCGTTCGACCTGCAATCGGTCGAGCTCGAACTCAACATGCCGCTGGTCTGGCGGCCAATGGCCTGGCGCCGTGACCCGGTGGTGCTGGCCTACCCTGAAGGCCTTTGGGCCTCGCCCCACGAACGGGTGATCGCGCCGTTCGAGACGCTGCACGCCACCGGATGGGTGGACGGCATGCTCAGCAGCCAGCCGCTGTCGATTCCTCAGGAAGGACGGCTCAAGCCGAATGTCGTGGTGTTTCAGGCCCGGCTGGACGCCGACCACCTGCAAACCATCGCCCGCGCCCAGCTGCTGCCGGATGCCTTCGTCGTGCTCGACATCAATGACCTGCAACTGGGCTCCCGGACGCCGGGCGAAGACCCGTTCGCCTTCGATGCCGAGTGCGTTGACCTGCTGCAGAAGAGCCTCCATCAGGCCCATCGCGTAATCGCTTCGACCCAAGTGCTCGCTGATATCGCCGGGGAGTTTCACGCGGACGTTCGATTGCTGCCTTCGCGCCTGTCGCCGCAGATCTGGGGCAACCTCGTCTCGAGCCGTGGAGTGGGTGGCAAGCCGAGGGTCGGTCTGGTCAGTGATCGCTGGCAGCCACAGGATCTGCATATGATCCTTGCCGTGGTCGAGGCGCTGGCAGAAGAGGTGGAGTGGATCGTGCTGGGCGATGACCAGGGCGTGCTGCGCGGCCATGCCCATGAATCCCATGACCGGCCGCCCGCCGAGCATTACGCCACAGCCGTCGCCGGACTGAACCTCGACCTGGCCCTGCTTCCCGCCGTGGATAACCTGTTTGGCGCCTGCAAGAACAACATCACCCTGCTGCAACTCGGCGCCTGCGGTGTGCCGGTGATCTGCAGCGACGTTCGCGCCTACGCGGGGGATTTGCCGGTGACGCGGGTGCCCAACACGCTGGAGGCCTGGGTGAACCTGGTTCGCGCCCACACGATGGATCTGGCCAGCGCGGCGCTGCTGGGCGACGACTTACGCAAACAAGTGCTTCGCGACTGGATGTTCGACGAAGAGGCTGTTCAGGCCTGGCGCGAGGCGTGGTTGCCCTGAGACCAAAGGCGCCTCATCAGTCCTCAGTCATGGGTGATTGGCGGTGTGCTTTTTGCGGTAGCCGCCCGGACTCTCCCCCGTCCATTTCTTGAACGCCCGGTGAAACGCACTGGGCTCCTGAAAACCCACCAAGGATGCGATCTCCACGACGCTCAGTTCGGTGTCGCGCAGCTTCTGCTGGGCGATGCCGCGGCGGACGTCGTCCTTGATCCCTTGAAACGCACAGCCCTCACGCTCCAGTCGACGGCGGAAGGTGGTGGCGCTGAGTTTCAGCTCATCGGCCATTTCCAGCAGCGTCGGCCAGTACCCGTAATGGCTGTTGCGCAGGCGCTGATAGACCTGCGCCGCGAGCCCGCGCTGGTTGCGATAGCGAATGACCAGCCACTGCGGCGCGGTGCGCAAAAATGATTTGAGCGACGGCAACGACTGCACCACCGGCAGACGCAGATAGTGGCTGGAAAATTCGATCTCGGTGCGCGGCTCGCCAAAGCTCAGGTTGAACCCCCACAGCAGTGAGTCGTCGCTGAGGCGCTCACGGCGCTGGCGAAACTGCGCGCGGTCGATGCTGATGCGGCGCCCGCCGAGCCAGCACAACAGGCTGATCATCAGCAGCAGAAATGTCTCTTCACCGAAGCGCTGGCGGACCGGGTCTTCTGTCGTGGTGTCCACCGCGAGCACAGCCCGGGCGCCGCGAACGATGAGGCTGCCGCGAAAGTCGCGCAGGAACAGGCCGAAATTGCTCAGGCACTGGCGCAGGGCCTTCTCCAGAGTGGGTTCCTGAATCAGCCCCCGGCAAATCAGGGCGAAGCTGCCCAGGGGCATGCCGTGGGAATCGAGGCCGAAAAACTCGTCGCCCAGTTCCTTGATCTGAATCAGCCACAACGCCGCGAACGAACTGGCCGACACCCGCGCCGTGGGGTCGTCGAGCATTGCCATGTCGATGTCTGCTGCTTGCAACACGGACTGCAAGCGCAGCGGCTGGTCGCGTAGCCCGTGGACGATCAACTGGACGAAGTAGATCGACACTGAATCCTTTTCCCGCATGACCGCCTTTCCCTTTTTGAGTGGTGCACCACGGATCAGGCGCTGATGGTAAAGAACGCCAGCCCATCTGGACAGTTTCGGCATAGGCCCGTCCCGAACGCCGATCTAGACTTGCCCGCAGTCAGCACCGGCCGAAACGCCGTTTCGCGGTGCCGCCCCCATAAGTCCAATACCTGTCAGGAGTCCCCATGAGCACACCCGAAGTTTTCGTCGTCAGCGCACTGCGTACCGCCATCGGTGGATTCGGCGGTTCCCTCAAGGAGGTCTCACCCATCGAACTGGGCACCCAGGTCAGCCGCGCTGCGCTGGCCAAATCGGGGATCGCACCGGAACACATCGGCCATGTGGTCATGGGCCACGTGATCCCGACTGAAGTCCGCGACGCCTATCTTTCCCGCGTCATCGCCCTGGAAGCGGGCCTGACCCAAGAAACCCCTGCCATGAACGTCAACCGCCTGTGCGGTTCGGGCCTGCAGGCCATCGTGTCGGCGGCGCAATCGCTGATGCTCGGCGACGCCCAGGCCGTGCTGGCCGGTGGCGCCGAATCCATGAGCCGGGGCGCCTACATCATGCCCCAGGCCCGTTGGGGCGCGCGCATGGGTAACGTGCAGGCGTACGACTACATGCTCGGTGCGTTGCACGATCCGTTCGCCAATATTCACATGGGCATCACCGCCGAGAACATCGCCGAGCATTACGGCATCACACGCGCCGACCAGGACGCTCTGGCGCTGACCAGCCAGCAGCGCGCCGCCCACGCCATCGCCGAGGGCCGTTTCGAAAGCCAGATCGTGCCGATCGAAATCGCCACGCGCAAAGGCACCGTGACCTTCGCCCAGGACGAGCACGTGCGTGGCGACGTGACGGCCGAGCAGCTGGAGAAGATGAAAACCGCGTTCAAGAAGGACGGCACCGTCACGGCGGGCAACGCCTCCGGCCTGAACGATGGCGCAGCGGCGCTGGTCATGGCCAGTGGCGACATGGTCCGCGAGCACGGTCTCAAGCCGATGGCGCGTCTGGTGGCCTATGCCCATGCAGGGGTTGATCCGTCGATGATGGGCCTGGGGCCAATTCCCGCCAGCCGCAAAGTGCTGGAACGTGCCGGCCTGACGGTGGCGGATCTGGACGTGATCGAATCCAACGAAGCCTTCGCCGCCCAGGCCTGCGCCGTTGCCCGTGAGCTAGGCTTTGATCCGGCCAAGGTCAACCCGAACGGATCGGGCATTTCCCTCGGCCACCCGGTGGGCGCCACGGGCGCCATCATCGCCACCAAGGCGATCCACGAGCTGCACCGGATTCAGGGCCGCTACGCCCTGGTGACCATGTGCATCGGCGGCGGTCAGGGCATCGCCGTCATCTTCGAACGTGTGTAAGGAGGCTTGTCGATGAGCATGCAACACATCGCCGTGATCGGCGCCGGCACCATGGGCAACGGCATCGCGCAGGTCTGCGCGGTGGCGGGTTTCGACGTGACCCTGCTGGACATTTCCGACACCGCACTGGAGCGCGGCATGGCGACCGTGCGCAAGAATCTTGAACGGCAGGTGACCAAACAGACGGTGGCGGCCGATGTCGCCGAAGCGGCCCTGCGACGCATCAGCGTCACCACGGACTACGGCCAGTTGAATGGCGCGCAGCTGGTGATCGAAGCGGCCACCGAGAATCTGGAGCTGAAGCTGCGCCTGCTCAAGCAGATCGCCAGCCATGTCGACCGCGAGTGCGTGATTGCGTCGAATACGTCGTCGCTGTCGATCACGCAACTGGCGGCCAGCGTCGAGCACCCGGAGCGGTTCATCGGCCTGCACTTCTTCAACCCGGTGCCGATGATGAACCTGATCGAGGTCATTCGCGGTTTGCAGACGGCGGACACCACCCACATCGCGGCGATCAAGCTGGCCGAGCGGTTGAACAAGACCGCCATCACTGCCGGCAACCGGCCTGGGTTTGTGGTGAACCGGATTCTGGTGCCGATGATCAACGAGGCGATTCTGGTGCTGCAGGAAGGTCTGGCCACCGCCCAGGACATCGACGACGGCATGCGCCTGGGTTGCAACCAGCCCATCGGCCCGCTGGCGCTGGCTGACCTGATCGGGCTGGATACCTTGCTGGCGATTATTGAGGCGTTCCTCGAAGGCTTCAACGACAGCAAATACCGCCCTGCGCCGCTGCTCAAGGAAATGGTGGCGGCGGGGTATCTGGGCCGCAAGACCGGGCGTGGTTTTTTTGTTTATAACTGAGTGAACGCGGATGTGGGACAGCGTGCTTCTGGTAGGACTGGCTTTAGCCGGGAACGCGTCGGTCGCCACACCGTAAATTTTGCGGTGACAACACCGGCCTCTTCCCGGCTGAAGCCGGTCCTACCAGGGCACCGCACACTGAAAGGGGACTGATTTATTTACAAACACTGAAAGGGGACTGATTTATTTACAACGCTTCACCGTAAATTAATCTGTCCCCGATCCACAAGTTTTGCGTGTGCAATACCGGCCTCTTCCCGGCAGAAGCCGTTCCTACCAGGGCACCGGGTGTGGTCAATGGGAAAACAACGAGTTCCCGACCTTGCCCGCCATCTTCTCCGGTTTGATCAGGAACCGCGCCAGCGCTGGCAACAGCCACAGGGCGCCGAACATGTTCCACAGCAGCATGAAGGTCAGCATCAGGCCCATGTCGGCCTGGAACTTGATGGCCGAGAAGATCCAGGTGCACACCCCGATCGCCAGACACAGGCCGGTGAACAACACCGCTTTGCCCGTGGATTTAAGGGTCTGGTAATACGCTTCCTGCAACGGCAGCCCCGCCCGCAGGAAACTCTCCAGTCGGCTGTAGATGTAAATCCCGTAATCGACCCCGATCCCCACCCCGAGCGCCACCACCGGCAGGGTCGCGACTTTCACGCCAATCCCCATGAACGCCATCAGCGCGTTACCCAGCACCGACGTCAGCACCAGCGGCAGGACGATGCACAGCGTCGCCGCCCATGAACGGAAGGTGATCATGCACATCACCGCCACGCACACGTACACCAGAATCAGAATGGTCAGCTCGGCCTGCTTGATGACCTCGTTGGTGGCCGCCTCGATCCCGGCGTTACCCGCCGCGAGCAGAAACTCCAGGCCATCCTTGTTGTTCTGCTGAGCAAACTCCTGCACCGCATGCACGGCCCGGTCCAGAGTTTCGGCCTTGTGGTCATTGAGGAAAATCAGCAACGGCGCCAGGGAACAGGTGTTGTTGTACAAACCGTCAGCGCGGGAAATTGAGCTGTTGAGCACGTCCTTGTTGCGCGACAACGACTCCCATTTCAAATTGCCCTCGTTCATCCCCTTGATAACCTGTTTGGACACGGTCACCAGCGAAATCGCCGATTGCACCCCCGGCGTGTTTTCCATCTTCCACGACAGCTCGTTCATGGCCGACAGCGTCTGATACGCCGAACACCCCTCGGGCGGCGTCTTGACCATCACCACCAGCACGTCGGAGCTGGTCGAGTAATTGTTGATGATGAAGCTGTTGTCCTGGTTGTAGCGCGAGTCTGGCCGCAGTTCCGGCGCGCCCTGATCGAGGTCGCCGATCTTCAGGTTATGGCCGTACCATAGACCGCCGACCAGCGCGACAAGGGCCAATGTCACTGACACGCGGGCGACTTTTGGCGCGGCGAAGTTCGACAGCAGACGCCAGAACGGGTGCTCACGCACGGCATCCTCTTTACTGCGCACCACGGCTTTTTTGCTGATGCCAACGTAGGAAATCGCCACCGGGAGAAGGATCAGGTTGGTGAACACGATCACCGCCACGCCAATGGACGCGCCAATGGCCAGCTCGCGGATCACGCCGATGTCGATGATCAGCAACGTGATGAAGCCGACAGCGTCGGCAAGAATGGCGATCATCCCCGGCAGGAACAATTGACGAAAGGTGCGGCGTGCTGCGGTAAGCGCACTGTCGGCATCGCTGGATTGCAGGGCGATGCCGTTGATCTTCTGCACGCCGTGGGAAATACCGATGGCGAAGATCAGAAAGGGCACCAGCATCGAGTAGGGATCAAGCCCGAAACCCACTACATGCATCAGGCCCAGCTGCCAGATCACCGCGATCAACGTGGTGCTCAACACCGCGATGGTGCTGCGGGCGCAGCGGGTGAACCACATCAGCAGGACCAGGGTGATCAGGAAGGCGATGCCGAAGAACATCACCACCATGATCAGCCCGTCGATCAGGTCGCCGACCTTCTTGGCGAAACCGACGATGTGAATCTCGACGTTGGGGTTCTGTGCTTCGTACTTGTCGCGAATCTTCTCTTCGAGCTGGTGGGAGAACTGACGGTAATCCAGCGGCAGCAGTTTGCTCTGGTCGTTGGGGTCCGGGTAGAACTCCTGCAGCGGCACATCGACGATGCTCGACTTGAAGTTGTTGGAGACCAGTCGCCCGACCTGCCCGGACTTGAGGACGTTATTGCGCAGCTTGTCGAGGCTCTGTTGCGAACCGTCGTAGCTCTGCGGAATGACCTCGCCGCCGGCAAAGCCCTCCTCCGTCACCTCGGTCCAGCGGACGCTGGGGCTCCACAACGACTTGAGCCCGGAGCGGTCGACGCCGGAAATGTAGAAGACCTCGTCGTTGATCTGCCGCAGAGTCTCCATGTAGTCCCTGGAGAAGATGTCGCCCTGCTTGGCCTCCACCGAGATGCGCACGGTGTTGCCCAAGTTCGCCAGGTCGTTGCGGTGTTCCATCATGTTCTGAACGAACGGATGCCCCAGCGGGATCATTTTTTCGAAGCTGGTGGACGGGCGCACCAGCGTCGCTTGCCAGAACAGGAAGACGCTGACCAGCAGACAGATGCCGATCACCGTCTTGCGGTTGTTGAAAATCAGCTGTTCCAGGCGCGTCGGCTTGTCGTGGGGGTGTTGAAGGTTGCTCATGGAGACGTATCCTCGCCTGCTTGTTCTTATTGTTGAGCGCCGTCAGCGCCCGTTGGCGAGGTGACGCGAACGCCGCCCTGTCCCACCAGAACCAGATTGCCTTTGTCGTCCTCTGCTACGCCCGACAAGGAAAGCCGGTCCGGGCGATTGGCAACCGTGAAGCTTTGGCCATCGTCCGTACTGCGCATGACGCTGCCGCCGTTGCCCACCAGCACGATGGAGTGGTCGGGCATCAGCGAGGCATTGGCGATGCTGAACTCCAGCGGCCCGCGCTCACCCTCCAGCGGGACGGGCTCCCACGTGGTACCAAAATCGGTCGAACGAAACAGATTGCCGCGCAGGCCGTAAACCAGGAGCGTGTTGGATTCAGCAGTGCCTACCGCGCCGAACAACGAGCCCTGGTAAGGGCCTTCAAGTTTCTCCCAGGTCTGGCCATCGTCCGGGGACCGAAACATGCTGCCCTGTTCACCGACCACTAACAGGCCCGCGTCCTTCACGTACGCAATGCCGTTGAGGTGGAACTGGTCTTCGTTGTCCAGCCGGTCGCCGATGTCTTCCCAATGCTGGCCGCCGTCGGTGGTTTCCAGCACCGCGCCATAGGCACCCACGGCGATCCCGGTGGTCAGGTCCTTGAACCAGACATCCAGCAGCGGCGCTTCGCGCTTGAGGTCTTCGAACTGTTTGGTCCAGGTGGCGCCGGCATCGCTGCTGGCGAGGATCTGCGCATCGTGCCCTACGGCCCAGCCGTGCTGGTCATCGACGAAATACACCGCCGTGAGCATCTGGCGCGTCGGCACCTTGGCCTGGGTCCAGGTTTGGCCCTGGTCGTCGGAATAGAGAATGTGGCCGCGATCCCCCACCGCCACCATGCGCTTGCCGGCATGGGTCACGTCCAGCAGCAGACTGCGGGAGGCTTTTGCGGATTCGAGGGCATAGACGGCGGAATCGCCAGCGCTAGCATGGGCTTCAATGGGCGTGCTGTCAGCGGGCATGCCATTGGCGGGCGTGCCATCAGCGGCCAGGGCTGCGCCGCAGAAGATCGGAGAGATAAGGAGCGACAGAGCCGCATGGAGAGGCAGGTTCTTGAAAAGCGTCCGGGCGCTGAAATGGCCCCGGATGACCGCAAACCGAGTGCGCCGAATGACGGGCTCACGCATGGAGCTACCCCTTCCTTTATTTTTATTAGGTTCTTCTGACGGCCGTTTGAACCGCGCGGGCGCTCTAGCCTGCACGCGACGCTGGCTTACCGAAGCGACCCCATCCTAGTCAGCTTTGGAAACGTATGACAATCGACATGACGTTATCTTTTGTTAAGCCACGGAGCCCTGATTGGCGCGTTATCACTGGGACTGATTGAGCTCACCCACTGCGCGTAGCGTAGCTGAGCCGTGGCCCTTCAATTCAGGCGTAAACCGTGCCGGGGATCTCGGCGCCAGCACGGTGTGGGGCATGGCTCAGAAGGCGTAGGTGAGCGCCAGGGTGGACATCGTCGTCCTGGCGGACTGACTCCCCGCGTCACCCGCGATACGGAAGCGATCGCCGCTGTGAGTGTCCTTGATCAGCGTGCTGCCTTTCGCCTCGGCGTATACCTGATGATCCACACCCGCCCGTAACGAAAGCTGCGGACTCACGCGGTAACTGAGCGCAACCGCGAGGCTTTGCATACGGCCGTTGTTGCCATAATCGCCGTCGTAGGTGACGCCACGGACATGATGGCGGTCGTGATCTCGCGCCCGGACCCACTGGCTGTATTTGAACGTGCCTTCCAGCGTCCAGTTGCGGAACTGGTAGAGACCGACCAGCCCCAGGTAAGGCGTGTCGTAGGTCTGCTGATAGGAAATGCCTTTCTGCCCCGCCGGGAATTCACCCGACTCATCCCGAAACCCATCCTCTGAAGAGTAGGTATACCGCCCGCCTCTCGCCTGCCAGCCGAACTGGCTGCGCTGATAACCGAGCATCACGCCGAGGGCGAGAGCATCACGCTTGAGCGCCCAGGCGGTGGCGGCGAAATCGGCCTGCCAGGCTTTGCTGACCTGAGTGTCCGGGTGATCGGAGTAGTCACTCCAGCCGGCGTTCTCGTCATCCCAATCGTAATCCTTCAGATGCCCGTCACCCTTGGCCACCCGTGTCCAGCCGTTCAGGTCAAGGGACAGCCAATCTATGGGCTGATACTTCAGGCCCAGATGCAGCGTCGGTACCTGCTTCATGCTCCAGTTCAACTGGCTGAGCTTGCGACCGTTATCAGCGTCGTACACCTTTTCCCGCGCCTGACCATTCAGCAGACCGACACCCAGGCTCACCCCAACCGCCCCCAACTGAAACTGCTCCTCGCGGGTTGTCTGCGACTCGGCCAACACCTCGGTTCCGAACGCAGCGAGCCCCAGCCACAACAGCGTATTCCTGCCCTTCATCACCCACTCCGCATTCTTCTTATTGGGAATTTTGTCCAGCGCCGCACGCCGCTGGACAAGGAGCGAAAGGATGAAGCGCCGCGAAGGAAATCTCTGCCGGGCGGTTCTGAAGGAACTGCGTGAAAGCTAAACGTTGGTGTTGGGAAATTGCCTACAAGCGAGCTGGGGTGGCAGCGGTCCATAGTTGTCTGGAGCGCCGCTATTCAGACCTGTCACTCCTCCAGGCTGTTAAAGGTTCAGGTCTTTCACGATGGCCTCATCGACGATTTTCGAGATGCCATCCAGCGCGGTGCGTAAAAGCTCCGGCTCCGTGCGATAACGTTTGGGCTCGTAGCCGAACGTGTTGCCGCCATTGAATGCTGAGATGTATTCAGTTCGCTGCCAGATCAACTGGTCGCCACGCTTCATGCTGCCGGTGACAGTGATTGTCGGATAAACGACGCTGCTGTCCGTTTTCAAGATTGGCGTAGGAATCGGAACAAAAGGGGTCCGCCCCCTTTTATCCCTAAATCGTAATCAGCGACGCTACAACACTCGCTTCAGCGACCAACAGAAAACCATTTTTCCTATCATCAAAACAACCAACTCTTTTTAATAGTCCACCGACTCGAAGACCCTCAGAAAATACCGACACATCTCCATTGAGATCCCCTCCAAAAGGCCGAACTAATTTTTTCTGAACTTCAAAACTTTCAGGAACAAGGAGCACATAGGCACGACTTTCCTCGAAGAGCAACTCACTCACGGACTGAAGTGAGGCCTTCGATAAACGTTGTGCGCCAAAGAACCTTACCCCTCCCTCTTCCTCGAACAGTTTTTCGTAAGAGTTGTCCGCACCATAGATTTCCAGCCCACGAGATTTTAACCCTCCCCACAAGCCTCGATATCTAACAACCCTGTTGTCAGGTTGAAGCGCAGAATTGCCAAGTACCAGCCATGCCACATAACCGTCAAGATATTTAGTCATCGCTGAGTAAATGTATTCGAGGACCCGGCGCATTGATTCACGTGCGGGCGCTTCCATCAGCAAACTAACTGCTGAAAGCGATACATCACCGATCGATGGCTCTGGTGCCAGTAGCAGCACGTCATTTTCTTTAGAAATATCCTTAGCGATCGTAATATCGATATCAGTAGTCAAAATGATTACCCGTTTCATCGTTAAAATGTGACCCTCTGTTCTGAGGATCACCGGCACCGAAATTATGTCCGCCAGAGTCATCTCTAATACGAACTGTCCTCATACCACCACCCGACGTGGGCACCTCAAATTCATAAATCAAACCTGGCTGGAGGTTTCCCCGCTTATCAACGTTCAAAGTAACCTTACTCGGCTGCTGACTGGTAGGAATTCCAGACTGTCTCTTGGCTTCATTGAACGCACCCGAACGGCCGGCCCCTGCCGGACTCAAGTTTTCAGGGGCAGCACCCTTCGCACCTGAACTTCCACGCCCTGCCAGCATACCCATAGCTGCCATGGATGTCAGCTCAACGATAGCGCTTGCCTTCTCCTTTATAGTGAGTTGCTTACCCGCTAGTTGATTGAGCCAATCAGTATTCTTATCCCACTCGCCTAATTGTGCTTGTTCACTCTCAGTTAACCAACCTTCAGACAGGTATTTGGCGGTGGTAAGCTGGTCATCAGAGATGAAAATGCTGCCCCAGTGATCAATACCCTGCGATGGGATTGCTACCTGAGCGGGATTGCCAGTGAGCAGCCCATACATATCATATGATATCGAATTCTTGAACTGACCGAGTAATTGCTGGGCGACAGGGTCATCCATACTGATAGTCGCGGATCTGATGGACTCTACACATGCGCGTGTAGAACACTCGCCTATCGCTTGTGACCGATCCGCGGAAATTTTTTCATAGTCTCCCACTATCTCCCTGATCTTCTGCTCGCTGCACCCGGCAGTGGATTTACAAGTTTTAAGTTCATTTAATAATTTCTCCGCCGTAGGGTGATCAATAAAGGGGTCCGTCCCCTTTAATCACATCAAATTACTAACACTGGAGACACACCGAACCTTGTCGTAAGAACATAAGACTCCAAACCATTTAAATCTGGGACAATCATAAAAGACCCTGCACTTCCAAAATCAAGCGCCAATATCCCCCCTGCCTCAAGGCACGCACTCTCAACTTTGTGGTTCAAAAAATCAATAACTAGTAAGCTAGTAGCAGCCTCCTCGCCGTGCCCCCATCGCTCGCAGTCGTTACTAATGCTTTTAAAAGGACACTGAATTAACACGGTTACTCCATTTTCGAAAATCAGAACCTGCGAACCTATACCAATAGTGACACCTGTCAGCACTGCTGACCTCAACTCCGCCAAATCTAATTCATCAATCATATCTTCCTCTTAACGCTTAGGCGGCACGGTGTTGGGTGGCAGTGGCACATGCGTATCTCCCCTTGCACCAGTTCCACCCGTGGCCGGATTTATAGGTTGCCCATTTTTCACGGATATCCAGTATCCATTTTCCAAACCGGGAACAGGCGTAGAACCTGAAGGCATCAACCGAATATATGTGCTACCTGGAGCACTTGGGTCGGAACCGGATGGATAGTAGATTGTACTACCTTGCGTTTTACCTGGACGACTTACCCAGCCCGGAGGAATAACTGGCCCCTGAGGAGGATTCGATAGAGGTTGCAATTTTGGAGGGACTTTTGGGCCAGCACTGATGAAGCCCGCCTCTTTTGCCCCAGAACCCGAGCCGCCGACGATTGGCGGACCTTTTCCTGGCACCGGATCAAGGATATCAACGTGGTCCCCGACGGGATTGTGATCATCCAAAGGATGAAAAACATCAAACGTCTCTTTCAGCTCTTCCAGCGCTTCATCGGCATTATCAGGTGCCTCACCATGACCGCCAGCGTGGTGTCCTTGTTGGTTGTATTTTTCGCTCGCGCCCCCAATGAGGCTACCGGTAGCAGCGCTACCACCCGCCATACTCGAAGCGATTAAGCCTATGAGTTGCCCTGTTGTGATTTTTGCTTGGCTTCCGGCTTCTGTAAGGTCAGCTGCTGAGAATCGATCACTGACGTACTGGGCCAGATAATTATTCGCTAGCGGCGTGAGCCCTTCCGCCACCCCGCCTGCGATCGCCCCGCTTGCGAAGTCACCCCCGGTCGCCTTGGAAATTAACCCACCCAAGACGGCGTGCAGCACGACCTTTTGCACAAGTTCGGGCGCAATGTGCAGCTCCCCGGCTAAGTCTCCAACGACCTTGTTTCCCAAAGCGGAACCAAGATCGACGCCCTCGCCAACCACCGCGCCCGCCAGATTGGAACCGAAGTTACCTCCATTGATCGCTGTCGACACCCCGCCGTTGATCAGAGCGTGCGTGCCGCTGCGTGCCAGCGTATTCGCCCAACTGTCGGGCTGTAGCATGCTCGACGCATAGCCAGGATTTTGGGTCGGCCCGGCTGTAATGACTTTCGAACCGCCATTCGCCGCATCACCCGCGCTGGCGAACCAATTGTGGTCTGCGTAATCAATCATGCCCGCGGTTACGCTTGCGATGAGCGCATTCTTCAGGCTGTTGCTGCTAAAAGTATCTTTAACCGTGTTTCCGAGATTGCCTTTGTTGTTGATAACACTCACGGCGGCCGTACCCGCCAAGGAGGTCAGTGCAGCAGTTGCTGCAACATTGCCCCACCCTGCTGCTGCGGTCCCCACCGCAGTACCGGCTTCCACCATGGCGGTGCTACCACCCGCTGCCATTGCGGTCCCGCTTCCCACACCGGCACCAGCAGCGCTGCCAACTGCCGCGCTAGCGGCACCAGCCGTCAATACAGTCGCGACAATGATGATCGCCAGCATCGCGCCCTGACCCAGGCTAGAGCTGCTGTATTTGTAAGAGTCGTGAGTCTCCTTGATCAGCTTCCAGTCAACATCCCCCCGCTTCTCCGCATCCTTCAGCCAAGCCAGATCAGGATCAGCCTTGACCATCGCATCAATCGCCTGGCTAACCGTCTGCTGATTAACCTGCTTGACCTCGATATGCAGGCCATCCACCGCATTGATTGCCACAGCGCCTTTGGCGATCAGTTCACTCTGGCGCAAGGTTTCATCGGTCTTGCCCTTGCCTGACATGGAGTTCCACGCAAGGCTCGTATTGCTTTTTTCGTGGCTCTCTTGATGGAGGTCCTTAACCGCGTCAAACGCTATGGAGCCGCCACTCTTGATAATAAGATCATCGCCACTGTTGATCTTCGCGGCCTGGTAATGCTGGTTGCCTCCGCTCACCAAGACCATGTCACCGCCAGAGGTGATCTCGCTACTGATGTTGGTGACCTGCGTGACTTCGTCGTGCTTGGTTTTCTTGGCGCCGAAGTGACCTTTCTTCTTCATGTCATACAGCGAGTAATCGTTGTCCTGTGCCGCGAAAACGCCGAGTTTGTCTCCGGCGGCGAGGTACGCCTCATCACCCGCAGTGATCCGACTGGAGATCAGCGTCAGATCTTGCCCGGCACTCACAGCAACACTCCCGCCCGCCGTGATCTCGGTCTGGACCTGGCTGACGTGGTCTTCCTGGCGCTTGACCTTTTTGCTCTTGCTGTACGAGTGCTCTTCATCCGCCGCCGAGCTGATGGTGACGTCTTCGGTCGCGGCCATGGCGATGTCGCGTTTGGCGTCGATCTGGCTGGCGATGGCGTTGATGTCTCGTCCGGCCTGGACCGAGAGGTCGCGGCCTGCGCTGACGGTCGAGCCGATCTGGGTGATGTCGCTGCTGGTGTGTTTGCTGTTCAGCAAGAGGCTGTCAGTCAGTTGGGTTGCGGCGGTGTTGACATCTCGCCCGGCGTTCAGCGTCATGTCGCGACCGGCTTGCAAGGTGCTGCCGATGTTGTTGATGTCGCGGCCGGCGGAAACGCTCAGGTCGTTGGCGGCTTCGATGCGCGCTGCGTTGTCGGCGTACTCCTTATGCAGTTGGCCCCGCACGTCGCTGTCCAGCGAAGTGACCGTTCGCTCGTTGGT
The DNA here is from genome assembly GCF_046540455.1 of Pseudomonas sp. W5-36. Taxonomy (NCBI): domain Bacteria; kingdom Pseudomonadati; phylum Pseudomonadota; class Gammaproteobacteria; order Pseudomonadales; family Pseudomonadaceae; genus Pseudomonas; species Pseudomonas sp. W5-36. The sequence goes on along the minus strand of NZ_JAXCIQ010000004.1, from coordinate 347,024 downwards.
GACATCGCCGCCGATGGCGGTGACGGTGACGTCGCGACCGGCGATGATGCCGCCCGCTTTGTTGGTGACGTCGTTGCCCGCGAGCAGGTCCAGGCGGTTGCCGGCTGAAATCAGGCCGCTGTTGACGAGATCATTGCCGGCGGTGGCGGAAAGGTTGTTGGTCGCTTTAAGGGTGCCGACGTTGTCGAGGTTCTGGCCGGCGATGAGGGTCACGTCCTTACCGGCGATCACGGCACCGTTCGGGGCGAGACGGCCATTGGCCTGCGCCAGATACAGCACAGGCACCAGCACGTTTTCGCCATTCACTTCGCGCTCTTCGAGCCAGACGATGTCGTGGGTGAGCGCCGCCACTTGCTCGGACGTCAGCGAGACACCGACGGTCAGGTTGAGTTGGGTTTTGCTGGCGATGGCGTTGTTCATCAGGTACTTGAACTGATCCTCGTTGGAGGTCTGTCCGTCGATGAACGCCTGGCCGGTACGTGAGGTAACGGCTTGCTGCACCAGACGCTGTTCGTAAAGGCCGTCGCCCAGGCGCTTGGCGCTTTCGTCGGGGTTGTAGCCGAGGCCCGCGAGCAGGTAATCGGAGCTCATGAATTGCTTGAGGTCGGTGAGCACCGGGTTGGTCTCGATCAGGTATTTGCCGGGGCGCGCCGTGGCTGCGGTGGAGGGCAAGCCCTGAACCCTTTCGACCGTCTGGGCGGTTGCCGATTGGCCCGGGCTGATGCCGGTGGGGTTTGCGCCACTGATGACTTTGATGCCGGGAATGGGGGTAACGCCTGTAGAGCCCGGAACTTCCGAGACGCCAGTGACACCTGCTGCGCCTGTGACACCGGTAACACCGCGGACACCGGCTACGCCTCTGACACCTGTGACGCTTTCGACTCCTGCGACCTGCTCGACGGCGGCAATGCCGCCCGCGCTGGTCTGGTGGCTCGGAACCGAGAACCCGCCGCTGCCGGAATCGCCCGGTGTGGAGACGTTAAAGGCCGATGCATCGGCGTTGATGCCCGACGGATTTCGAGTGGAATCGCCGAGCTGCCGGCCGGTGCTGAGTGCCTGATTCGCGGAGGCGATTTGCAGGCTGCTGCCCTGCCCAACAGGAAGGGCTTGATCGCGTTGAGCGGTAGAAACACTGGCGCCTGTCATGGTCCAGCTTTGTGGTGCGGTGGTGGGTGCAGTGACAGCAGCGTTACTGCCGCCCTGCCCGCTCAGGCGGAACAGGCCGTTCTGCCCAGCAGGCAGACTGAATCCTGGGAGTGCGGTGGGGTCGACTTGCTTTTGCGCGAGGTCGGGCGGCAGTTGTGCGTTCAAGCGAACGACGACGGTCTGACCGGTGCCGTTGGCGTGGGTGTCGGCGACTTTGTTGGTGCCGCCGGCTGAGGCGTAGTCTTCGTGAATGACGCTGTTTTGCAGGTCTTTGGTGGCGGTGATCGCCACGTTTCCGCCCGCCTGGATGACGGCGCTGCGGCCGGCGTTGCCCGTGCCGTCTTTGGCGACTTCGACGTCGCTGACGAGCTGATACTTCGTAATTGAAGAAGGTAGCTGCACAAGATTATTACGGTCGTACTTGGACTTTGGGATTTTTTCCCAATTGTCTTTATAGGGTGCCAGGGCATCTTGAATGTACTGAAGAGTAATCGCATCTTTTACCCCCCAGGAATAAACTGTAGAAGGACTATCTCCACCGGATTGCCCCTCCTCAAGCACAATGACCCCTTTTCGTAAACTGCCCTGACTATCTGCATAATAAAAACCAGGAAAACCAGGGTCGTTACTTTGATTATAACTAGCTAGGGAATCAGATGAGCGGTAGTAGGTTCCGTCGGTAATATCACCAGAGAAATAAGTTCTAGTTCTTTCAATCGCACCACTCACAGCTCCGATATTTTTAACATTATCCGCTTGAATAGAGATGTTACCGCCCGCGCTCACAGTGCTTTTACTATTTAAAAATTTGCTGCCGTTAAAGCTGAAATTACCACCAGCAGTAATCAGCGACGAAGCACTTGTATCGCTGTCCTGGCCTGCATCGTAGTTCTCACGTGCAATGTAATTCACCCTGTAAGTGTCACCACTACAGTCAACACACTGCACCGCAATAAACCCGCTTACCAACGTGCGGCCGACCGCAAAGTTCTGCGCGCCCCCCGAACCCTCGGTGCGGTTTTCGAACACCGTGGCGCTGATAGTGAACTTGCCACCGCTCTCCATCGAACCGGAGACGTTGGAGACCTGGTCCGATCGGCCAGTCCCGTAGCCACCAATGGTGAGATCACGCAGGCTGTAGAAATCGCCTTTCGTGTTGGTCAGGGTCCCCGTGTTCAGCTGCATGTTCGCGCCGCTGAAGATCAGCCCCTGATTGTTGTTAAGCGAAGGCGTCGTGATCGTCAGGGATTGGCCCGCGCCCAACGTGCCATAGTTGGTGACGCTGCCCGCATTGACGAACAAGTCCGCACTTGAAGTCAGGCGACCGTAGTTGGTCACAGCCCCCGCCACATTGATATCCGTCCGCCCACCCCCTGCAATGGAGGTCGGCGCATTCAGATCCAGTCGATTCGCGCTCAGCCCCAACGTCCCCAGGCTGGTCAGTCGGCCATTACCGGAATACCCGCCCGACAACGAGACATTCATCGCCCCGTCACTGGCAATCAACCCATCGTTGATCCAGTTCCCGCCGGTCCCGACAAAGGCCGTCGACGCCAACAACTGCCCCGCCGCGGTCTGGGTGAAGTTGTTGACGTTGACGTTCAACGTGCCGGCCTGAAGGACGCTGCTGTTGGTCCAGGTGTCGGCGTTGAGGGTCAGCACGCCGCGGGTCACCAGGCTGCCACCGGCGTTCATGACGTTGTCGGTGGACACGCCGAAGTTGCCGCTGCCGACGTGCAGAATGCTGCCGCCGCCGTTGAGCAGGCTGCCGACGCCCACCGCGAGGTCGGTGTTGGCGGTTTCCAAAGCGCCGTTGCGGTTGTCGAACAGGCCGCTGATCTGCAGGTTGGTCAGGCCGCTGGTGCCGAGCGCACGCAGTTTGCCAGTCTGGTTGTCGAGGCTGGCGGCGCTGATGCTGAGGGTGCTGTCGCTCTCGATGATGCCCAGTCGGTTGTTCAGCGCGCCGGCGAGGCTGAGGTCGATTTGCTGACCGGCGATCTGGCCGTCGTTGTCGCCGCTGTTGTCGAAATTGTTGCCGGTGACGTTGATCCGCTGCCTGGCATACAGGCCGCCGTTGCGGTTGTCGAAGTTGCCGCTGCCGGTGTTGATCAGCGCGTCGCCGCCCTGAGCCGATACCCGGCCGCCGTAGTTGTCGATGCCGGCGAGTGCGCGAATATCGAGGCTTTGCGCCTGGGTGATGCCGCCCTGAAGATTGGCGTCGTAGCCGTTTCTCAGCACGCCGGTGATGCGCGCGACGAAAGCGTTCTGCAGGCTCGACAGCACGCCGCCACGGTTGTCGACGTTGTTGGCGGTCAGGTTGAGGTTGCCGGCCTGGGCGATGATCCGGCCGTTCGGGCCGTCGATGTCGCCGTTGACGGTCAGGTCCAGCGCGCCCTGGCTTTGTAGGGTCCCGCTGGCGTTGGCAAGGCTGGCGGCTTGCAGTCGGAGGTTGGCGTTTTTGCTGTAGATCAGGCCGTCGTTGCCGTTCTGCACGGCGCCGCCGGCGTTGACCTGAAGCTGGTCGTTGGCGGCCACGGTGCCGCGATTGCTGTTGTCGAGGCCACCGGTGGTGAGGGTCAGCGCCCGTTGGCTGGCCAGTTGACCGCCCTGGTTATTGATCTGGGCGGCGCGCTGGATCAGCAGATCCCCTGCGCTGGCGAGCTTGCCATTGCTGTTGGTCAGGGTGCCGAGCAGGTCAAGAGTGACGGCGGCGTTGCCCGCGACCGTGCCGGCGCTGTTGTCCAGATCGCTGCCGGTGAAGCTGATGTTCTGTTGCGCGTTGACCGTGCCTGCCGCGTTGCCGAGGCCGGCGGCATTGATGGTCAGGGCGGCGCCGCTGTCGATCAAGCCGTTCTGGCTGTTGTCCAGCACGCCGCTGACGTTAAACGTCTGGCCGCCGCCGCTGGACAGAATCCCGCCACGGTTATCGACGCTGGCGGCGCGAACACTGAGGGCTTTCTGGCTGACCAGCGCCCCGGCGGCGCCATTGAGCAGCGCGCCTGTCAGGTTGACACCGACGTCGCCGCTACGGCTGGAGAGTGTGCCGCTGTTGCGGTTGTCCAGCGTGGCGCCACTGACGCTCAGCCCTGCCCAACCGGAGATGAGGCCGGCCTGGTTGACCAGCGTAGTACCGTTGAGCACCAGGTTCTGGTTGCTGATCAGTCGGCCGTTGCTGTTGTCCAGCGTACGCCCGGTCAACGTGAAGCTCTGGGCGCTGGACATCTCGCCAGCCTGGTTGTTGAAGTCGCGCATCCGGTTAACGGTCAAGGCGCCTTTCGCGGTGATAAGCCCGCGCTGGTTGTTCAGGTCGGCGCCGTTGAGGTCCAGCGTCACGGCGCCGTCACCCAGCAGCCGTCCGCCGTTCTGGGTCAGGCTGTTGAGGGTGAGGGTCATGTCGCCCTTGGCCGAGACTTCACCGCCGTCGCTGGAATCCAGCGACGCAGCGTTCAGGTGCAGGGTGCCCTTGCTGTTGATCAGCCCGGTGGTGCGGTTGTCCAGCGAACCGGTGTGCAGGGTCAGGTCAGTGCCGGCCAGCAGCAGGCCGCCGCGGTTGTCGAGATCGACGGCGGTGGCGTCGAGCGCACCAGTCGCGTTGATGAGACCGTTGCTCTGATTGGTCAGCAGGCCGTGAACATTCAGGCCGAAGTCGCCGCGGCTGGTCAGGGTGCCGGCGCTGTTGTTAAGCGAGCCTGCACCGATGTTCAGGCTGGCGGCGGCGATCATGCCTTTGACGTTGGTCAACGCCTGGGCGACGCGGACGATCAGCGGCTGGTTGCTGAGCAGTTTGCCGTTGCTGTTGTCGAGGCTGTCGGCGCTGAAGGTGAAGCCCTGAGCGCTGGAAATTTCACCGCTCTGGTTGTTCACACCGGCCAGGTTTTTGAGCAGCAGAATGCCGGGGGCGTTGATCAGGCCGTTCTGGTTATTCAGCTGGCCGCGATTCACATCGAGGGTCAGGTCGGTGTTGCTGAATAGCATCCCGCCTTGTTGATCCAGCCCGGTGACGCTGGCCGAGAGCGCGCCGTTACTGCCGATGCTGCCGCCGTCGAGGTTGCTGACCTGAGCCGCCACCATCTCCAGCGTCGACGCACTGCTGACGCGGCCGTTCTGGCTGTTATTGAAGTCGCCGGTGCGCAACGACAGCGCGCCTTTGCCGCTGATGCTGCCGCTCTGGCTGTTGTCGAGACTGCTGCTGTTGAGGGTCAACCCGCCGTCGGTGACCAGCTTGCCGCCACGATTGCTGATCGCGCCGCTGGTGTTGACGGTCAACGCATCGGCACTGGAAAGACTGCCGCCGTTGTTGGCCAACGAAGCGCTGCGCACGTTCAGCGTGCCTTCGCTGTCGATCAGGCCCTGGCTGTTCAGCAGCGCGCCGCCGAGGCCCAGGTCAATTTTCTGCTGACTGACCAGGTTGCCGCCGCTGTTGTCCAGTTGCGTGCCCGAGACCGTCAGCAATGATTTGCCGGACAACACGCCTTTGGTGCGGTTGAGCAGTTGATCGACGGTCAGGGTCAGGGACTTCTGGCCGATGACGCGACCTGCATCGCTGTTGTCCAGACGCTGGCCGGTGACGCTGATGTCGTCCTGGCTGGACAGCTCGCCGCCGCGGTTGTCGATGCTGCCGACGTTCAAGGTCATGACGCCGTTGGCGCTGACCAGGCCGTCCTGGCGGTTATCCAGGCTTGCGCCGGTAAGGTTCAGCGCGCCCAGGGCGATCAACTGGCCGCCTTGCTGCTGCAGACCGCCGATGTTGGCGATCAGGTCCTGTTTGCTGGCGATCTGGCCCAGGCCGTTGTCAACGCTGGCGGCATTCAGAGTCAGCTTGCCGTCGGCCACCAACGTGGCGTTGTGGTTGTTCAGGGCGTTGCTGACGGTGAGATCAAACGCACCGCGGCTGCTGAGCAGGCCTTCGGTGTTGTCGAGGCTGTCGCTGCGGGCGTCGAGGGACGCGGCGGAAATCACGCCTTTGACGTTGTTGAGCGCCCTGGCGACGCGCACCATCAGCCCTTGATCGCTGAGCAGTTTGCCGTTGCCGTTATCGAGGCTGTCCGCGCCGAAGGTGAAGCCCTGCGTGCTGGAGATTTCGCCGCTCTGGTTGTTCACGCCTGCCAGGTTTTTCAGCAGCAGCGCGCCGGGGGAGTTGATCAGGCCGTTCTGGTTGTTGAGCTGGCCGTGGTTGAGGTCGAGGGTCAAGGCGCCGTTGCTGAACAGTTCACCGCCCTGTTGATCGAGGCCGGTCACGCTCGCGGTGACCGCTTTGGTGGCGGCGATGCGCGCGCCGTCCTGATTGGTGACCTGGCCTGCGCTGAGGGTCAGGGTGTCGGCGCTGGTGAGTTGGCCGCCGTGGCTGTTATCGAAGGCGCCGGTGTTCACGGCCGCACTGGTTTTGCCGGAGATCGCGCCTTGATTGCGGTTGTCGAGGCTGGCACTGGCGAGGGTCAGGCCGCCATCGGTGGTGATCAAACCGTGCTGGTTATTCACCGCGCCGGGGGTGGCGATCGTCAACGCGCCCGCGCTGGATACACTGCCTGCGGCGTTCGACAGCGATGCCGTCTTGAGGCTGAGCCCGGATTCGCTGCTGAGCAAACCGGCGTCGTTGAGCAACGCGCCGCCAAGGTCGACGGCCAGACCGTTCTGGCTCGCCAAGGTACCGGCGCTGTTGTCCAGCGTGGAACCGTTCAGTTGCAGGGTGTCGCCAAACAGCATCCCTTTGGCGCGGTTGATCAGACGATCAACGTTGAGCTGCAGCGCGGTGCCGGCGATGACTTTACCGGCATCGCTATTGTCCAGTTGCTGCGCGGTGATTGTCACGTCCTGCTGGCTGGACAGCTCGCCGCCACGGTTATTCACGTTGCCGACGGCGAGTTTCAGCGCTTTTGTCGCGCCGACCAAGCCTGCGCCGCTGTTGTCGAGGGTGTTGCCGGTCAGCGTCAGATTGCCCTGAGCGACAAACTCGCCACCCTGCTGAGCAAGGTCGCCGACGTTGGCGACCAGCTCGGACTGACTGGCGATACGACCGGCGCCGTTGCGCACGCTGTCGGCCTGGATCTGCAGCAAACCGGAGGCACTGAGCAGGCCGGTCTGGTTGTTCAATTGCTGGCCGAGAAACGCAATCCCGCCCTTGCCGCTGATCAAACCCTTTTGACTGTTATCCAGCGCATCGATGAAGAGCTGCATGTCCTGGGTGGCACGCACCGAGCCGCCGCGGTTGTCGACGGTGGCGCTGCGCAGGGTCAACCCGTTCTGCGTCGACACAACGCCGCCGCGGTTGTCCAGGGACAGGCTTTGCAGCGCCAGCGCACCTTTGGACTGAATGCTGCCGCCCGCCTGATTGTTCAGCGCGCCGGTCAGGGTGAGGGTGACATCGCCATCGGACACCACCGTGCCCGCATGGCTGTTGTCCAGACTGCTCGCGGTGACGGTCACGCCATCGGCGGCACCCAGTGTTCCGGCATGACTGTTAATCGCGCCGCTAACGCCCACGGTCAGGCGTTCATCGGCGGTGATCTGCCCGCCAGCGTTGTTCAGACTGGCCGCCGTGACGGTACCGATCTGCGCCGCCGACAGCTCGCCGTTCTGGTTCGACAGTGCGGCGTCGACGACCACATTCAACGCCGCATCACTGCTGACGCTGCCATCGTCGTTGAGCAGTGTGCCGGTTTTCAGGTCGATGCCCTTGCCGGAGATCAGTCCGCGCAGGTTGCTCAGTTGCCCATTAACCCGAACGCTCAACGCCTGTTTGCTGATCAGCGAGCCGTCGTCGTTTTGCAGGTCGTCAGCTGCGAGGGCAAACGCGTTGAGGCTGGAAATTTCGCCGGAGCGGTTGTCGACGCGGGTGAGGTTTTTCAGCAGCAACTGCCCCGGCGCCGTGATCACGCCGCCCTGGTTGTTGAGCAGCCCGCCGTGGAGGTCCAGGCTGACATCGCCGTTGCTGTAAAGATGGCCGCCGTTGTGCTGGTCCAGCCCGGTGACGGACGCCGTTAGTGCCTTCGCACTGGCAATGCGCCCTGCGTCGCTGTTATCGACCTGCTCTGCTGTGAGCAGCAGTGCCCCGGTGCTCGTGAGTGTCCCGTTGCGGTTGTTGAACGCGGCGGTGTTGAGGGTGACGCCCTCCCCTGCGATTCGACCGCCGTCGCTGTTGTCCGCCTCGCCGGTTTGCAGGTTCAGGTCACTGACGCTGGTCAGCTCTCCCCCGCGGTTATCCAGGCTGGCAGCGTTGATACGGGTGCTGCCGTTGGCGCTGACCGTTCCCGATCCGTTGAGCAGTTGCCCGGCAATGTCCGCCGACAGGGCGCCAACACTGGTTACCTTGCCCTTCTGGCTGTTGTCGAAGGTTTGCGCCGTGATTGCCAGGTTGCCGTTGCTGGTGATCAAGCCGCCGCTGGCGTTCCACAGCTGGTTGGTGGCGATGGCCAGATCGCCCTGGCTCAACACCTGACCGGCCTGGCGGTTATCAAGACCGGCTGCCTTGAGCTGCACACCGTTGGCAGTGATCACCCCGGCTTGATTGAGCAACTGGCCGGAAATGTCTGCAGACAAGGCGGCCACACTCGATACTTTGCCCTCTTGGCTGTTGTCGAGATCCTGCGCGGTGATCGACAGATTGCCGTTGCTCGTAATAAGGCCGCCGCTGGCGTTCCAGACCTGAGGGGCTGTAATGGTCAGACTGCCGAGACTCGCCACCTGACCGGACTGGCGATTATCCAGAGTGGTCGTGTTGATCTGCACACCGCTGGCAGTGATCAAGCCGCCGCCGTTATTCAGCAGTGGACCGGAAATGTTCGCGGTCAAGGCCGCGAGGCTCGACACCTTGCCCTGTTGGCTGTTGTCGAGGTTTTGCGCGGTAATCAACAGGTTACCGTTGCTGGTGATCACACCACCGCTGGCATTGCGCAGCTGACTGGCGACTATCGAGAGAATGCCCTGGCTCAACACCTGGCCACCCTCGTGGTTGTCCAGGGTCGTCGTGTTGATCTGCAAGCCATTGGCGGTGATCGACCCGCCGCCGTTATTGAGCAGCTGTCCGGCAATATCCGCCGACAACGCCGCCACGCTCGATATCTTGCCCTGCGTGCTGTTGTCGAGGTCTTGCGCGGTGATCGACAGATTGCCGTTGCTCGCAATGAGACCACCGCTGGCGTTCCATACCTGGGTGGCCGCGAGTGTCAGTGCGCCCTGACTCGACACCTGACCGCTCTGGCGGTTGTCCAGGCTGGCTGTTTTGACCTGCACACTGTCTTTGCCGGTGATCGACCCTGCGCGGTTGAGCAATGCTTCGGAAATGTCTGCGGTCAACGCCGCCGCACTCGACACCTTGCCCTGCTCGCTGTTGTCGAGATTTTTGGCGGTGATCGAGAGGTTACCGTTGCTGGTGATGACCCCACCGCTGGCGTTCCACACTTGAGTGGCCGCAAGTTTCATACCGCTCTGACTCAACACCTGACCCGCCTTGCGGTTGTCCAGGCTGGCGGCCTTGAGCTGCACGTCGCCGTTGGCGGTGATCAACCCGCCGGAGTTATTGAGGAGCTGTCCGGCGATATCCGCTGACAATGCCGCCACACTCGAGATCTTGCCCTGAGTGCTGTTGTCGAGATTTTGCGCAGTGATCGCCAAATTGCCGTTGCTGGCGATCACGCCACTGTTGGCATTCAACAGCTGACCTGACGCGATGGTCAGACCGCCCTGACTCAACACCTGACCGGCCTGGCGGTTGTCCAGTGTCGCCGCATTGATCTGCGCGCCGTTGGCGGTGATCACGCCAGCGCTGTTGAGCAGCTGCCCAGCAACGTCCGCGGACAACGCCCCAACACTCGAGATCTTGCCCTGAGTGCTGTTATCGAGATTTTGCGCAGTGATCGCCAGATTAGCGTTACTGGTGATCAGCCCGCCGCTGGCATTCCACAGTTGGCCCGCGTTGAGGGTCAGACCGCCCAGACTCACCACTTGACCGGCCTGGCGGTTGTCCAGAGTCGCCGCGTTGATCCGCGCGCCGCTGGCGGTGATCACCCCGGCGCTGTTAAGCAGTTGACCGGAAATGTCCGCCGTCAACGACGCCGCACTCGATATTTTGCCCTGCTGGCTGTTGTCGAGGTTTTGCGCGGTGATCGACAGGTTGCCGTCGCTGGCAATCTGGCCGCCGTTGGCGTTCAGCAACTGGCCAGCGGTGACAGTCAGATCGCCCTGACTCAGCACCTGACCGGCCTGACGGTTGTCCAGGGTCGCCGCGTTGATCCGCGCGCCGCTGGCGGTGATCACGCCAGCGCTGTTGAGCAGTTGACCGGAAATGTCCGCCGTCAACGCCGCCGCACTCGACACTTTGCCCTGCTGGCTGTTGTCGAGGTTTTGCGCGGTGATCGACAGATTGCCATTGCTCGCGATAAGCCCGCCGCTGGCGTTCCATACCTGAGTCGCGACGAGGGTCAGGCCACCCTGACTCAGCACGCGGCCGGCCTGGCGGTTATCCAGGCTGGCGGCGTTCAGTTGCGTGACGGCCTGGCCGCTCAATGTGCCGCCCTGGTTATTGATGGCTTGCCCGGCGCTGACTTGCAGCGTTCGACTGGCGACTACGTTGCCGGCGTTGCGCAGGTCCTGGGCGCTGATCGTCACATCGCCGGCGCCGTTGCGGCTGTTGTCGGCATTTACGCCCGCTTCAATGATGGCGCTGTTGGTCAGCTGCCCACTGGTGGACAGCCTGATCTGATCGCGGGCGGCGACGTTCTGCTGAATGTTCAGTCCATCACGGCCTTGCAGGTCGACGCTGCTGCCGTACACCGGGCCCTGAACCTGGACGTTGAGGGCCTTGACGTTGACGGCGCCGGTCGCGGCGGCCTGGGCCATGTTCAGCTGGCCATTGGCGTCGATCTGGATGTCGCCGGCGCTGGCCGCCAGATTACCGGCCACCTTCACGCCGACCCCGGCTTCGGTACCCACCAGACGAATGGCGCCGGCGTACATGCCGCCCAGCGCAGAGCTGTCGATGGCCAGTTGCGGTTTGGCGCTGCCGTCGTCAGCCAGTGCCGTGGCGTTCAGGGTCTGCGCGTCAACGTTGTTGCGACCGGCGATGATGTTGAGTTTGTTGGCGTGCAGCTCGGCGTTCACCTTTGCGCTGCGGGTGATGATGTCGAACTGGTCGAGGTTGGTGGCATCCAGCCCTCCCCCTTCGATGGACACGCTGCCGCCTTCGACGCGGAAATGATCAAGACGGCCGTTGTCCAGCACTGGCGTGCCGGTGGTGAGGGTCGCCCGCGGTGTGTTGATGAAGCCGCAGCCGTTGCAACTGATGCCATAGGGGTTGGCGACGATGACGTGGGCGGCCTGCCCGGCCACTTCGGTGTAGCCGTTGAGCTGGCTGGCGTTGGCGCCGGTGACTTCGTTGAGGATGATCGAGGCGGCCCGACCGTTGAGGTTCGGGTTGCCGACCACGATGCCGCCCAGCTGCGTACTCTGGGTACGGGCGGTGGCGTTGTTGAGGATCACGCCCTGGGTGCCGACGTTGTACTGCTGATACTGGTTGTGGGAGAGACCGCTGGCATTGGGCGCCGCGATGTTGACGATGGGCACGCCGTTCCCTGCCTGACCCAGGGTGGTGTTGGTGGTGCCGCTCACCGCGATGCCGTCGGCCTGGGCCAACAGCGGCTGCCAGAACATGGCGTTGGCCAGAATCAAGGCGATCCCGCGCTTGGGCATGCCCCAGAAACGGGGACGCTCAGTCAGCGCAGCCGAAGGCTGACGCACGAGAAAATCAAAGTGGCGAACGTCCATGTCAGGTATCTCGGTCAAACGTTAGAGAAAAAAGTCCATGCGGAAATAGATCGGCGACTCGCGCTCGATCAGGCCGCCAGGGCGCTCCAGAGAGTGAGCAAAAGTGACGGTCGCGGCGACGCGCTGGCCGCGGGCAAAGCATTCGAACGCATTGCTCGACAGGCGCCCGTGCGCGTCGTCGTTGTAGCGATCGTTGGCGATCACGCCCTGGTCGTAAGACGCTGCAATGCCGTAGTCGCTGAAGGCCGGGCGCAGCCAGTCGAGGGTGACGGGCCGGGTCAGGCGCAGCTCGTTGCGCCAGTAGCCGCCGCTGTCGCCGGCCAGGAGTTGGTCCTTATAGCCGCGCACCGACGATGAGCCGCCCAGGCTCATGCGCTGGGCGCTGAACAGCACGTCTTCGCTGCGCTGCCCGGTGGCGAGGCTGGTGAAGGTGAAGCTCTCGTCCCACAGTTTGAACGGCTGCAGGTAGCTCACGGTGCCGGTGTATTTGCGATAGCGCGCATTCGCTTCGCCTGGCCCGGGGTGGTGGTTGTCCTGGGCGCCGAACGCGCTGATGCCCTGTTGCATGCCGAGGTCAAGGTTGAGAAACGCCGAGCCCACGCGGCGCCCGTGGTTGATGCCGTACTGCACTTCGCTGATGCGGTTGCTGCTGTCGGCCAGCCGGCTGCCTTCGATGTAGTTGTTGCTGCGCAGGTTGGAGACGCCGAGGTTCAGCGAGGTCTTGCTCAGGGCGTCACGGTAGATGACCCGCTCGGCGCGCAACTGATGGGTCTGGCTGTCGCCGTTCTGCTTGAAATCGAAGCCGTTGGCCTGGGCCTGTGAGCGGTATTCGCTTTCGCTGTAGCTGTAACTGAAATTCCACCAGCCCCACGGCAGGTTGTAGGCCAGCCCGGTGTTGTGCGAGGTGTGCAGGTGATCGGTCATGGCGTCGTGACCGCCGCGCAGGCTCAGCTGATCCGCGAGACCCAGCGGGCTGTCCCACTCAAGCCCGGTGTTCCACTGTTGCTCGCCGGTGCTGCGCTGGCCGTCGTTGTTGCGCGACAGGCTCACGCGCCACGGCTTTTGCGGGGTGTTCTTGACCAGCACGTCGCTGCCGCCGACTTCCTGGCCCGGCGTCAGCTCCATTTGCGCCTGATTGGACGGCAGGCGATTGAGCTGATCGACCATCTGCTCGATCTCGCGCAGGTTGACCAACTGCCCTTCGCGCCCCGGAAACGCCATCGCCAGTTCACGCTTGCTCAGGCCGCCGTCGGCAGCGCTGCGCAGTTTTTCCAGCTGGCCTTCGACCACCAGCACCTGCAGCTGCCCCTTGGACAGATCTTGCTGCGGCAGGTAGGCGCGGCTGGTCACCAGCCCTTTCGCGATGTACAGGTTGGTGATGGTCTTGAGCAGTTCGTTGAGCTGGGACACGCCCATGCACGTGCCCAGGTAAGGCTGGGTCAGGCGCTGCCGCTCGTTATTGGACAGCGACGCGGCGCCTTTGAGCTCAATCGCCGTGATGGTGAAACAACGCGTATCGACAGGGGCCGCGGGCGTCACCGGCGCGGCCTGTTTGCCGGGCAGACTTTTGAGGTCTTCAAGGCGGCGCTGCTGATCCTTGAGCAGTTGCTCCTGGCGGTCGCGCAGCAAATCCTGATCACCCGGGTTCGGCGCCGCGAGGATAGTGAGCGGAATGGAGACGAGCAGGCAAAAAAGCCCAACTCTAGGTGCGGAGGAATCCACAGAGCATCCTTGCAATAGCACAGTGATATCAATAAACGGCGCGATAGTAATGAGCCATTAGAATGGCGTCAATAAGCCGGCTTTAAGTTTCGTGTTCAGTCAACGAGCCGTTCCATGGGCGCGAGCGTCCATGGGCGAGTCAGTGCCGAGGGGGCTAGTAACGAGTCAGGAGTATCGCGGGGTAGCGGTTGTTTAATCCGCGAGAGAATGCCCTTGATGGCGGGGTTGTGCTGCCGGGGGATTCCGAAGGAAGTCTGAGAAAACTAAACAACGGGGTTAGGAAATGACCGCAACCCCGCTCAGCGAACATTCAATGACGCAACAACTTGCGCAACGGCACCCCATCCTTCAGCACCGGCGACTTGATGACGATGTAGCTGAAGTACTTCGAAATCCCGATGTTTTTGTCGAGCAGGCTTTCCACCACTTCCTGATAGTGCTGGATGCTGCGGGTCATGAAGCGCACCAAGTAGTCGTAGCCGCCGCTGATCAGGTGGCATTCGAGGACTTCGTCGACCAGGCGGATGTTGGATTCGAACTTGGCGAAGTCTTCGCGCTTGTGGTCGCTGAGGGTGATTTCGGTGAAGACGGTGACCGAGTCAGTGATCTTGGCCAAATTCAGATGCGCTTTGTAGCTGGAGATATAACCCGCCGATTCCAGCCGCTTGACCCGTTGCAGGCACGGGCTGGCGGACAGGCCGACGGCATCGGCGAGGCTGACATTGGTCATCCGGCCGTCCTTCTGCAGTTCGACCAGGATGCTGATGTCGATCCGATCCAGTTTTACGAGCCCTTCCATCACGTACCTCTTGACTGCCGTTGTAAGACAATCTTCTAGCAAAATCAGCGCCGTAAAGACAGCTGATGCTGCGCCACCAAGTCGGCCATGCTGTTGATGCAGTACTCCGCCGCGCAGGGGGAAGGCTGACGTGCCCGGTGGCGGCCGATCAGGCAGCGGTCCAACGCGGCGTAAGGGTCGACCGATGGCCGGGTCACGTGCAGAACCGGTTGCACCTGATTACCCTGATCCGTGAGCCATTGCGGACCTTCGGCCAGGGAAATGAAATCTTCCGGTGCAATTCCCAGCCGCTCACAGAGCACGCCGCGATCCTCGGCATCGCGGTCGCCGCGCACCAGCAATCGATAGAATTTACGCAGGTACAGCATCGCCCCGGGCGCGTCTTCGAACAGCGACCAGTTGCCCGCCGAACGGGCGAAGCTCATGCCCTCCTCCCAACTGGCGTGCAGGCCCCACTTTTCCGCCAGTTGGCGATGGGCGAAACACAGCATGCCGCTGAAGCCCAGCTCGGCGAAGCGCGGATACAGGCTAGCGACGACCGCGTTGAATTCGGCCAGCACTTCGTCCCTGGCCGGTTGCCCGCCGCGGCTGTCGAGCAGCGGTTGCAGCGCTGCCCAGACACCGGAATCGCGATCCACCAGCACTTCATCGCAATCGATCAGCAACGCTCTGTATTCAGTCAGCCCCAATTCTGTCAGCCCCATGTGGATCGAACCTCCTGGATGCATCTGGCCCGTTGCGGGCAAAGCGTCACTTCACATTCGAGTTCAAGACCCGTGCCAAGGCGGCGTCGAGGATCTGCACGGCTTCGTCGACCTGAGCTTCTGTCGTCACCAACGGCGCGAGGAAGCGCAGCACGTTGCGGTAAACGCCGCATTTGATGACCAGCAAGCCACCGGCGCGGGCTTCGTCGATCACCCGTGAGTTGAGGTCGGCATCCGGAGTACGCGCCGCGTCATCCTTGATCAGTTCGATCGCCAGCATGAAACCGGTGCCGCGCACGTCGCCGATGCGCGGGTAACGCGCCTGCAGACCGATCAGGCCCCGGCGCAGGCGTTCGCCCAGGAGTTGGCTGCGCGCCAGCAGGTGTTCTTCCTCAAACGCATCGATCACCGCCAGCCCCGCCGCGCACGCCAGGGCGTTGCCGCCGTAGGTACCGCCGAGGCCGCCGGGCAGCGGCGCGTCCATGATGTGCGCCTTGCCGACCACGCCGGACAACGGCAAGCCACCGGCGAGGCTTTTGGCGACGGTGACCAGATCAGGCTGGATGCCAGAGTGCTGGTAGCCGAACCAGGTGCCGGTACGGCCAAAGCCGGTCTGGATTTCGTCGAGGATCAACACGATGCCGTGCTTGTCGGCCAACGCGCGCAGGGCCTGGAGAAACTCCGGCGGCGCGGTGAGGAAACCGCCGTCGCCCTGCACCGGTTCGATCAGAATCGCAGCCACTCGGTCCGGTGCCACTTGGGTGGCGAGCAATTCATTCAGCGCGGTGATTGCGTCAACACTGCTGACACCGCGATACGCGTTCGGGTACGGCGTATGGAACACCTCCGGCGCAAACGGCCCGAAGTTCTGTTTGTAGGGTTGGCTCATGCCGGTGAGCGTGGTGCCGAGCAAGGTGCGTCCATGGAAGCCGCCACGGAAGGCGATGACTGCCGAACGGTTGGTGTGGGCACGGGCGATCTTCACGGCGTTCTCCACCGCTTCAGCGCCGGAGGTGAAGAACGCGGCCTTGTAGGCTTCCTTTCCGCCGATCATTTCGCAGAGACGCTGTGCCAGGTCGAGGTAAGGTGTGTAAGCCGCCACCTGAAAGCAGGCGTGGGAGACTTTCTGCAGTTGCGCCTGCACGGCGGCGACCACTTTCGGGTGGTTATGGCCGATGTTGAGCACGCCGATGCCGCCGACGAAATCCAGGTAGCGCTTGCCGTCCACGTCCCACAATTCGGTGCCCTGGGCGCGGTCGATCACCAGCGGGTGCGCAGTGACCAGACCACGGGGCACGAATTGCTCGCGCTGACGGAGCAAATGAGGGGTTTCGTCGACTTTGCTGTTCATGGCATTTCCCATCGTGAGTCGGGCAACCCGGAGGCGGTTGCGATGCTGATCAGGTTACGGCGTGCGGGCAACGCACTTAGCCGAACTTGGCCCGTGAGAAATTCGGATCGACTGTTTTGGCCCCGCCTTTCAACAGATCCTGCGCCGGGCTTGGAGGATGATGTGGGCTAGCTCCCTACCCCTTCCCTTCAGCCTCCCTTTAGCAGGAGAAGCCCATGGCCTTGCTCTACAAAGCCGACCCCGCGCGCGCGCCACACTGGCAGAGACTCTTCGCCGAACATGCACCGGACATCGAATGGCGCGCCTGGCCGGACATCGGCAATCCCGAAGAGGTCGAGTACCTGGCGGCCTGGCAGGCACCGGATGACCTGACGCAGTTGCTGCCGAATCTGAAGGTGCTGTTCGCGCTGTCGGCCGGGGTTGATCAGCTGGATCTGTCGCGCTTGCCGGCGGATCTGCCGGTGGTGCGCCTGCTGGATCCGGGCATCAGGCGGGGGATGTGTGAATACGCGACGTGGGCGGTGTTGAGTCTGCATCGGGATATGCTGCGGTATCGCGAGCAGCAGGCGGCACGCTGTTGGCAGGCCCATCTGTTGCAACCGGCGGAGAAACGGCGCGTGGGGGTGATGGGGTTGGGCACCCAGGCGCAGCAGATTCTGGCGACGCTGGCGCCGTTCGGGTTTGCCTTGTCGGGCTGGGCGCGCAGTGTTCATGAGGTTGAAGGGGTGGACTGTTTTGCGGGTCAGGCGCAGTTGTCGGCATTTTTGGGGCAGTGCGATATTTTGCTGTGCGTACTGCCGTTGACGGAGCAGACGGAGGGGATTCTGGACCGGAACCTGTTTGCGTTGCTGCCACGGGGCGCAGGGCTGATCAATATGGGGCGCGGCGGGCATCTTGTTGAGGAGGATTTGCTGGAGGCGCTGGAGAGTGGGCAGTTGGGGGGCGCTGTGCTGGATGTGTTGCAGGTGGAGCCGGCGGCGGCTGATCATCCGTTTTGGGAGCATCCGCAGGTGGTGTTAACGCCGCATGTGGCGGCGATGACGCAGCCGGCGAGTGCGTTTGGGGTGTTGCTGGAGAACATTCGGCGGTTTGAGCGTGGGGAGCGGATGGTGGGGCAGATAGATCGAAATCGGGGTTATTAGCCGTTTTTCAAATCACACGCCAGGTCAAGATCTAAGGCGTCTGCCTAGGGGCAGACTGTTTCGCCTTCGGCGAGTTACTTGGAAAAGCACCCCAAGTAACCAAGGGTGCCTGCTCTCGGTTTGGCCCGACTTCGTCGGGTTCCCTCACTTCGACGACGCTCCGTGGGCCCGCGCCGAACGGACATCCATGTCCGCAACGGCGCTCTCGCCGCATCCATGCGGCTCGACCCACTCCGCGTCGTCTACGTTCGGCCTGCACCAAAGTCGCGATTGGTGTCGTCTGGGCTATTTGCGTATGAAGATCAAAAGCAGATCAAAAGCAGATCAAGGGCTTCCCGGCTGAAGCCGGTCTTACGAGGATCGCCGCCGGTCCCACTGACACAGCGCATGCTTTCACGCTTATAGGGGACTCGCTTATAGGGGACTGATTTATTTACAACGCTTCACCGTAAATTAATCTGTCCCCGGTCCGAGTGTGGCACCTGACGTCTTCCCGGCTAAAGCCGGTCCCACTGAAACAGCGCATGCTTTTAGTGGGACCGGCTTTAGCCGGAAAGACGCCATTCCAGTCGCCAACAATTATGTGATGTTCAACACGACACCTTCTCTGGGAAAGCTAGCACCACTCACAGCGGAAACTGTCCGCCCCGCAACATCCCGTAACCCCCGTGCCGTTGACCACCCGTCGACCCGACCGCATCCTCCGCCGCCTCAAATTGGCAGGCATCAACAAGGTCATGTTCAAGGACGACAAAAAAGATCCCTTTGGGGACGACTCGATTTTCAAAGGGCTTCCCAACGGAGGTGCGTCGTGGGCCGCATGGAACTCGCCTCCCGAACCCGTGCGGGTGCCCACTCCGATGCCAGAGCGCTGGCCGGCCCCGAAGGAGCGCACCGACAAGGTCTTCGCCAAATCCTGTACCGGGGAATGGTGCAGCACTGACGCCGGCACTGAGGTAGAACCCGCCTCCAACTTCGGCGCGATCATGATGGCGGGCGCCATGCTCCTGCCCTCCGCCTCCGACGCTATTGCCGCCGCACTCGGCGCAGACATGGGATTGGGCCGCATGGCCGGCGGCGGCATCATGCAGCGCAGCCACACGTGGCTGCTTCGAGGAGCCGGCGGCCCGGCGAGTCTGTTCATCGTAGGCATGCTCCCGGCGAAGATGGGCGACGGCACGCTCTACACCGATGACGAATTGCGCAACCTGGCCCAAGCGACAACGCGGGTGCGTTTCCAGTTGCGCCGTGATGCAGAAGGCGAGTTACAGATCTACGGCATCCATTCCAAGTCATCCGGCGATGACTCGGTCCGCACCGTGCAAGCCCGCTGGAACGCCGACAAAAGTGCGATGGAAGCCCATCTCAGCGGCGTAACCATTCTCATGACGCCCCGCCGGGGCCGACACGGGACGCTGGAACCGCTGGTCTACCCTGAAAATACCGACGCCCGTCTAGGCACCATCCTCGTCCACCCGATCCCGGAAGACACCGACAGCCAGCTCGAAGGTCTCCCCGGCGACGACATCACCGCTGAAGACTGCATCCTCGTCTTCCCCGCTGACTCGGGGCTGAGGTCGATGTATGTGGTGTATGCAAGGCCGTTTAATGGGGATCATGGGTATCATCCGCCTCCGCTGGACCTCCCAGGCTTTCCAGACGCCAAGAAAGCAGACAGTAAAACAATGGTCCAGGGTGGTGGAGCGAAGCGACGACGCTGGAAAGATCCCAAAGGCCGAATATTTGAGTGGGATAGTCAGCACGGGACTGTCGAAATGTATGACAAACAAGGCAAGCACTTGGGGGAGTTTGATCCTCAGACCGGCGAGCGAACCAAGCCGGCCAAGCCCGGCCGTAAAATTGAAAAGTGAGAGTTCTATGTTCCTCTATATATTTGGATTTTTGCTCGACAGCACCGAAGACGACTCGCTGAAATTTGAAATGAAGATAGATCCGTCGTTGAATGACGAAATCGTAGCGCGGCTCGGCCATGCAAGCCTAAACGCGATGGCGGAAGGTGACTGGCCGCTGACAAACGAGCAGGTCACAATGCTGTCTTCGATCACGGGACGCCAACTTCCGACCGATCTGAAGCTCCTGATAGGCGTCGTAGCGTGAGCACAGCACGGGGCCAACCACCCTCTGGATAACTTAATGATTGGTGAAGTCACCTCATATGGCATTCATGCTGATACCGGGCTTTTACCCTGAGCCGGACCCGGACAACTCGCTTCAGTACGAGAAGGTGGTACCACAAGCACTCGAAACAAACGTGCTTGCCGCGATGGGCTGGACGACAAAATCAGACGTACCCCCGGGCGTAACAGAGCTTAGCCAGGAGCAAGCAGTGATGGTGCTCAAAGCGTTAGATGAGCGAAAAAAGGCGCAATTGATTTACTGCATTGCGCTTTACAGAAATGAACCTGCCAGTTAGGCACTCAATGCGGGATTAATTTACGGTGCAGCGTTGTAAATAAATCAGTCCCCCTTAAGCCCACGCCAGGTCAAGATCTAAGGCGTCTGCCTAGGGGCAGACTGTTTCGCCTTCGGCGAGTTACTTGGAAAAGCACCCCAAGTAACCAAGGGTGCCTGCTCTCGGTTTGGCCCGACTTCGTAGGGTTCCCTCACTTCGACGACGCTCCGTGGGCCCGCGCCGAACGGACATCCATGTCCTGACGGCGCTCTCGCCGCATCCATGCGGCTCGGCCCACTGCGCGTCGTCTACGTTCGGCCTGCACCAAAGTCGCGATTGGTGCCGTCTGGGCTATTTGCGTATGAAGATCAAAAGCAGATCAAGGGCTTCCCGGCTAAAGCCGGTCTTACGAGGATCGCCGCCGGTCCCACTGACACCGCGCATGCTTTTAGTAGGACCGGCTTTAGCCGGGAAGCTTTTGATCTGATCGTTCCCCACGCTCCGCGTGGTAAAGCCGTCCGGGACGCTCTGCGTCCCTGTGGGACCGGCTTCAGCCGGGAAGAGGCCCGCGCAATCGCTATCAACTTCTCGGTGTGGCATCCGTCGCCTTCCCGGCTAAAGCCGGTCCCACAAACGTCGCCAGCCAGTCCTGCAGAAATCCCGGCCCTAAACCAATCTCCCGGCAATCGCCGCCCCGACGTCTTGCGTCGACCCCTTCCCGCCCAAATCCGGAGTGATCGGGCCTTCCGCAATCACGTCTTCAATCGCCTGCAAGATACCGTCATGGGCCGCGCGGTAGCGGTCGTCGCCGTTGCCGAGGAAGTCGAGCATCAGCGCGCCGGACCAGATCATCGCGATGGGGTTGGCGATGTTTTGCCCGTAAATGTCCGGCGCGGAGCCATGCACCGGTTCGAACAACGAGGGGAAGCGCCGTTCCGGGTCAAGGTTGGCCGAGGGGGCGATGCCGATGGTGCCGGCGCACGCCGGGCCGAGGTCGGACAGGATGTCGCCGAACAGGTTCGATGCCACGACCACGTCAAATCGGTCCGGCTGCAGCACGAACCTCGCACACAGGATGTCGATGTGCTGCTTGTCCCACTTCACCTCGGGGTAGTTCGCCGCCATGAGTGCCGTGCGTTCATCCCAGTACGGCATGCTGATGGAGATGCCGTTGGATTTGGTCGCGGCCGTCAGCTTTTTACGCGGGCGGGTCTGGGCGAGTTCGAAGGCGAATGTGAGGATGCGGTCGACGCCACGGCGGGTGAATACCGATTCCTGCAGCACGAACTCGTGTTCGGTGCCTTCGAACATCTTGCCGCCCACCGAGGAGTATTCGCCCTCGGTGTTTTCGCGGATGACCACGAAGTCGATGTCCCCCGGTTGGCGGCCGGCCAGCGGACAGGGCACGCCGGGGAACAGGCGCACCGGGCGGATGTTCACGTATTGGTCGAAGTCCCGGCGAAACTTGAGCAGCGAACCCCACAGGGAAATGTGGTCCGGCACCTTGTCGGGCCAGCCGACGGCGCCGAAGTAGATCGCGTCATAGCCCTTGAGCTGCTCGAACCAGTCGTCGGGCATCATCTTCCCGTGTTCGAGGTAGTAGTCGCAGTGGGCCCAGTCGAGCACGTCGATGCTCAGGTTCAGTTCCCATTTCCTGGCCGCCTGTTCCAGGACCCGCAGCCCCTCCGGCAGGACTTCCTTGCCGATGCCGTCGCCCGCCATCGCGGCGATTCTGAATGCCTTGCTCATGGTGCGCCCCTCGGGATGAATCAGTTCAAGCCGCCGATGTGGAAGGCTTTGACTTCAAGGTACTCGTCCAGGCCGTACTTGCTGCCCTCGCGGCCGAGGCCCGATTGTTTGATGCCGCCGAACGGCGCGACTTCCATCGAGATGATCCCGGTGTTGAGCCCGACCATGCCGAATTCCAGCGCTTCGCCGAAGCGCCACGAGCGCTTCAGGTCCTGGGTGAAGTAGTAGGCGCCCAGCCCAAAAGGCGTTGCGTTGGCCAGCGCCAGCGCTTCGTCTTCTGTAGTAAAGCGCATCAACGGCGCCACCGGGCCGAAGGTTTCTTCATTGGCCAGCAGCATGCCGGCATGGGCGTCAGCCAGCACGGTGGGTTGCACGAACTGGCTGTCACCTGAAGGAAGCCCGCCGCAGAGCAGTTTGGCGCCTTGACTCAGCGCGTCGTCGATGTGCCGCGCCACCTTGGCGACCGCCGCCGGGTTGATCAGCGGGCCGATGGTCACGCCTTCTTCCAGGCCATTGCCCACCTTGAGCTTCGCCACCTCCTCCACCAGCCGCGCGGCGAAACGGTCGTAGATGCCCGCTTGCACCAGAATGCGGTTGGCGCACACGCAGGTTTGCCCGGCGTTGCGAAACTTGCTGATCATCACCCCGGCCACGGCCTGTTCCAGGTCGGCGTCGTCGAACACCACAAACGGCGCGTTGCCGCCCAGTTCCAGGCTCAGGCGCTTGATGTGTTCGGCGCTCTGGCGCATCAGCAGGCGCCCGACGGCGGTGGAGCCGGTGAAGGAAATCTTGCGCACCGCCGGGTTGCCGGTGAGTTCCTCGCCGATGCCGGCGGGCAGCCCTGTGAGGACGTTGAACACGCCGGCCGGAATACCGACGCGCTCGGCCAGCACCGCCAGGGCGAGGGCCGACAGCGGCGTGAGGTCCGAGGGTTTGACGATGATCGGGCAACCAGCCGCCAGGGCCGGCGCGCATTTGCGGGTGATCATCGCGTTGGGGAAATTCCACGGGGTGATCGCGGCGCAGACGCCAACGGGTTGCTTGAGGGTCAGCAGCCGGCGGTCGCCACTGGGGGCCGGCATGGTTTCGCCGTAGACCCGGCGCGCTTCTTCGGCGAACCATTTGACGAAGCCGGCGCCGTAGCGGATTTCGCCCTTGGCCTCGTTCAGCGGCTTGCCCTGCTCGCTGGTCATGATCAGCGCGAGGTCGTCAAGGTTGTCGATCATCGCCTGAAACCATCGCTCCAGCAGCGCCGCACGCTCTGCCGCAGAACGCGCGCGCCATGCGGGCCAGGCACGTTCGGCGGCGTCGATGGCGCGGCGCGTGTCGACCGCGTCCATGGCCGGCACCTGGGCCAGAAGATCGCCGGTGGCGGGGGCGCGGACGTCGAGGGTGGCGCCGCTGTCGGCGGCGATCCACTCACCGTTCACGTAGGCGCGTTCAGCCAGCAGGCCGGGGTCTTGCAAGCGATTCTTGAGCATGGTCGAGTCCTGATCCGAGACAGATTCCAGTCTAGGGATCTGCCTTGAACGAGGATGCCGAAAGCGCCTTCAAACCAGCGTGCCGTGCTGAAATTCACGTCAGGACGGCAGGCTCTGCTACGCCTTCAGCGAACCCAGCAACCCTTGCAAAAAGCGCTCGCCGGCGTCCATCTGGCTCACCTCGATAAACTCGTCCGGCTTGTGCGCCTGCTCGATGGAGCCCGGGCCGCACACCACCACCGGAACGTCGAGGCGCTGCTTGAACAGGCCGCCCTCGGTGCCGAAGGAGACCTTGGTCATGCCGGTGTCCGGCGCGGCGAATTGCTTGAGGAAACTCACCGCTTCGACCGTCGGGTGCGTGTCGAGGCCGGGGTAGACGTTGATGGTCTCGATCTCGATGGCCGCGACGCTGGAAAGCTTCTGCGCCTCACGCACGATCACTTCGGCGCGCTCGCGCATCTGCTCGATGAACTGCTCGAGGTTGTCGGCGGGCAGGTTGCGCACCTCGAAATCCAGGGTGCACAGGTTCGGCACGATGTTCAGCGCCTTGCCGCCGCTGATCTGCCCGACGTGCACGGTGCTGTAGGGCACGTCGTAGTCGGTGTCTTGGGCGCCGTGTTGTTGCAAATGCTGCTGGCTCTCCCGCAGGGAGGCGATGAAGTCGCAGGCCACATGAATGGCGTTGACCGAGCGCGGCGCCAGGGACGAATGCGCCTCCTGGCCCCGGCAATAGGTCCGGTAGGAGCCCTTGCCCTTATGGCCCAGCACGAATTGCATGTTGGTCGGCTCGCCGATCACGCAGAGAAACGGACGCACCGGCGCCAGGTGCAGCACGTCGAGCAAGCGCCGCACGCCGACACAACCGATCTCCTCATCATGGGACAGGGCCAGTTGCAGCGGGCGGTTGAGTGGGCGTGTGAGTGAGTGCTCTGCCGCGTCGAGCATGGCGTCGATGGCCAGGGCGATGAAGCCCTTCATGTCGCAGCTGCCACGGCCATAGATGCGCCCGTCCTGCACAGTGGCGGCGAAGGCCGGAAAGGTCCACGCCTGCCCCGCCGCCGGCACCACGTCGGTGTGCCCGGACAGCAACACGCCGGGCTGGTCTTTCGGCCCGGTGCTGGCAAACAGGTTGGCCTTCTTGCCACTCTCGTCCTTGACGATCAGCGACTCGATGCCCTTGCTCAGCAGCAGGTCGCGAACGTAGTCGATCAGGGCCATGTTGGACTCCGACGACACCGTTTCGAAGGCCATCAGCCGTTTCAGAATCTCGAGAACGCGGGGTTTCATGAGGCGTGGCTCCGTTGCGCAGCAGGAAAGGCAAAACGTCTGATGGAGAATGCCTCGATCGGGGTCGTGGTGCGACCGGTGTCGAGCAGTTCGGCCATCACGTCACCGACGCCGGGGCCGAGCTGAAAGCCGTGGCCGCAGAAGCCGAAGGCGTAGAACAAGCCGTCGACGGTGCCGCTGGGGCCCATGATCGGCAGCGAATCCGGCAGGTAGCCTTCGATGCCGCTCCACACGCGGATGATGTTCAGGTTTCCAACGCCCGGCAGCAGCCGGCGCATCTGTTCGGCCTGATTGAGGATGCTGCGCGGCTCGACAGCAGCACGACGGTTGAGCATGTCGGGCTTGCTGCGAAAGCCGCCGCCGATGACGATGTTGCCACGGGGAATCTGGCGGAAGTAGATCACCTCTTCGGCGATCTTGGTGTACACGCCGATCACCGTCGGCAAGGCATAGGGCACCGGCTCCGTAACCGCCATCTGCGGGCCGTGGGTGTCCAGCGGCACCGGCTCGCCAAACTGCGCCGAGAGCTTCTGGCCCCAGGCGCCGGCGGTGATCAACAGCTGCGCGGCGTGAAACTGGCGGCCGTCGGTGGTGCTGACGTGAAAGTCTCCGCCGACCTTCTCGACCTCGGCCACTTCCGTACGCTCTTCGATCTGCGCGCCCAGACGTCGGGCCGCGCGGGCAAAGGCTGGCGCAGCGAGGCGTGGGTTGGCGTGGCCGTCGTGGGGAGCGTAAGAGCCGCCTTTGACGTCAGCGCCGAGAAAACCAAAGCGCTCGTGCAGCTCGGCGCCACGGTAGATTTTCAGGTCCAGTTGCTCGGCTTCCGGCGCGGCGGCGTAGGCCTCCAGCTCGGCTATTTCGTCTTCGCGGTAACACACGCGCATGTGTCCGCTGGGGATGAATTCGAGGTCGTCGTCGATCAGCTCCGGCAGGCGTTTCCACAGCGCCCACGAGCGGTTGGCCAGGGCCAGTTGGCCGAGAAAACGCCCTTGCCGGCGCACGTTGCCAAAGTTGACGCCGCTGGCGTACTGGCCGATCTGGTCGCGTTCCAGCAGGATCACCGACTGCCCGCGCCGACGCAGAAAAAACGCCGTGGCTGAGCCCATCAAGCCGCCACCGACAATCACCACATCTGCTTTTTGCACGCTCATGGCGACACCTCCTCGATGAGCATCGACAACGGTTTGACCGGCGCCTGCCCGCGCTGGCGACCGACTTCCTGCACCTGCACGCCGGCTTCTGCGGCGATCACTTCGGCACCCGCTTGCGAGCAATAACGCCCCTGGCAGCGGCCCATGCCGACCCGGCTGAAAGCCTTGGCGCGGTTGACTTCACAGGCGCCCTTCTCGTTGACCGTGCGGCGCAATTCGCCCGCCGTGGTCATCTCGCAGCGGCAGACGATGGCGCTGTCGGGCAAGGCCTTCGCTTGTTCGCCGGGCCAGGGAAACGCTTCGGCCAGGCCCAGACGAAACTGGTCCATCACCGCCAGCGCCTGCTGCTGTTCATCGCGCAGCCCGGCATTGAACGGCTGCTTGAGGTCTTCGAGCACTGCCAGGGCCACTCGGCGCCCGGCGTGCTCGGCGGCATCGGCGCCACGAATCTTCGCACCATCACCGGCGGCATACACGCCGTTCACCGAGGTACGGCCGGCCTCGTCCGTCGCCAGCCACCATTGGCTGGAGGCGTCATCGAAGGCCATGGCGCAACCGGCCAGATCACCGAGCTGGGTTTCCGGGCGCAAGTGATAACCCAGCGCGACGGCGTCGGCCTGCACGGTCACGGCCTTGCCACTACCGGTGGTGAAGCGCACGCCTGCCACGCCATTGGCGCCATCGCCCAGTACCTCTAACGGCTTGACGCCGAAATGCACGGGCACTTTCGCCCGGTACAGCTGCGCCAGAAATTTCATGCCAGTCCACAGCAAACCCGGTCGCGCCAACAGTTTGGGCAGGGCTTTGAGGCGCAGGCTGAAGGGCGAGGTATCAAGAACCGCCGCCACAGTCGCGCCGGCTTTGACGTACTGGCTGGCGACCAGGTACAGCAAGGGCCCGCTGCCCATGAACACCACGCGATGGCCGATGGACACGGCCTGATTCTTTAACGCGATCTGCGCCCCTCCCAGGCTGTAGGTGCCTGCCAGTTGCCAGCCTTCGGTGGGCATCAGGCGGTCGGTGGCGCCGGTGCAGAGGATCAGCGCGTCGTAGTCCAGCGTGCTGTGGCGGCCCTGATTGGCGCAGCACAATTGCCCCGGCGTGAGGTTCCAGACCAGGGTGTCGGGCCGGTAATCGATGGCGCCGCGCAGACGATCGAAGGTCTGGTGAAGGTCTTTGGCCTTGTCGGCTTCGCTGCCATACAAGGTGCTGTAATCGCGGGTGAAACCGTCCGGCTGGCGGCGGTAAATCTGCCCGCCGTCGCGGCGGTTTTCGTCCACCAGAATCGGTTTGATGCCGGCCGCCAGCAAGGTTTCGGCGCAGCGCACGCCGGCCGGGCCCGCACCGACGATGACGACGCGATGGGTGCTCAGCTGTGCAGTGGCCATGTCGCCTCCGGTTGTGTGGTGACGATGTCCAGGCCGTCGCGGACTTCGTTGGAGCAGGCGCGCAGGCGTTCACCGCTGCGGGTCCAGACCCAGCAGTCCTGGCACGCGCCCATCAGACAGAAACCGGCGCGGCGGGCGCTGTCGAATTCCGACTGGCGCAGCGCGGTGCCCTGGGTCAGCAACGCCACCATCAGCGTGTCGCCCTGCAACGCTTCGACCGGCGCGCCATCCACGGTCAGGTTGACCGTCGGCCGGCCTTGTTCGGCCAGCCTCAAAAAACGCCCTTTCATGCATACGCTCCAAAGCTTGTGGGGGTAACGCCGCGCTGGGTCGCCAGCAGATCGGCGGCGTCGCGGTGGCAGAGAATTTCGCTGCCGTTGTCCAGGGTGCGGCGGTTCGGCGCGGTGCGGTTGCACAGGCCGTCGACGCGCATCGGGCAGCGATTGAGAAAGGTGCACAGCTCCGGCAGGTTGGCCCGCTCGCCTATCGGCGGCAGCTCGCCATGGGTGGCGCCGCAGGTTTCCAGCCAGCCCTGACGCAGTTCCGGCACCGAGTGGATCAACAGGTCGGTGTAGGGATGGTACGGCGCTTCAGCAAAGGATTCGCGGCGGCCGGCGTGGACTTTGTGGCCGCTGTACATCACCACGATGTCGTCGCACAGCGCGCGCACCGTGGAAATGTCGTGGCTGATGAACAGGTAGGACACGCCCAGTTGCTGGCGCAGGTCGCGGAGCAGTTCGAGGATCGCCGCGCCGACCACGGTGTCGAGGGCCGAGGTCACTTCATCGCAGAGAATCAGGTCCGGCTTGGCTGCCAGTGCACGGGCCAGATTGACCCGCTGTTTCTGGCCGCCCGACAGTTCGTTGGGGCGGCGATCAGCCATGTCTCGCGGCAGGCGCACCAGGTCGAGTAGCTCGCCGATGCGCGCCTGCAGCGCTGCGCCCTTGAGCCCGAAATACATTTTCAGCGGACGGCTGAGAATGGTGGCCACACTGTGCATCGGGTTGAGCGCGGTGTCGGCGTTCTGGAAGACCATCTGAATCCGGCGAAACTGCTCCGGCGTGCGCTCCGACAAGTTGCCGCCCAACGGCTGGCCGTCGAAGGTCAGGCCGCCAAGGGCCGGGGTCAGCAGCCCCGCCACCACCCGCGCCAGGGTCGATTTGCCCGAGCCGGACTCACCGATCACGCCAATCGCCTGGCCCCGCCGCACGGTGAGGTCGATGTCCTCCAGCACGCGGATCGCCGGCATGCCGTGCAGGTTTTTGTTGCCGTAGCCGGCGGTCAGGCCGGTGATGGTCAGCAGCGGCGCCTCTTCAGCAACGCCACAGGGCGGGCGAATCCGCGTGTCAGGACGCGCGGCGGCGAGCAGGCTGCGGGTGTATTCGTGGGCCGGTGCCTTGAGCAGCGGCGCGGTGGCGCTTCTTTCGAGAATTTGCCCGCCGTTGAGCACGACAATCTGGTCGGCCATTTGCGCGACCACGGCGAGGTCGTGGGACACGTAGACCGCCGTGGCGCCGCGCTCACGCACCACACGCTTGAACGCCCGCAGCACGTCGATCTGGGTGGTGACGTCCAGGGCGGTGGTCGGTTCGTCGAGCACCACCAGCAGCGGGTCGCTGATCAGTGCCATGGCGGCCATCACTCGTTGCAGTTGCCCGCCAGAGACCTGGTGCGGGTAGCGACGCCCGATGCGTTCCGGGTTCGGCAGGGCCAGGTCGCGGAACAGGCCGATGGCCTTGGCTTCCAGTTCGGCGCGGGTGCCGAGGCCATGGATCAACGGCCCTTCGACCACTTGGTCGAGAAGTTTTTTCGCCGGATTAAAGGCGGCCGCCGCGCTCTGGGCAACGTACGAAACGCGATTGCCGCGCAAACCCTGAAGCTGTTTTTCGTCAAGGGCGAGCATGTCGTGTTCGCCGACCTGCACCACGCCGCCGGACAAGCGGCAGCCCCGTCGCGCATACCCGAGCAAGGCCAGGGCGATCGTGGTCTTGCCGGAGCCGGACTCGCCGATCAGGGCCAGTACTTCGCCCTTCTCCAGGGCAAAACTCACGCCCTTGACGATCTCCACTTCGCTGCCCGGATCACCGGCCACCACGCGCAAGTCTTCGACGCGAATCAACTGGGTCATATCAATGGCCTCCCGAGCGTCGACCGCGTCGCGATGACAGGTAGTCGATCAGCAGATTGACGCCGATGGTCAGCGTGCCGATGGCCAGCGCCGGAATGATGATCGCCATCGCGCCCTGATTGAGGCCGCCGATGTTTTCCC
The DNA here is from genome assembly GCF_046540455.1 of Pseudomonas sp. W5-36. NCBI lineage: Bacteria > Pseudomonadati > Pseudomonadota > Gammaproteobacteria > Pseudomonadales > Pseudomonadaceae > Pseudomonas > Pseudomonas sp. W5-36. The sequence goes on along the minus strand of NZ_JAXCIQ010000004.1, from coordinate 317,664 downwards.
GCACCAGCGAGCCAAGGTCGGCGTCCGGCGGCTGCACGCCGAGGCCCAGAAAACTCATGCCGCTGAGCAACAGCACGATGTAGCCGAAACGCAGGCCGAGGTCGGTCAGCACCGGGTTAAGCATGTTCGGCAGGATTTCCCGGCATGCCACATACAGCTTGCCTTCGCCCCGGGTGCGCGCCACTTGCACGTATTCCAGCGCCTCGATATTGACCGCCATGCTGCGGGCCACACGGAACGAGCCGGGGATGTAACTGATGACCGCCGTGCAGATCAGCAGCGTGACCGACGAGCCGAACGCCGAGACCATGATCAGCGCGAGCATTTTGCTGGGGATCGAAATGAACGCGTCCATGATCCGGCTGATGATTTCGTCCAGCCACTTGGGCGAAACCACCGACAGCAGCGCGCAGCCGGTGCCGAAGAAGCTGGCCAACAGCGCCGCCACCAGCGACAGCCCGACGGTGAAGCGCGCGCCCACCAGCACCCGGCTGAGCATGTCGCGGCCCAGGTAATCGGTGCCAAAGGGATGCGCCAGGCTGAAGCCTTCGAAGATGTTGTCGGAGATCACTTCGCCGACCGGGTGCGGCGCCAGCCACGGGCCGAACAGCGCCACCAGCAGCCAGATGACGCAGACGGCAGCACCGACCAATCCCAGCCAGGACGGGTTGCCGGATACCTTGGCCAGTGCCAGGGCCGAAGACGCAGGCCTGGATTTCGCAATGAGCGGGTTCATTGGTTTCTCAGCCTCGGGTTGGAGAGGATGGCGCAGAGGTCGGCGAGCAACACCAACGCCAGATAGGCCGCGCAGAACAGCATGGTGCAGGCTTGCACCAGGGCCATGTCGCGGTTGGTCACGGCATCCACCATCAGGCTGGCAATGCCGGGGTAGTTGAAGATTGTTTCGACGATCACCACCCCGCCGAGCAGGTACGACAGGCTCAGGGCGATGGCGTTGGCAATCGGTCCGATCGCGTTGGGCAAGGCGTGGCGCAGCACGATGCGGATCGGGCTGACGCCTTTGAGCCGGGCCATTTCCACGTACGGGCTGTCGAGTTGGTCAATGACGGCGGCGCGGGTCATGCGCGCCATCTGCGCCACGATCACGCAGCACAGGGTCATCACCGGTAACGCGTAGGTGCGCAGAAATTGCAGCGGTGAAGTGATGTCGGTGGCGTAGGACAGCGCCGACAGCCAACCGAGGTTGACCGCGAAAATCAGCACCGCCAGGGTCGCCACCAGAAACTCAGGCACCGCGACCATGGCCAGGGTGATGAAGCTCAGGCAGCTGTCGATGCGCCCGCCCCTGCCCATGGCCGAACCGATGCCGAGGATCAGCGCCAGCGGCACCGACACCAGCGCGGTGGCGGCCGCCAGCATCAGCGTGTTCGGCACCCGGCCGGCCATCAGCTCGCCCACCGGCATGGCGTTGGACACCGACTGGCCCATGTCGCCGGTCAGCAGGTTCATCAACCAGTGCAGATAGCGCAACACGCCGGGTTGATCCAGCCCCAGTTTCAGGCGCAGCGCCGCCACCTGTTCAGGGGTGGCGAACTGGCCGAGGGATTGCTGCGCCGCGTCGCCCGGCAGCACGGCCGTGATCGCGAACACGACCATGGACACGATCAACAGGGTCACGACCCCGGCACCGAGCCGCCGGCAGATCAACCACAGCGTATGGCTATTCATTGCACTGCCTCCTCAAGCGTCCAGCCACACCTGCTCGGCGAACATGTAGCCCATGAAGCCGCCCAACGGGTTGGAGTCGTAGCCCTTGATGCGCTGGTCGACGCCGTCGATGTTGCTGATGAACACCGGCACGCCGATGCCGCAGTGATCGTGCACCAGGGTCTGCATGTCGCCGTACATCTTGGCGCGCTTGGCGTCGTCGGTTTCGCCCCGGGCCAGCATCAGCAACTGGTCGAACTGATCGTTCTGCCAGCCGGATTCGTTCCACGGCGCCTTGGACTGGAAGAACTGCGAGAACATCACGTCGGCGTTCGGTCGCGGGTTGATGTTGCCGAAGCTCAACGGGTGCTTCATCCAGTGGTTGGACCAGTAGCCGTCGCTGGGCAGGCGATTGACGTCCAGCTTGAGCCCGGCCTGTTTCGCCGATTGCTGCAGCAGCACGGCGATGTCCACGGAACCGGTCGCGGCAGGCGACGCCATGACGGGCATGGTGATGCTTTCCATGCCGGCTTTCTTCAGCAGGAACTTGGCTTTTTCCGGGTCGTAGACCGTCTGCGGCAGATCGGTGTTGAAGTAGCGCGAACCCGGCGCAATCGGGTGATCGTTGCCGACCACGGCGAAGCCACGGAAGACCGCGGACTTGACCTGTTCGCGGTCCAGCAGCAGTTTCATGGCCTGGGTGAATTCCGGGCTTTTGCCGGGGAGCTGGTCCTGGCGAATGATCAAGTCGGTGTAATTGCCCGACGGTGCATCGACAACGCGGTGTTTCGGGCTGGCGGCAATGCGCGTGGTGGACCGCGGGTTGACCTCGTTGATCATGTGCACGTCGCCGGACAGCAGCGCGTTGACCCGCGACGGTTCGTCGGCGATGGCGATGAATTCGATCTCGTCGAGGTACGGCAGGCCCGGCTTCCAGTAGTTCTTGTTGCGCACCGCCACCGAACGCACACCCGGCTTGAACTCGCCGACGGTGAACGGACCGGTGCCGATGCCTTTGTTGAAGTCGGTGGTGCCCTCCGGAACGATTAGCAGGTGCGACACGGCGAGAATGGACGGCAGTTCGGCGTTCGCGGCGCTGAGGCGAATCTGCACTTCGTTCGGGCCGGAGGCCTTGATTTCGGCGAACTGTTCCATCAGCGGCATGACTTTGGAACCGGTGAGCGGGTCCTTGTGGCGGCTGAGGGAGAACACCACGTCGGCGGCGCTGAGGCTTTTGCCGTTGTGGAAGGTCACGTCCTTGCGCAGCGTAATGGTCCACAGCGTGGCGTCAACGTTGTCGATGCGCTCGGCCAGTTCCAGCTGCGGCACCAGGTGCTTATCGAAACGGGTCAGGCCGTTGTAGAACATGTAGTGACGGGCATAGTCGGTGGACAGCGCGCCCTTGGCCGGGTCGAGGGTGTCGGCGGTGGAACTCGACATACCGGCCACACGAATCTTGCCGCCGGGCTTGCCCTTGCCGCCGGCGGTGGCTTCTTCGGCGAACAGTTTGCCGGCGCTGCCAAACAGGCTGCCCGCCCCCGCTGCGGCGACCCCGGCCAAGCCGAGCATCTGCAAGGCGTTGCGCCGCGACATGCCGCGATTGAGGCCTTCGAATACCCGCAGGCTGTCTGGGCCGGAGATAAGCTCGGGGGTGTCTTTGTGGTCAGTCATATCAAGGCTACCTGTCGATGATCGGGATATTCGAGTGCTCACGGATGTCCGGAGCGTCCTGGAAACGCAGACGACGGTGACGCTACAGCGGCGACTTAGTGCGGCTTCAGTGCAGATAGTCCTGCAAGCGGTAGTACGCGCCCACGAACGGCAAAAACCAGGGCTTGCCGAAGTGCCCGGGGATCGCCGGCCATTCCAGTTCACGCCACGGATTGGCCGCCGCGTTGCCGGCCATGACCTCGGCCATGACCTGGCCCATGTGCACGGACATCTGCACGCCATGGCCGCTGTAGCCCATGGAATGAAACACGCCGCCGTGCTGGCCGGCGCGGGGCAGACGGTCGGACGTCATGTCCACCAGGCCGCCCCAGCAGTAATCGATTTTCACGTTGGCCAATGCCGGGAACATGTTCAGCATCGCCGCCCGCAGCACCTTGCCGCTCTTGGCGTCGGACACGCCGTCGGACATGGCAAACCGTGCACGGCCGCCAAACAGCAGGCGGTTGTCCGGCGTCAGGCGGAAGTAATTGCCGATCATGCGGCTGGTCACGTACGCCCGGTGCTGCGGCAATAACTCGTCGATCAGCGCTTGGGGCAAGACTTCCGTGGCGATGACAAAACTGCCCACCGGCACGATTCGCCGGCGATACCAGCCGAGGTCACCGTGCTGGCAAGCGCCGGTCGCCAGCAACACTTGCCCGGCGTGCAGCGAGCCCTTGGCGGTGTTGACCTGATAACCGCCGGCCTGGGGCTTCCAGTCCTTGACCGGGGTGTGTTCGTAGACCATTGCGCCGCTCCGGGCAGCCGCTTCCGCCAGGCCGACACCAAAGCGGCCGACGTGCATCTGCACGCCATTGCGCTGCAACAACGCACCATGGAATTGCGTCGAGTTGACCTCGGCACGGGTTTGCTCGGCATTCAGCAGCTCGACGTCGGCGTCCACCTCTTGGCGGATCAGCTCGCAGGTGCGGGCCAGGCCTTCGTAATGCAGGGGTTTGGCCGCCAGCTTGAGCTTGCCGTTGCGCACCAGGTCGCAGGCAATCTTTTCCTGCTCGACCAGCGACACCACGGTCTGCACTGCGCGTTCATAGGCCTGGTAATAGGCACGCGCCTTGGCCGCACCGAGACTGGCGTGCAGACCGGCGTAGTCCTGCGCCACGCCGGTGTTGCACTGCCCGCCGTTACGCCCCGAGGCTTCGCCGATCACGCGACCGGCGTCCAGCACGACCACGCTGGCACCCTTGAGCGCCAACGCTCGCGCCGCGGACAGGCCGGTGAACCCGCCGCCGATCACCGCCACGTCGACCTGACCGGGCAAGCCGCCGAGTTGGGCACCGGTGAAGGCCGGTGCGGTGTCGAGCCAATAGGATTCACTGCCCATCTTTAACCCCTTATGTCTTAACCGGCATGCCGCAGCGTTTGACTTACAGGCCCACCAGCGCCGGCAGCCCGCCGATGTCGGTGATCTGCTGGTACTCAAAGAACGCGTTCGCCGGCACTTCATGACCGCGGGCCACGAACGCCTTGTGCTTGATCTTCATGTCATGGGCCGACATCAGGTCGTAACGGAAGCTCGAAGACACATGCAAGATGTCTTCCGGGCCGCAGCCGAGGTTGTCGAGCATGAACTCGAACGCGGCCAGACGCGGCTTGTAGGCCTGGGCCTGTTCGGCGGTGAAGACCTTGTGGAACGGCGCGCCGAGCTTGTCGACGTTGGACATGATCTGGCTGTCGCTGGCGTTCGAGAAGATCACCAGGGGAATCTTGTCGGCGATCTTCGACAGACCCGCCGGCACGTCGGCATGGGGGCCCCAGGTCGGCACCGCGTCGTAATACAGCTGGCCTTCATCGCGGTACTCGACGCCCCAACGTTTGCAGGTTCGGGCCAGGGCAGTCTTGAGGATGACGTCGTACGGCTGCCAGTCGCCCATGACTTGGTCGAGGCGATAGGCCGAAAAGTCTTTGACGAACTGGTCCATCTGTTCAGGCTTGACGCGGTCGGCGAAGAGCTCGCGGGTCATGGTGCCCATGTGAAAGTTGGTGAGCGTGCCGTAGCAGTCGAACGTGATGAATTTGGGACGAAGAAAGCTCATGGAGTGCGGTCCTGAAGTCAGTTGAGTGTGGCAAGCGTTCGCGGCCCTGACGGCGCGGCGGCCTCGTTGCAGCACAGCTTCATTACATCACTGTGAAATCAGCATATGCCGTCTAAAACGCCCCGTGCTCAATACAAACCACCGTTTTAGTGGCTGGCCTCAGCAGAGTTTGCGGTGCGCGCCAGCCTTGGGCAGGGCCAGTGTTTGTGCGCTTTTAGGGGGCTTTTTGTGATGAGGAGGCTCAAGGATGCGGGGTTGAAGCGGCAGAAAGTATGGCGTGGGGATCTTGAGTGCACTGATCGTTCCCTCGCTCCGCGTGGGAACGATCATCGGGGCTGAAACGATAAAATCCACCCTTGGCATTTGCTGCCGCCCTCGCCCCGGATTTAAGTACGAAGTAGGGTCGCGTCCCTCGGCGCGGGACGAATCTGCCGAATATCCCGAGCCCTCTTGTCAGCCCTTTAATCAGGTGGGATACAGGGCGCCAGTGCCACTTGAATACTGCATAACGGAGCCTCGCCATGTCCGCCCTGCCACACCCTTCTTATACCTACCGCCCCATGACCGTGGCCGACCTGACCGCCGCCCATGACCTGTCGGTGCAACTGAAATGGCCCCATCGCCTGGACGACTGGGCGATGCTGCACCGGGTCAGCGACGGTTTCGTGGTCATGGATGGCAAACGTCTGATTGGCAGCGCCTTTGTCTGCCCTCAAGGTGATTTCGCCACCATCGGCCTGGTGATCGTCAGCAACGATTATCAGGGCCAGGGCATTGGTCGCCGCTTGATGGAGAGGGCCCTCGCCGCGTGCGAGCCGCGCACGCCGATCCTCAATGCCACCGTCGCCGGCAAGCCGTTGTATGCCAGCCAGGGTTTTGTTGAGTTTGGTCGGGTGCAGCAGCATCAGGGCCAAGCGCAGGTGCCGGCGCTTGATGAGCTCGCCGACGGCGAAATCTGCCGAGCCCTTGGCGCTGACGATCAGACCGCCCTGCTCAACCTCGCCAGGAGCGCCAGCGGCCTCGACCGCCGCGATGTGTTGCGTGACCTGCAAGTCGAGCACGCCGTGGGCATCGAACGTGACGGTCAGCTGCGCGGTTTCGCCCTGCTGCGGCCATTCGGGCGCGGGCGCTGCATCGGGCCGGTGGTGGCGGAAAACATCCAGCAGGCCAAACACCTGATCGCCGTCTTGCTGGCACAGGTGCCTGACACCTTTGTGCGCATCGACATCCCCGTGTCCTGCGGCCTGAGCGACTGGCTCGAAGCCGCGGGCCTGAAGAACGTCGACACCGTGGTGCAGATGGCGCTGGGCACGCCGCCCGAGGCCAGCCAGGGCGTGCAACCTTTTGCGCTGATCACCCAAGCGATCGGCTGATTTTTCTTACGGAGCATTCACCATGTCATCTCCCGGTATTTTGCTGTTGGCGCGCGCTGATGCCAGCGGCGTTGCGACGTCTTTCACCACGGCGCCGTTGGGCGCGCTTGATCCCTTTGCCGAGGCACGACAGGTGGCGTGGCGCGGTGATGACGGGGTGTCGGCCGGGCTTGTGCGGTTCACCGGCGACGCGTTGATCGAGGACTTTCCCTACAGCGAGATGCTGGTGGTGCACGCCGGGCATGTGGTGTTGAGCAGCGCGGAGCAGACGCTGGAGTTGGGCGTCGGCGCGAGTGCGGTGATTGGCCGTGGCAGTCGGGTGGCGGTGCATGCGAGCAGTGGCAGTGAGTGGGCGTTTTGTGCGGTGGATGTGGAGAACGCCCCTGCGCGGCCCGGTTTGACGCTGTTGCCGGCGCATTTGTGGCTGGAGCCGTCTGCGACGCTGGAACCGCCGATTTTGATCGGGCCTGCGCCGCAGTGTCGGGCGTTGAGTCTGTTCGAGGATGAGGTGACGGCGCTGAAGGTGGGGATTTGGGATTCGACGCCTTATCAGCGCCATGGTCGTGCGCATCGGTTGCATGAGTTGATGCATCTGTTGGAGGGGAGTGTGACGCTGGCCGATGATCAGGGGGGTGAGGTGACGGTTCATCCGGGGGATACGGTGTTCGTGGTGAAGGGGGCGTTTTGTGCGTGGACGAGTACGGTTTACGTTCGCAAGGTCTATGCGGTGAAGTGAGCTTTTAAGGTCAAGATCAAGGGCGTCTGCCTGGGGGCAGACTGTTTCGCCTTCGGCGACTTACTTTTGAAAAGCACCAAAAGTAAGCAAAAGTGCCTGCTCCTGGTTGGGCCCCTCGTACCTCGGGGTTCCTTCACTCCGACGACGCTCCGTGGGCCCGCGCCGAACGGACATCCATGTCCTGACGGCGCTCTCGCCGCATCCATGCGGCTCGGCCCACTGCGCGTCGTCTGCGTTCAGCCTGCACCCAAGTCGCGATTGGTGTCGTCTGGGCTTTTTGCGTATGAAGATCAAAAGCGCGCTTACGCTTGGTAGGACCGGCTTTAACCGGGAAGCCTTTGATCTTGATCGTTTGATCGTTCCCACGCTCTGCGTGGGAATGCATCCCATGACGCTCCGCGTCACCGCTCTGGCTGAAAGAACGCCCACTCATTGTTGACCGGCTTCAGCCGGGAAGAGGCCAGTCTGGACGCCATCAATTGTGCGGTGTAACGCCTGACGCCTTCCCGGCTGAAGCCGGTCCTACTGCGCGCGCAGTGTTTCGTGTAGGACTGGCTTTAGCCGGGAAGAGGCCAGTGTGGACGCCATCAATTGTGCGGTGTAACGCCTGACGCCTTCCCGGCTGAAGCCGGTCCTACTGCGCGCGCAGTGTGTTTTGTGTAGGACTGGCTTTAGCCGGGAACAGGTCATTTGGGACGCCGGCGATTTTGTGGTGTATGCCTGACGCCTTCCCGGCTGAAGCCGGTCCTACTGGGCGCCCGCAGTGTTTTTTGTAGGACCGGCTTTAGCCGGGAACAGGTCATTTGGGACGCGGCGATTTCGTGGTGTAACGCCTGACGCCTTCCCGGCTGAAGCCGGTCCTACTGCGCGCGCAGTGTGTTTTGTGTGGGACCGGCTTTAGCCGGGAAGAGGCCAGTCCCAGCGCCGAGGATGTTGCGGCATGACGCCTGATCCCCGATCAAACCGACGCTCACACCTTCAACGCATCTTCCAGAAACGCCACCAACGCTTGCACTCTGGGGCTGCGGAGTTTGCGGGAGGGTACGAGGAGGTTAACGGGGGCGCTGTCGAAGTTCCAGTCGGCGAGGACGCGGACGAGGTTGCCGCTGGCGATGGCGTCGCTGACGTCCCATTGCGAGCGCAGCACCAGGCCCAGGCCTTGTTCGGCCCAGCGGCGGGCGACGCTGCCGTCGTTGGTGAGCAGGGCCGGTTCGACGCGCAGGGTTTTTCGGGCGGGGCCTTTGCGCAGGTGCCAGAGGGTGACGTCTTCGTCGTTTTCACGGATGCAGATGCAGCGATGGGCGCTGAGCTGGTCCGGCGCGGTCGGCTCGCCGTGTTCGTGCAGGTAGGCCGGGCTTGCGCACAGCCAGCGCTCGTTCGGTGAGAGTGGCCGCGCGGTCCAGAGGCTGTCGTTGAGGTGGCCGATGTGGATCACGGCGTCGCTGTCGTGCCGATCCGGCCAAGGGGTTTCGCGCAGGTCGAGGTGCAGGCACAGCTGCGGATGCAGCCGGATGAAGCGCGCCAGCAGCGGTGCCAGTCGCTGTCGTCCGAAACCGAAGGGCGCCGCCAGCCGCAGCGTGCCCACCAGCCTTTCGTCCTTTTGCCGGAAGGATTCCGGGAGCGCTTCCAGCTGCTCCAGCAACAGCGCGCTTTCCCGGGAGAAGCGTTCGCCATCGGCGGTCAGGCTCAGGCGGCGGGCGTCGCGGTTGGCCAGGGTCAGGCCCAGCAGGGTCTCCAGTTTCCGCAGGCGCATGGACAGCGCCGGCGGCGAAACATTGAGCGCTCTGGCCGCCGCACTCAGGGATTCGGCACGGCTCAATGCGACCGCCAGGCGCAAGTCTTCGATGGAGATCATTCACTTTTACTTAATGATTGATGAGGCTGGATTGAACCACACCTTAACGACAGCTGAGTAGAGTCCACCCTGTCCCTCGCCACCCGAGTTCCGTCATGTCTACGCCGATTGCCTCTCTCGACACGCCCGCCGCGCTGGTAGACGTCCCGCGCATGCAGCGCAATATCCAGCGCATGCAGCAGCGCATGGACAGCCTCGGCGTGCGCTTGCGTCCCCACGTCAAGACCAGTAAATGCCTGCCGGTGATTCAGGCGCAGATCGCTGCGGGTGCCAGCGGCGTGACGGTGTCCACCCTGAAGGAAGCCGAACACTGCTTTAACCAGGGCATTGGCGATGTGCTGTATGCGGTCGCCATCGCTCCGGGCAAATTGTTCCAGGCGCTGGCGTTGCGGCAGGCCGGTTGCAACCTGAGCGTGCTCACCGACAGCGTTCAGGGCGCACAGGCTATCGTCGCCTTTGCGCGTGAGCACGACGAATCCAACCCCGTCTGGCCCGTCTGGATCGAGGTCGACTGTGACGGCCATCGCTCGGGCCTCGCCGCTGAGGACCCCGCGCTGATCGACGTCGCGCGCATCCTCACCGACGGCGGTCTGCAGCTGCGCGGCGTGATGACCCACGCCGGTTCCAGTTACGAACTCGACAACCCTGAAGCCCTGCAAGCCCTCGCCGAGCAGGAGCGCGCCCTCTGCGTCCGCGCCGCTCAACGCATCCGTGAAGCCGGGATCGACTGCCCGGACGTCAGCATCGGCTCCACGCCCACCGCGCTGTCAGCTCTGCGCTTGGACGGCGTGACCGAGGTGCGTGCCGGCGTGTATGTGTTCTTCGATCTGGTCATGCACAACATCGGCGTCTGCCAGGCCGACGAGTTGGCCCTGAGCGTGCTGACCACGGTGATCGGCCATCAGCAGGACAAGGGCTGGATCATCACCGACGCCGGCTGGATGGCCATGAGTCGTGATCGCGGCACCCAGCGTCAGCGCCACGATTTCGGTTACGGCCAGGTGTGCACCGAAACGGGCGAATGGATCGATGGGGCGTTGGTTACCGGCGCCAATCAGGAGCACGGGATTATCACCCTGGGCGACGCCAGCCATGCCGACTTGGCCGCCCGCTTCCCCATCGGCCGCCGTCTGCGCATTCTGCCCAACCACGCCTGCGCCACCGGCGCGCAGTTTCCGGACTATCACGCACTCGACGCCGACGGCGCGGTGCACACCTGGAGTCGTCTGCATGGCTGGTGATCTCGACATTATTTTCACGCCAGACGCAGCAGCTCCGGGCGGGCATTATTCCCAGGCGGTAGCCTACGCCGGCTTGGTCTACGTGTCCGGGCAATTGCCGGTACGCGCCAATGGCGAGCACAGCGCCGACCAACCGTTCGAAGTGCAGGCCTCGATTGCCCTCGACAACCTCATGGCGATCCTTGCGCAAGCGGGTTTGAGCCCCAGCCATTTGCTGAAAGTGACGGTCTATGTCGTGGGCATTGAACACTGGCCGGCGTTTGACCGACTCTATGCGCGGTACCTGGGTGAGCATCGGCCCGCCCGCGCCGTGGTGCCGGTCCCGGTCTTGCATCACGGTTACCTGATCGAAATCGACGCCGTGGCGCGCAACCTGCAACCCCGTGGCCTGCAACCCCATAACCTGCGAGAGGACCCTTAATGAACCCGCAAAAAAGCGATGTGCTGGTGATTGGCGGCGGCGTCATGGGCACCTCGTCGACGTTTTTCCTGCAGCGGCGCGGCCGCTCGGTGACGCTGCTGGAGCGCGACCAGATCGGTCAGTACGCCAGCGGCGTGAACTTCGGCAATGTGCGGCGGCAAGGGCGCTATCTGGGCCAGCTCGAACTGGCGAACCGGTCGTGGGGTTTGTGGAAACGCTTGCCGGAGCTGATCGACGATGACTTGGAGTTCATCCCCAGTGGGCACATGCGTGTGTGTTACCGCGAGGACGAAATCGCCGAGCTGGAGGCTTACGCCGCGGCCCCGGAAGCCGAGCAGCTGGACCTGAAAATCTATCGCGGCGCCGAGTTGCACACGCGATTTCCTTTTCTTGGCGCAGAGGTCAAGGGCGGTTCCTACGCGCCCCACGACGGTCACGCCAATCCGCGTCTGGCGGCACCGGCCTTTGCCCGCGCGGCCCGTCGGCTTGGCGCACGCATCGAAGAACGCACCGAAGTCGCCGACGTGCAAAAAGTCGGCGGACAGTTCCACGTCACCACCACCGACGGGCAGTTGTTCGTCGCCGAGCAGCTGTTGATCACCGCCGGCGCGTGGGCGACCAAGCTGTCTCAACAGTTCGACGAACCCGTGCCGCTGGAGCCCAACGGCCCACAGATGTCGGTGACGGAACCTGTGCCCTACGCGCTGCCGACGGTGATCGGCGTGTTCACCAAGATCAAGGAAGAGGTGATCTACTTCCGGCAGATTCCCCGCGGCAACATCATCATCGGTGGCGGCGCCCGCTGCGCGCCGGACATGGTCAACCGTCGGGCATTTTTCAAGCCTGAAAGCCTGATCAATCAGATGCGCCAGATGAAGCGGCTGGTGCCCGGCGCCGAGAAACTCAACATCATCCGCACCTGGAGCGGCATCGAAAGCTACACGCCGGACTCGCTGCCGGTGATGGGCCCCAGCGGCATGGTGGACGGGCTGTTTTACGCCTTCGGCTTCTGCGGCCATGGCTTTCAGCTCGGCCCCGGGGTCGGCGACGTGATGGCCGAACTGATCAGCACCGGCAGCACCAGCACGTCCATCAGCCCCTTCGACATCCGCCGGTTTACTCAGCCATCACTCGTACCGCAATTGGCGACCAGCCTTCTCAGCACAGGAAAACTCATATGAGCGACGCCTACGTTTACCGCACGGCCAAAGCGGAGGATATGCCCGCCGCCCACGCGCTCTCGGTGCAGTTGAAGTGGCCCCATCGCGAGGAAGACTGGGCGATGGTGCAGCGCACGTCCGAGGGTTTTGTTGCTGAACATGAAGGGCAATTGGTGGGCGTGGGGTTTGCCTGCCATCAGGGGGCTTATTCCTCGATCGGGTTGGTGATCGTCAGTGATCAGCACCAGAGCAAAGGCATTGGCCGGCAGTTGATGAACCTGTGCCTGGACGCCGCCGCGCCGCGCACGCCGATCCTCAACGCGACTGAATCGGGGGCGCCGCTGTACGTGAGCATGGGTTTTGTCGAGTACGCGCGGATTCAGCAACATCAAGGCGTGCCGCACATGCCGCCGGTTCTGGCTGCGACGGGAGACGCGCTGTGTCGTGAGGTGACGCAGGCCGAATACCCGCAGGTGATTGAACTGGCCAATGTCGGCAGCGGGCTGGACCGCACGGCGGTGCTCGCCGATTTGCTGCCGACGGCGGAGTGCGTGGCGGGCGTTGAGGTGCAAGGGCAACTGAAGGGATGCGCCCTGCTCCGCCGGTTTGGTCGCGGGCATCTCATTGGGCCGGTGGTCGCGCAGGATCTGGCGCAGGCAAAACAGATGATCACGCACCTGCTGGGCCTGATCCCCGGCGCGTTTGTGCGCTTCGATATTCTGGCTGATTGCGGGCTGGTGGACTGGCTGGAGGGGATGGGGCTGCCGTGCGTCGATCGCGCGCCCCGCATGGTGCTGGGTGAGCCGCCGGAGTCACGGGATGGCATTGCCCAGTTTGCGATGGTGACCCAGGCGATTGGGTGAACGTTGCCAGGCACGCCGCGATGGGTAGGACCGGCTTTAGCCGGGAAAACGTCAGGCGGCACGCCGCAAAATTGAGGGTGCTCATACCGGCCTCTTCCCGGCTAAAGCCGGTCCTACAAAAACAGACCGCATGCATCCCGCCAATCAGGCAGCGCACGCAATCCCCTGTAGGACCGGCTTCAGCCGGGAAAACGTCAAGCGTCACGCCGCGAAATTGTGGGTGCTCATGCGGGCGTCTTCCCGGCTGAAGCCGGTCCTACAAAAACATATCGCGTGCATTCAGGGTATCCGGCATGACCTCGACTGTAGGACTGGCTTTAGCCGGGAAGACGTCAGGTGTCACACCGCAAAACGGATGGCGTGGACCCCGGCGGATTCAGCAGATTCTCCCTTGCAGACCGCAACAACGGCATCTTTTGCCTGGGCCGGTTTGTTAGCGTATCGAGACGTCAGGACTCGCTGTTCGCAGCCCTTATCACCGCTCCAGGGAGCTAGCTGGATGACCTCACACTCTTCAAATACCCACGGCATCGAGCTGCAAAACGCCGGAGCTTTCTACATCAACGGCGAGTGGATATCCCCCAAGGTCCCCGCCAGCTTGCCGGTGGTCAATCCCGCCACCGAAGAAGTGGTAGCCGAGGTCGCGCGGGGGTCGGCGGAGGACGTTGATCGGGCCGTCGCAGCAGCGCGCGCTGCCTTCCCTGGCTGGTCGGTAACGCCGGTCGTAGAACGCGCAGCGATCCTGAGCAAAATCCACGCATTGATCCTTGAGCGCAAAGAGCCCCTCGCCCGGGCCCTGTCGCTGGAAATGGGCGCGGCCATCAGTTTCTCCCGCGCCATGCAGGTGCCACTGGCCGCCGAACACGTGCGGGTCGCTCGCGATCTGCTGTCCACCTACCGCTTCCAAACCGTCGAAGGCACCACAGCCATCGAGCGCGAGGCCATCGGCGTCTGCGGCCTGATCACCCCGTGGAACTGGCCGCTGTACCAGATCACCGCCAAAGTCGCGCCGGCCCTCGCCGCCGGCTGCACCGTGGTCCTGAAACCCAGCGAGCTGTCGCCGTTGAGCGCCCTGCTGTTCGCCCAACTGGTCCACGACGCCGGCCTGCCGCCCGGGGTGTTCAATCTGGTCAACGGCAGCGGCGCGGACGTCGGTGCCGCCATCGCGGCCCACACCGACATCGACATGATTTCCATCACCGGCTCGAACCGTGCCGGAGCCCTCGTCGCACAAGCGGCGGCGGTCACGGTGAAGCGCGTGACCCAGGAACTGGGCGGCAAGTCGCCGAACGTCATGCTGCCTGACGCCGACTTTGCCAAAGTCGTGCCCTTGGGGGTGATGTCGGCCTTGCGCAACGTCGGCCAGTCGTGCAGCGCGCCGACCCGCATGATCGTGCCCCGCGCCCGCCTCGCCGAAGTCGAAGCGCTGGCCGCCGCCACCGCCAACGCGTTGATCGTCGGCGACCCGCAATCCCCCGACACCCAGCTCGGCCCGATTGCCAACGAAGCCCAGTTCAGCCGCGTCCAGGCGATGATCGAAGCCGGTATCAGTGAAGGCGCGAAACTGCTGTGCGGCGGGCTCGGCCGCGTGCCGGGGTTTGAAAAAGGCTATTACACACGGCCAACGGTGTTCTCCGAAGTCGGCTCAGCGATGCGCATCGCCCAGGAGGAAATCTTCGGACCGGTGCTGTGCATCCTGGCCTATGACTCCATCGACGAAGCCGTGGCCATCGCCAACGACACGGTCTATGGCCTGGGCGCCCACGTGCAGGCCCAGGACCTGGAACTGGGCCGCGCCGTCGCCTCGCGCATTCGCGCCGGGCAAGTCCACCTGAACCACCCGGCGTGGAATCCCATGGCGCCCTTCGGCGGCTACAAGCGCTCGGGCAATGGCCGCGAGTACGGCGTGATGGGCTTTGAGGAGTACCTGGAAACCAAGGCGATTATCGGTTTCAACGCCTGATCGCGCGCGCCGGGATCATTGGACAACTCGCATTGTGGGACCGGCTTCAGCCGGGAAGGCGTCATTCGTCACACCGCAAAATGGATGGCGCACAAACCGGCTTCTTCCCGGCTAAAGCCAGTCCTACCAAGGTGTCGCGTACAAGACAGCATCCGCAGCCGCTGAAACCATGAATCAGCCCCCACAAAAAAGGGCTGTCCGCGCAAACGGACAGCCCTTTTCAACAACCGCCCGATTTACGCCAGGCTTTTGCTCACCACTTCATACACGTCCGGCGACAGCGGGCCGGAGGCGAGGATGCGCTCCAGTTCCGCTTTCATCAGCGCTTGGCGGGCGCTGTCGTACTTGCGCCAGCGGGTCAGTGGCGCCAGTTGACGGGAGGCGATCTGCGGGTTGAAGCCGTTCAGCTCGATGACCAGATCGGCCAGGAAGCGATAGCCCGAACCGTCCGCCGCGTGGAAGTTGATCAGGTTCTGCCCGGCAAAGGCGCCGATCAGGGCACGCACCTTGTTCGGGTTCTTCAGGGTGAACGCCGGGTGCTGCATCAGCGCTTTCACTCGCTCCAACCCGCCCGGCAAGGTGCTGCCGGCCTGCACGCTGAACCACTGATCCATGACCAGCGCGTTGTCCTTGAAGTTCTCGGCGAACACTTCCAGCGCCTTGGCCTTCTCGGCCTCGAACGGCGAGTTCACCAGCACGGCCAGCGCGGTCAGGCGCTCGGTCATGTTGTCGGCGGTGTCGAACTGGTCGATGGCGGCGGCCAGGACTTCTGGCTTGCCGGTCTGCATCAGGTAAGACAGGGCGATGTTCTGCAGCGCACGGCGAGCGAAGTGCTCGGACGCGGCCACGTACGGCGTCTGCTTCGACAGCTCGCGATTGGTCTGGTAACGCTGCCACAGGGCGTCGCTCAGGCTGTCGGCCAATTGCTGGCGGGCAAACTCCCGCGCGGCGTGGATGGCGTCGACGTCAGCCACTTCGCTGATCTCGATCAGATACGCCTCGCCCGGCAGCGAGAGCATTTCCGCGACCATGGCCTGATCCAGACTCTCGTCCGTCAGCACCGTGTGCAGCGCGGTGATCAAACGCTGATCCATGACCAGCGATTCGCCTTTCTGGTGCTGGGTGATCAGGTCCTGCAGCACTTGCACGGACAGTTGCTGACCGGCATCCCAACGGTTGAAGCCATCGCTGTCGTGCTGCATCAGGAACATCAACTGATCGCGGTTGTACGGGAAGCTCAGTTTCACCGGCGCCGAGAACCCGCGCAGCAGCGACGGCAGCGGCTGTTCGTCGATGTCGATGAAGGTGAAGGTCTGCTCGGCTTCAGTCACCGAGAGCACGCGGGAGGTGTTCACCGCCGGTGCCTCGCCGTGCAGGCGCAGAGGGAGTTCCTGACCCTGGGCGTCCAGCAGACCCATGGCGACCGGGATCACGAACGGCAGTTTCTGATCGCCCGGCTGGCCCGGCGTGGTTGGCGTGCTCTGACGGAAGGTCAGGCTGTAGGTTTTCGCGGCAGCGTCGTAGGACTCGCTGACCGCCAGACGCGGCGTGCCGGCCTGGGAGTACCAGCGCTTGAACTGCGTGAAGTCGACACGGTTGGCGTCTTCCATGGCCTTGACGAAGTCGTCGCAGGTCACGGCGTGGCCGTCATGGCGCTCGAAGAACAGGTCGCTGCCCTTGCGGAATCCTTCCACGCCCAACAGCGTGTGGATCATGCCGACCACTTCCGCGCCCTTCTCGTACACGGTCAGGGTGTAGAAGTTGGAAATCTCGATGAAGCTGTCAGGGCGCACGGCGTGGGCCATGGGGCCGGCGTCTTCGGCGAACTGGTGGGTGCGCAGGTAAGCCACGTCCTGAATGCGCTTGACCGTGGCCGAGTTCATGTCCGCCGAAAAGCCGGAATCACGGAACACCGTGAAGCCTTCCTTTAACGACAGCTGGAACCAGTCGCGGCAGGTGACGCGGTTGCCGGTCCAGTTGTGGAAATATTCGTGGGCGACGATGGCTTCGACGCGCTGGTGGGCGGCATCGGTCGCGGTTTCGGCGCGGGCCAGCACGGCGCTGGAGTTAAAGATGTTGAGGCCCTTGTTCTCCATGGCGCCCATGTTGAAGTCGTTGACGGCGACGATCATGAAGATGTCCAGATCGTATTCGCGGCCGTAGACCTCTTCGTCCCAGCGCATGGACTTCTTCAGGCTGTCCATGGCGTGCTGGCATTTGTCGACGTTTTCCGGCTCGACGAAGATGCGCAGCGTGACCTTGCGCTGGCTCATGGTGATGAAGGTGTCTTCGATGCACCACAAGTCACCGGCCACCAGCGCGAACAGGTAGGCCGGCTTCTTGAACGGGTCTTCCCACGTTGCCCAGTGACGCTGGGTGTCGTCGGAAGGGCCGGCGGCGATCAAATTGCCGTTGGACAGCAGGATCGGGAAGGCCTGCTTGTTGGCGCTGACGGTCGTGGTGAACGTGCTCATCACGTCCGGGCGGTCGAGGTAATAGGTGATCTTGCGGAAGCCCTCGGCCTCGCACTGGGTGCAGAACATGCCGCTGGATTTGTACAGGCCTTCCAGCGCGGTGTTGGTTTCCGGGTGGATCTTCACGGTGGTGTCGAGGGTGAAGGTCTCGGACGTCGGCTGCACGGTGAGGCTGTCGGAGGTCAGCTGGTAGCCGTTCTTTGCAAGGTCGCCCTCGGACAGGTCGACATCCGCCAGCTTCACCGACAGCAGCTCAAGCTGCTGGCCGTCGAGTTCCAGCGGTGGCAATGCCGCGCCTTGAGCGAGCGCGGCGCGGTCCGGGTTGCGGCGCATCACCAACTGCGCGTGGACCAGCGAGTGGTCGTCGAACAATTCGAACGTCAGGTGGGTCTCGTCAATGAGGTACTCAGGCGCCTGATAATCCTTCAGGTAAATCATTTTCGGCTGGTCTGTGCGCATAGTGTTGTCCCTTCTTCTGCTAATACGGGCTACTGATGCACGGCGAGTTGATACGCCGTGTATTTGCGAATATTGATCACGCCGGTGTCGAAGATCAGGTACTGCCCTTTGACGCCCAACAGGGTGCCTTCGGCGACCGGATTCTTGTCCAGGTTGAAGCTGACGATCTTGGTCGGATAGGCCTCTACCGGGTATCGGATCTCGATGGGCTCGACATCGTTCATCACTTGAATGGCCTGCAAGCCAAAGCGCATTTGCAGCGCGACCAGGCCTTCGGCGCAGGACTCGAACAGTTGCTGACGAATCGCCGCCAGATCAACCGCCGGTGCGTCGCCCTTGAGCAGCGCGCGCCAGTTGGTGCGGTCTGCCACCTGGCTGCGGAACAGGTCTTCGACGAAACCGGACTGCTGGCGCGTGGCGCAGCGCACGATCGGCAACGCCTGACTGGCGCCCTGGTCCAGCCAGCGGGTGGGCAGCTGGGTGGCGCGGGTGATGCCGACTTTGACCCCCGACGAGTTGGCCAGATAGACCACGTGATCGGTCATGCAGAACTGCTCGCCCCAGGCCGGATCGCGGCAGGTGCCATGCTCGTGATGGCAGCGCTCCGGGCTCATGATGCACAGGTCGCACTGGGCCAGCTTGAGCATGCACGGGTAGCAATAACCCTGGCTGTAGCTGGTTTTGGTGCGCTTGCCGCAATGGCTGCAATGAATCGCACCCAGAAACTCCAGGCGCACGGTCTTGCCGATCAGCGGGTTGACCGGGATCTGTGAATCACCCAGCCGGAACGCATATTCCACCCGCGAAGCCTCAAGCCGCGCGGACATTTTGTTGACGGAGCCTCTGCCGATTTCAATCAATGAATGGAGTCCGATTTGAACAGGATATTGGGCACCGGCGCCGACTTCGACGCACACTCTTGCGGGCCCATGTAGCCGATGCGCTGGTCCTCGGGCACGTTGCGCACTTCCCAGGCAATCAACGCCTGCAGCGACAGCTCACGTTGTTCCTGGGTCAGCTTGCGGCCGTCGGACCATTTGCCGATTTCCACCGCCAGCTTCAGGCTTTCGTAGACGTCCGGGGTGATGTTTTCGATCATTTCGACAAAAGAGGACATTGGGTTCTCCCAGAATTAAGCGGGCGATTTTAATGTTTGCGGCGGGCCAGTGCACCGCCCACAAGACCTGTAGCACAACCGATGATCAGGCCGCCGACGTGGGCGCCGTTGGCGATTTCGCCAAACCCGAGCACACCGACGACGCCAGACAGGCACACCACCAGCCAGATCAGCATCATCCCCAGAACACCGCGTGGTAAACGATACATGGGGTTGGGGGCGAGCAATTGAAAGATCCAGCAGTGACCGAGCAGGCCATACAGCACGCCGGACAGACCGCCGAACAGACTCGGGCCGCTCCAGAAATACTGGACGTAATTGGAAAACGCGCTGAACGCCAGGGTCAGTCCGAGCAACTGCCAACTGCCCTGGCGCATTTCGATGCGTCGGCCCAGCTCCCAGAACCACAGCGCGTTCATCACCAGGTGCAGCAGGCCGAAATGAATCAGCATCGGCGTGACCACCCGCCACCACTGCCCCGCCCCCAGCGATGTTTCCACCGGCAGAAAGCTGATGTACTCGCCGTTGACGCGGAAGTCGTTGAAGGTCAACCAGCTCAAGGCTCCAAAATTGTCGCCGAGCAAGGTCACGCCGGCGACGATCAGGCACAGCAGCAAGATCACGCTGGTGACCGGGCTGTTGCGCACCTGGACCAGCGGACTCGGCCGGCTCACGGCCACCACCTCGCGTCCCGGCGGCAACTGCGCGGTCGGGTCGCCTTCAGGGTATTGCTGATACAACTGACGGACGTCATCGGCCAGTTGCGGCGCATCGGGCACCCACAGCACTTGCTCGCCGGCCTCTTCGCTGACCCGATGGGGCACGTTGAGGCGCCGCAGCAACTCGACGAAACCACTCAGGTCGGTTTGGAGGGGCAAACGCAATACAGCAACCGGACTCATTGACCAACCTCCGGTCGGGTGACGTCGACCCAGACGAACTTGTTCGGGTCGATCTGGGTTTCCTGATCCAGCCGATACGCGACGAGCTTGCCGTAGAGCACGGCGCTGTAGTCGAGGCAGGCCAGATTGGGGCGGATCGGGGCGGGAATGCCGCTGCGCCAGTAGTGGCCGACGAACAACAGCGGTTCATCGGCGCCGTACCGCAGCAGCGCGTTTTTCTCGCTGGGGGACAGCGGCCGCCGCGCCACAGGCTCGGGCAGCGCGTCAGGCTGAAACACCACGTCGCCGTAGGTCTGCGGGTCGTCTTCCCAGAACTTGGTGCGGAACGAGCCGCGGGTCAGGCCGTCGCCACCGGTCAGGGTCATGCCGTGGGGCAGGCGCATGTCGGTGCCGCGCAGCAGGCGATCAAACACCGCGCAGGCAAAACTGCCCGGCTCCGCCGACGCCTGCACGAAGGCCTGGTCGATGCGACCGTCGCCGTGAACGCTGCGCAACGGCTCGATCAGGCTGGCATCCCAGCAAGCGTGCACCACGCGGAAGCGCTCGGCGTCGATGAACAGCGGCAATTGGTAAAACCATTTGAGGAAGTCGTTCCAGTCACCGGGATGCTGCTCGAACTGCGCCAGGGTTTCGCCCAGCAGACGGGCATGGCGCGGCGTGTGCTCGCGCACCCATTCATGGCCGCTCTCAGGCGGTGCCGGGGTGCTCCAGCCCAGCGCGTTGAATTCATGGTTGCCCATGATGCAGAACGCCTGGCCGGCTTCGACCATGTCACGAACGATGTGCAGCGCTTCGCGAATGCGAGGGCCGCGGTCGATGATGTCGCCGAGGAACACGGCGATGCGTTCAGGGTGGCGCCACACGCCGGCCTGAAAGCGGTAACCAAGGGTGTCGAGCAAGTGCTCAAGGGTCTGGGCACAACCATGCACGTCACCGATCAGATCGTAGCCACGCGCGGGATCGAGCATCAGTCGCTCCCGCCGCCAAGCCGACTGCCCCAACCGAGTTTGGTCCGGCAGACTTCGTAGTAGTTGTGGTCGAGGGGGTGAATGAGGCGCAGCTTCTGCGGCTTCTTTTTCACGGTCACGGTGTCACCCGGCGCGCAGGTGAAGTGGTTCTGGCCATCGCAGGAAACCTGTGGGTAGATCGTCATGTCCTTTGAGACAACGATTTTCAGCTCACTGTTTCCGTCGACGACAATCGGCCGGCCGGACAGCGTGTGCGGGTACATCGGCACGATAACAATGGCGTCGAGTTTGGGGTGCATGATCGGCCCGCCCGCCGACAGCGCGTAGGCTGTGGAGCCGGTGGGCGTGGCGACGATCAGACCGTCGGCCTTCTGGCTGCAGACGAACTGGCCGTCGATGTAGATTTCGAATTCGATCATCCGCGTGGATTTGCCGGGGTGCAGCACGACGTCGTTGAGGGCGTCGCCCTGTCCGATCGCTTCGCCGTGACGGCGTACTTCGGCCTGTAACAGGAAGCGGTTTTCCACCAGATAGTGGCCGTCCAGCACTTCCGCGACTTTGACTTCCAGCTCGTCGGGGCGGATATCGGTCAGGAAGCCCAGGCTGCCGCGGTTGATGCCCAGCACCGGCACATTGTGCTTGGCCAGCGCACGGGCGGCGCCGAGCAGGCTGCCGTCGCCGCCGACGACGATGACCATGTCGCAGACTTCACCGAGCATCTTGCGCGAAGACGTCTGCAAACCATGGCCCGGCAAGACCTCGGCGATGGCGTCTTCGAGGATCACATGCAGGTGCCGCGATATCAGGAATTTCTTGAGTCGGCGAACGGTCTCCACCACCTGGGTACTGCCCAGGCGACCAATGATGCCGATATTTCGAAATTGCTCCATGGGGCTCCCGCAGGCTTGATGCGTGTAAAGAACGCGATTATGGGCGAAGGGGTCGGGGGCGGCAAATGGGCTCTTTGAGCGCACCCTTCAAGCAGCGCCTTTCAGGCATGCCTGAGCTGACCTGTCGCATCCGACGGCGACGATGAAGCGGTGGCTACAACCGCCCATCACCCGCTATTCTGCCTCGATGAATAACCCTTTCCCGACCCTGACCGCCCTGCCCCGTCAGCTGCATACGCACACCGTACGTGATCTGGCGTGGGTAATCCTGTCGCCGCCCCTGCTGACGGAAACCCAGTGGCCCCAGCAACACCCCCTCAGCGGCAGCGACTGGGTGCAGCAGCCCGAAGCGCTTGAAGCTTTTTTAACGCAGCTGGACCAGGACGACAGCGCACTCAGCGACTGGCTGGCGAGAAGCTCGACGCGGCGGCTGGGGCTGTATTACGAGCGGCTCTGGCAATTCGCAATCCAGCACGCGCCCGGCGTCGAGCTGCTCGCGGCGAACCTGCCGATTCAGGGCGAAGGCCGCACGCTGGGCGAGCTGGACCTGCTGCTGCGGGATAAGGGTGGCGTTCACCATATTGAATTGGCGATCAAGCTGTACTTGGGGCAGCAGGATCAGGACGGCGAAAACCCGGCCCACTGGCTCGGCCCCGGCGCCCTCGACCGGCTGGATTTGAAGCTCGCGCACCTGAATCAGCATCAACTGCCCATGTCAGCGCGCCCCGAGAGCAGCGCCGTTCTTGCTGCGCGGGGCGTGGACACCTTCAGCGCTTCGCTCTGGCTGGGGGGTTATCTGTTTTATCCATGGCCCGGTGCGAGCGCGTCGCCACAAGGGGCACACCCTGAGCATCTGCGGGGACAGTGGCTGCATCAAAAGGACTGGCCGGGCTACGCAGAACACGCTATGGAGGGCCGCTGGCAATGGCTGCCGCGGCCTGCCTGGCTGGCGCCTTCGCGCTGTGACGCGCCATGGACCCCTCGCCAGTTTAAGGACTGGCTGGAGGCCCTGGACCCGCTCGGGCCGGCGCAACTGCTGGTGCGCCTGACCCGCCATGCCGACGGCCACTGGCAAGAGGCCGAGCGGCTGTTTCTGGTGTCGGACCTGTGGCCGAACGTGCCAGACACGCGCCGCGTTACAGGCTCAGTCGCAGCACCAGCGCCGCGAGGGTGACCAACAGCACCGGCACGGTCAGCACGATGCCGACGCGGAAGTAATAGCCCCAGCCGATGGTCACGCCCTTCTTCGCCAGCACATGCAGCCACAACAACGTCGCGAGGCTGCCGATCGGGGTGATTTTAGGGCCCAGGTCGCTGCCGATCACGTTGGCGTAGATCATCGCTTCCTGCAGCAAACCGTGGGCCTGACTGGCCTCGATGGACAACAGGCCGATCAGCACCGTCGGAAGGTTGTTCATCACCGACGACAGCAGCGCCGTCAGCACGCCCGTGCCCATGGCCGCGCCCCACAAACCATGTTCGGCGAAACGATCCAGCCAGGTCGCGAGGTAGTCGGTCAGGCCCTGATTGCGCAGGCCATACACCACCAAGTACATGCCCAGGGAGAAAATCACGATCTGCCACGGCGCGTCTTTCAGCACCTTGCGCGTGGAAATGCGGTGGCCTTTGGCGGCAATGCCCAACAGGATCACGGCGCACACAGCGGAGATCGCACTGATGGGAATTCCCAGCGGCTCCAGGGCGAAGCAGCCCACCAGCAAGATCCCCAACACCCACCAACCGGTCATGAAGGTCGCGCGGTCCTTGATCGCCGAAGACGGCTCGGCCAGTTGCGAGGCGTCGAAGGTCTTCGGGATGTCGCGGCGAAAGAACAGCATCAGCACCGCCAGGGTGGCGGCAACGCTAACCAGATTGACCGGCACCATCACCGACGCATAGCGGTTGAAGCCGATGCCGAAATAGTCGGCAGAGACGATGTTGACCAGGTTGGAGACCACCAGCGGCAGGCTCGCGGTGTCGGCGATGAACCCTGCCGCCATCACGAAAGCCAGGGTGGTCGCCGGCGAAAAACGCAGGGCCAGCAGCATCGACATGACGATGGGGGTGAGGATCAGCGCGGCGCCGTCATTGGCGAACAACGCCGACACCAACGCGCCGAGCAGCACGATAAACGCGAACAGCCGCCGGCCCTTGCCGTTGCCCCAACGCGCCACGTGCAGCGCGGCCCAGTTGAAAAAACCGGCCTCGTCGAGCAGCAGGCTGATGATGATCAGCGCAATGAACGTCCCGGTTGCGTTCCAGATAATGTGCCAGACCTGAGGGATGTCACTCAGGTGCACCACCCCGAAAAGCAGCGCGAGCACGGCGCCAAACGTTGCACTCCAGCCGACACCAAGGCCCTTGGGTTGCCAGATCACCAGGGTGATGGTGACCAGAAAAATCGCGACGGCTATCAACATCTTTTTGAAGTTCTCGGAAGCAGGATGGCGAGGATGCCGAACAGCGGCAGGTAGGAACACAGCGTGTAGACATAGACGATGCCGTGAAGATCCGCGAGGTGACCCAATAAAGCGGCGCCGATGCCGCCGAAGCCGAACATCAGGCCGAAAAAGATGCCAGCGATCATGCCGACGTTGCCCGGCACCAGTTCCTGGGCGTAGACGACGATGGCGGAGAACGCCGAGGCCAGAATGAAACCGATGATCACGCTGAGCACGCTGGTCCAAAACAAGTCAGCGTAAGGCAGCGCGATGGTGAACGGCGCCACGCCCAGAATCGAGAACCAGATCACCGCCTTGCGCCCGATGCGATCACCGATCGGCCCGCCGAAGAATGTGCCCGCCGCCACCGCCGCCAGAAACATGAACAAATGCAGCTGAGAGCTGGCCACGGACAGCTGGAATTTGTCGATGAGGTAAAACGTGAAGTAGCTGGTGAAGCTGGCCATGTAGAAATATTTGGAGAACACCAGCAGCGCCAGCACCACCAGCGCGCTGGTCACCCGACGTTTCGACAGCCCGTGGGTCGCTGCTTGCCCGGCCTTGATCTTGAACAGCGCCAGGTGCGCCTTGTACCAGCGGCTGATGGCGTACAGCAGCCCTACGGAAAACAGCGCCACCAGCCCGAACCAGGCGATGTGGCCCTGACCGAACGGAATGATGATCGCCGCCGCCAGCAGCGGCCCGATGGCGGAACCGCTGTTGCCGCCCACCTGAAAGGTCGATTGCGCCAGACCAAAGCGCCCGCCAGAGGCCAGCCGGGCAATGCGCGAGGCTTCGGGGTGGAATGTCGACGAGCCGATGCCGATCAGGCCCGCGGCGAGCAGGATCAGCGGAAAACTGCCCACGGTCGCGAGCATCATGACGCCGCCCAAAATGCACAACGAACCGACCGGCAGCACCAACGGATTGGGATGGCGATCGGTGTAATAACCGACCCAGGGCTGCAGCAGGGACGCCGTGACCTGAAACGTCAGCGTGATCAAGCCGACCTGGGTAAAGCTCAGGCCGTACGAGGCCTTCAGCATCGGGTAGATCGAGGGCAGAATCGACTGGATCAAGTCATTGAGCAGATGCGCCAGGGCCACCGCACCAATGATGCGCATGACCAAGGGGCTTGATTGCGTAGATTGCGGGGCGGGAACGGGTTGGGTATCGGTCGCGGGCACGGTTGCAGGGCTGGTAACGGCCATCGGGTTCATCCATCGAACGTTGATGCGCCGTGGGACTCGTTACAGAACATGTCAGCGGCACAAGGGGCCGCCAATGTGCCATTTTTTGGGGCGCCGCTGCCATATTTTGTTGCTGATTTGTCTGATGGGTGACGTAGTGTCAGGACACTTGAAGCTTTTTGACACCACTCTCCTGTCAATCAAACGCAAACCCTGTGGGAGTGAGCTTGCTCACGAAGACGGCCTGCAATCCGCCCAACATCCAGCAGGCACACCGCCTCCTTAGCAAGCAAGGTGGAGCCTCCAGTCAAACCGCCGTCTGCAATCTCCCGCGCGCCGTCAACGAACCGTCCACCTCATGCAGCGACACTTTGGACGTCTCCGGCAATGCCAGTCCACCCGCCAGCGCCAGCAGCGCGATGACGATCAGGTAAAACGCCGGCGCCAGGTTGCTGCCCGTCGCGCCGATCAGCCAGGTCGCCATCAGCGGCGCCGTTCCGCCGAAGATTGTGTACGCCATGTTGTAGGTGATCGCCGAAGCGGTGTAACGGGTACGCGTGGGAAAGGTCTCCGACAACAAAGCCGCCGTCACCACGCCGCACAGGACGGCGCCGATCGCCAGCAACATCACACCGACGATCGAGGCCACAAAAGAACCGAAACTGGCCATCAAAAACGACGGATACACCACCACGATCAGCAGTACACAGGTGCTGAGCACCGTCTTGCGTCGCCCGACCTTGTCGGAAAACGCCCCGGCCACCGGGCAGATCGCCGCCGCGAACAGCAACGCAATTAACGACACCAGCAGCGCGGTCGCACGACTCAGCCCACCCGCCACCTGCAAGTACGTCGCGAAATAGGTGGTGAACATGTAGAACGACAGCGCCGTCAGCGACACGAACGCGCCGAGGCAGCAGATCGCCGCGCCATGGTTGCGCAGGGTTTCCTTGAGCGGCGAATGGGCGACCGCGTGTTCCTGCTTGACCGCTTGAAAGGCCGGGGTTTCGTCCAGTTTCCAGCGCAGGTACAGCCCGACCAGACCCAAGGGCGCTGCGATCAGAAACGGCAGCCTCCAGCCCCAACTGCCCATGGCTTCGGTGCTCAAAGAGGCTTCCAGCGCGTAGGCAATGATCGCCGCCGCCGCGAAGGCCGAAAAGGTCGACACCGGCACGAAACTGCCGTACCACGCCCGTTGCGTGCGCGGCGCGTGCTCCATCAAGTAAGCGCACGCCCCTGCGTACTCGCCCCCGGCGGAGAAGCCCTGGGCGCAGCGGATGAGGGTAAGCAAGACGGGCGCCATGACGCCGATTGCCGCGTAGGTCGGCAGCAGACCGATGATCGTCGTCGCCCCGGCCATCAACAGAATGGTGAACGCCAGCGTGCGCTTGCGGCCGATGCGGTCGCCCAGCATGCCGAAGAACACGCCGCCCAAGGGACGAAACGCGAAAGCCACGGCGAACACCGCGAAGGTTTTCAAGAGCGCGGCGCTGGCGTCGCCGCTGGGGAAGAACTGCTGGGCAATGGTCGTGGCCAGAAAGCCGTACACCGCGAAGTCGAACCATTCGACAAAATTGCCGATGGCGGCCGCCACGATGACTTTTCTCAGGGTGGCAGGATCGACCTGCTCAAGGACGGGAGTGGTCATGGAAACCTCGGCGCGCGTGGGAAAGATCCGATTATCGGCACAGCGCCCTGCCCGCCCGACTCCAGAAATGCCGCCGACGTACTCAGGACCGACCTGTCGGGGGTGTGGGCCGCAGGATTCGTGCCAGTGCCCGGATGCGCGCTCCGGCGTCAGGGATGTGCGTGCGCAGCATCGAAGGTTCGCTTGCCCTGCAGTCCGCCGGTGTGCAGGAAAATCAGCCGCGTGCCCTTGGCGATCCGGCCCGAGATCACTTCTTCGTGCAGCGCCAGCAATGCCTTGCCGGTGTACAGCGGTTCGAGGGGGATACCGGCTTCGGCTTCGTGCCGCGCAATGAAATCCAGCAACGCGGGATCGGTCTTCGCAAAGCCGCCACGACTGGCGTCGAGCAAGCGGTAACCCTGGGGCTTTTTGCGGTCTATCCCCACGTCCGAGCCTGTCGGTCGCGGACTCATTCTGCCCAAGGGCGCCACAGTCCCTGTGGGAGCGAGCTTGCTCGCGAAAGCTTCAACAATCCCCTCCACATTGCCCTCAACCCCATGAGCTTCGGGCACCGCCATCGCGCCAATCACCTCATGCTGGCCCGCCTCCGCCAGTACCAATCCCGCCAATGTGGTGCCGGTGCCACACGCCAGCCACCAGTAATCGTAATCCTCCCACCCCAAATCGCCGAGCTGGCTGCGCGCCTGTTCGACGATTTCAGCGCAGCCCAACGCGCCGTCTAGCCCGCCTCCGCCCTCGGGCACCGGAAACAGATGCGGATAACGCTCGCGCCACGGCACCCAGAAATCCGCGTCATGGCGCGCGCGATACCCGGCGTAACCCAGCCAGTGCAACTCCATGCCGAACGCCTGCAGATCCAGCACCGTCGGCGTCTCGACCGCATGCCCCCGCACCAGCCCGACCGTGGCAAAACCAAAGCGCTTGCCCGCCGCCGCCAGCGCATGCAGGTGATTGGAATGCGCGCCGCCCAGGCTGATAACACCCCGTGCACCGGCTCGCTCAGCCGCCGCCAGATGGTGCTTGAGCTTGAACCATTTGTTGCCGCTGATCAGCGGATCGACGAGGTCCAGCCGCAGGATCGCCGCCTCCACGCCCGCTGCCTGGAGCCAGTCAAAATTGAGCGGTTGCAGCGGTGCGGGAGGCAGCGGTGATGAGAGAGGAAACATGAAATCGGTCGGGCAATGGACGGTGCGGGAGTCTAGCACTCGTCGGGCGGGGGTCTCGATTTGGGGGGCTGTGTAGGGGGATTCTTGTTCTTCATTAGGACGCGTCCGGATCGTGTTTTGCCTATGGAATGACGGTGAGGAATGCCTCATCTTCGCCCGCTTCAGCCCCTGTCATGGATGAGTTGATCGGTTCTTTATGGAACGGTCGGGGGCGCATTCTCCTGCCAGGGACGCTCATTCATGCTCACGGTATTGCCGCCTCTCTTTGATCACAGTCGCCATAAACTGGTTGTCCATAATCTGCCCATTGCGCTCGATGTTCTTGCCTTCGAGGGTGAGGAACAGCTGAGTCAGCCGTTTCGTTACCGGGTGGAATTTACCTCGGTTGAACAGGACATCGGGGCTGAACGGGTGCTGGGGCAGGATGCCCAGTTCAGTCTGCATGCTGCGGCGCATACGTTGCCGGTGGCGATTCGTGGCTTGCCGGGGCCTAAGGTTGAGGCGCTGCGGACGCTGCATGGGGTGATTACCGGGTTCAAGCGGCTTTCCGGTTCCGCCGATGAAGCGCGTTATGAAGTGACGCTTGAACCGCGCCTGGCGTTGCTGGCCCGTGGGCGGCAGTTTCGGATTTATCAGCACCAGTCCGTGCCGCAGATTGTCGAGAGCATTCTGCGCACACGGCATGATTTTGAGGGGCAGGATTTTCTGTTTTCGCTGGTGCGGGAGTATCCGAAGCGTGAGCAGGTGATGCAGTACGGCGAGAGCGATCTGGCGTTTATTTCGCGGCTGCTGGCTGAGGTGGGGATTTGGTATCGCTTTAGCAACGACGAGCGATTGGGGATCGCGGTCGTCGAGTTTCACGATGATCAGCGGCATTACGTTCGGCCGCGTGTGAGCTTGCCGTTTCGGCCGCAGTCGGGATTGGGCAGCAGCGGCCAGGATGGGGTTTGGGGGCTGCAGGTCAGTCATGAGGTGGTGGAGCAGAGCGTTCACTTTCGGGCCTATCACCATCGGGATGCGAACGCATGGCTGGATGCGGATGTCGATCAGACGCGAGGTGACACCACGACCTATGGCGAGGCGTATCTCTATGCGGAGCCGTACAAGGTGCTCGGCGACAAGGTTGATCAGGATGAAGATTTAGAGAGTGAAAGCGGGTTTTTCTATGGACGGTTGCGGCATGAGCGGTATCTCAATAACCAGACTCGGCTGACCGGGATTAGCAGCAGCGCCTCGTTGGGATTGGCGCAGGTGCTGGCGATTTCCGGTGGTGCGCCTCAGGCGTTTGAGCCGGGTGCTGTGATCACGCGATTGCAATTGCGTGCAGCGCGGGATCGAAGCTTTGAACTGAGTTTTGAGGCGATTCCGTATTCCGAAAGCGTGTGTTTTCGACCGCCTTTGCTGGCAAAGCCTGCGATAGCCGGCACCGTTCCGGCCTGTGTCACCAGCTCGCTGGCCAATGATCCCTATAGCCACATCGACAGCGAAGGCCGCTACAAGGTCAGCTTTCTGTTCGACCGCGACAGCTGGAAACTGGGTGAGGAAAGCCTGTGGTTGCGCCTCGCCCGCCCCTATGCCGGGGATACCCACGGACTGCACCTGCCGCTGATCTGCGGGACCGAGGTGGCGATTGCCTTCGAGCAAGGCGACCCGGACCGGCCCTACATCGCCCATGCCCTGCATGACAGTAGACATCCTGACCATGTGACCCTGCTGCGCAGCGATTACAAACGCAACGTCCTGCGCACGCCCGCCAACAACAAGCTGCGCATGGAAGACGATCGCGGCAAGGAACACATCAAACTCAGCACCGAGCAGAGCGGCAAGAGCCAGCTCAACCTTGGGCATCTGGTCGACAACGATAAGGATAAGCGCGGCGAAGGGTTTGAGTTGCGCACGGATGGCTGGGGCGCGATTCGGGCGGGGCGCGGGCTGTTTATCAGTGCGGATGAACAGACCAAAGCTCACGGTCAGCAGCTCGACATGGACGCTGCGATCGACCAGCTTGAAACCGCGCTTTCCTTGGCCCGCACCATGGCCCAGGCCGCGCGAAGTGCGGGCGCTATCGCCGCAGACACCCGCAGCCATTCGCAACTAAACGACGCGCTGACTCACCTCACCGAACCCGGGCTTCTGCTGCACGCACCGGCCGGCATTGGAGTGGTCACCCCTGAAGCAATCTGCCTGTCCTCCGGTCGCGAAAGTGTCGCCATCACCTCGTCACGCTCAACCGACCTGAGCGCCGGACGCAACATCACCGGCACCGCCGAAGGTGCGATCAGCCTGTGTGCTGTGACCAAGGGGCTGCAACTCAAAGCGGTTCAGGGCGACGTTCAGCTTCACGCGCAAACCGGCGCGTTGCACTCACTGGCTAACAATGACATCAAGATCGAAAGCCTGGCTGGCCGGATCGAAATCAGCGCCCCGGAAGAGCTCCTCCTGAATTGCGGCGGCGCCTTCATCCGCATCAAAGATGGCGAGATCGAGCTGGGCGCGCCGGGGAACATCTATCACCGTGCCGTTTACGTGCTAAAGGGCGGTGCCACCACGCTGACCACCCCGGTGACGCCAATACCTTATGGCTATGGGGCAGGGTACACCCTGGTCGATGCGCAACAGGCCGCCGCCCGTTTCGTCCGTTACCGGATCACCACGCAGGCTGGCGAAGTGTTCAACGGCGTGACCGACAAGGACGGCAGAACCATGCCCATCCACACGATGCTGCCCGGACGCGTGGCGATCGACTTTCCGCAACCCGAAGAATGGCTGAAGCCGCGCCCCACACCTGAACCTGAGGAGGAAGAAGAGGAAGAAGAGGAAGAGGAAATCACCGAAGGCATCACCTTGCGAATCGGGTTGTTCTTTGACGGGACGGGAAATAACCAGAGCAATGCTGCGGCGACCGCACAGTGCCGACGGCAGGATCTTGAGAGCTTTAGCAGCAAAGAGCTTGAAAGCATTGCGGCGACGTGCAAGCAGTACGGGTTTGGAGAGTTTGACGGTAGTGCGTTTAACAGCGCGCCGAATAACAGTTATGGGAATGCGCCGAGTAATGTGGCGTATTTGTATCAGCTGTATCCGGACAACGCGGTGGATGGTATTTCGGCTGAAGCCAAAACCGCCTACATCAAAGCGTACGTAGAAGGTATCGGTACTCGCAGCGGTGGTAAGGATGCAACGGTCATTGGGCAGGGTCTTGGCCAGGGTGAGACGGGGGTAGTAGCGCGGGTCAAGCAGGCGCCAGCCTTAGTTAAAACACAGCTACTCTTTTTTGTACAAACCAACCCCGGCATTTCGATTAAAAAGATCGAGATCGATTTCTTCGGCTTCAGTCGTGGTGCAGCGGCCGCGCGTCACTGCGCAAATGAGTTTCTCAAACCCCAGTGCGGCGTATTTAGAGAACTCCTCACCGCCAGAAGTCTAGGTCTGCAACAAAGCTTCGACGCATCGACGGACGTATCCATCAACTTGATCGGGCTGTTCGATACCGTTGCAGCCATCTCAGATCCTGCGCACGGGGACTTCAGTCCTGGCGACGACGTTAATCGTGGCGTCAATCTCTATCTGCCACCCGACTGCGCGCGGCAGGTCATTCAGCTTCAGGCGCTCGACGAGTATAGAGCCGACTTTTCTCTAAATAACGTGCACCACACGCACCTCCAGATCGGACTGCCGGGCGCCCACTCCGATGTCGGCGGGGGCTACCTGCCACGCGCGCGAGAAAAGTTGTGGATGACGCAGCCTTGCAAGGCGAGCGTTCCGGACGGTCAAAGGGTTGAATCCAATGCCGCCTGGGTCCGCGCCGAGACGGACGCCAAGGTATTCCGCGAATCAGGCGTGGCCCGCGATGGCTACGTTGCGGTGAAAGCCTGGCCTGCAGCAACTAATCCTCGCGGCAAAGCCAATCAAGCGATGCAGGACTACTGGATAACCGTAATCCTTGAGCGCCCGGTGCATGGCGAACTTAGCCTGATTGCATTGCGTGTCATGCGTGAGATGGGTGTGCGTCATGGGGTGCCATTCGACGTTATCACCGAGACGGATAAACGCTTCAAGTTACCGGATGAGCTCCTGCCTATCGCCAAGCGAATCTTGCAGCGGGTAATGACAGACCGGCTGGTACGGCTTGAACCTGCGGAAGAGGCGCTATTACGAGCGAGGTACATCCACCTATCCGCGCACTGGACCCCACGAGGCCCCTTCTTGCTTAGCAAGCCGGCACCGATGAATCGCAGGAACGTGCACCTCAATAGTCCGCAAGAAGGTTATCCGGAATGAGGTGCCTGGGTTTTGCAGTCGGATTCCTACTCAGCTTGAGTGCCTGTGCCACGGGAGGCTCAGTACCACCACCTGTCAAGCTGCCATATCCGGCGTGGTATATCGGCTTCGCCGCGCCCAAACACATGGAAGTATGGGTTGAAAGCGTCGATGTGCTCGATCAGCGGGGATACGTTTTTTTTAACGTACACGCCGGAGTCGCCGGTTACACGCGAAAGCCCGAGGGCTGGCACAAGGGCACATCTGGCGGAAAACCCATCAACAACGTTGACTTACCAGACCAACTTCTTCTGCGCTGGCAGTCACTAGTGGAGCCTCAGGCTTACAAAATCAGCATCCGGATACCGCAGTGGGTACGCGATGAGATGGTGACGCCACAGCGCGTGTATTGCCGCAGTTCAAAAGAATGGATGAACGACTACCGTTTCGCGATTACGTTGGGAATGGCTCCGGGAGGTATCGTCAAAGTGTGGGTCGGTGGGCCATGCCTGGGCTTCAAAGAAGTTGGCCGCTACCAAGCCAAAGTCGAGTCCCTCGGACCCAACCAGGACGGAAAAGGGTTGTTTTACCGAGCACCCAATCCAGCGGCGCAAGCCTGGATAGACCAGCACGGCATTCCCTATGGCAGTTGGTAATGCTGCTGCGGATTCGCAACCATCACGCCACCGCACAAATGACTATCCCAGAACCCAGTGCGGCGCCCACTCAGATGTCGGCGGGGGCTATCTGCCACGCGCGCAAGAAAAATTGTGGATTACAAAACCCTGCATAGCCAGCGTTCCGACCGGTCAAAGGGTTGAATCTGATGCTGCCTGGGCCCGTGCAGAGGCGGACGCCAAAGCATTGCGCGAATCAGGCGTGGCCCGCGATGGATACGTTGCGGTGAAAGCCTGGCCTTCAGCAACTAACCCTCGCGACAAAGCTGCGTCGGTCATGGAGGACTACTGGATAACCCTGCTGCTCGAACGCCCCGTGCATGGCGAACTGAGCCTAATTGCACTACGGGTCATGCATAAGCTTGGGATACGTCACGGCGTTCCATTCGACGTCATAACCGATACGGATAAACGCTTCGAGTTACCAGATGAACTCGTGCCAATCTCCAAGCGAATCTTGCAGCAGGTAATGACAGACCGGCTTGTACGACTTGAACCTGCGCAACAGGAATTACTCCGAGCGCGTTACATCCACCTGTCCGCGCACTGGACCCCTGAGGGTCCCTTCCTATTCAGCAAACCGGCACCACTCAATCGTAGGAATGTGCATCTCAACCGTCCGCAAGAAGGTTACCCCGAATGAGGCATCTGATATTTGCGGTTGGTTTCTTGATCAATCTCAGCGCCTGCGCGAGTGGGCCAAGATTACCACCAGCCCCCAAGCTGCCGTATCCGGCCTGGTACATAGGTTTCGCTGCACCCAAGCACATGGAAGTCTGGGTGGAAACCGTCGATGTTCTGGATACGCGTGGACTCGCTTTCTTCAGGGTGCACGGCGGCGTCGCGAGTTATACAGGGAAAGTCGAGGGCTGGCACCAAGGGGTGTCGGGAGGAAAACCTATAAATAACGTCGATCTACCCGACCAGATTTTCCTGCGTTGGCAGTCACTGGTAGAGCCTCAGGCTTACAAGATCAAAATACAAATACCCCAGTGGGTACGCGAAGAGATGATTCGGCCAGAGCGAGCGTTTTGTCGATGGGCAGCCGAGTGGAAGGAAGACTATCGAGAGACGATCACGCTAAGCATGGCACCCGGCGGAATCGTCAAAGTGTGGGTAGGGGGATCTTGTTTGGATTTCAAGGAAGTCGGCCGTTACCAAGCTAAGGTCGAGCCGCTCGGCCCATACCTTGGCGCAAGCAAGGGCAAGTACATCCCGCTCGAACCTGAAAACCGCGCCTACGTAGACCAGCACGGAATCCCCTACGGCAGCTGGTAATCCCCCTCAAGCGCCAGAGCCCTCACAGACCCTGGCGGTACGCGATCCAACCCCGTCAAACCCACCCGCAACATCGCCCGTCAGAAACCAGCTCCTTACAACCCCGCCGCCAACCGCGACCCCTGCTCAATCGCCCGCTTGGCATCCAGCTCAGTCGCCACATCAGCCCCGCCAATCAGATGAACGCTCTGCCCCGCTGCCTGTAACCCGTCATACAGTTCACGCAGCGGATCCTGCCCCGCGCAGATCACCACGTTGTCCACCGGCAGCAGTTTCTCCTCGCCCTCCGCGCCAATCCGGATATGCAAACCGGCGTCGTCGATCTTCAAATATTCCACGCTGTTGAGCATCTGCACCTGTTTGTTCTTGAGCCCCGTGCGATGAATCCAGCCCGTGGTTTTGCCGAGGCCGTCGCCGACTTTGGTGGCCTTGCGCTGCAGCAGAAACACCTGACGCGCTGGCGCATGGGGATGAGGCTTGATCCCGGCCACGCCGCCCCGCGCTTGCAGCTGGGTGTCGATGCCCCACTCGTCCCAGAACGCGTCGCGATCCAGGCTGGTATAGACGCCCTGGTGCACAAGGTATTCCGACACGTCAAAGCCAATGCCGCCCGCGCCGATCACGGCGACGGACTTGCCCACCGGCTTGCGGCCCAGGATCACGTCGAGGTAGCTCAACACTTTGGGGTTGTCGACGCCGGGGATGGCGGGCGTGCGGGGCGCGATGCCGGTGGCCAGAATCACTTCGTCATAGCCCTTGCCAAGCAGGTCATCGACAGTGACGCGGGTGTTCAGGCGCAGGTCGACGCCGGTTGTCTGCAGCTTGCGGCCGAAGTAGCGCAGGGTTTCGAAGAACTCTTCCTTGCCCGGAATGCGCTTGGCGATGTTGAACTGCCCGCCGATTTCGCTGGCCAAGTCGAACAGCGTCACCTCATGCCCGCGCTGGGCCGCAACAGTCGCGGCAGCGAGGCCGGCAGGACCGGCGCCAATGACGGCGATTTTCCGGACCTGGGTGACCGGCAGGTAATTGAGCTCGGTTTCATGACAGGCGCGGGGGTTAACCAGGCAACTGGTGAGCTTGCCGCCGAAGGTGTGGTCGAGGCACGCCTGGTTGCAGCCGATGCAGGTGTTGATCTCGTCGCTGCGACCGGCCGCGGCCTTGTTGACGAATTCCGGGTCGGCGAGAAACGGGCGCGCCATGGAGACCATGTCGGCGTCGCCTTCGGCCAGCACCTGCTCGGCGACCTCGGGGGTATTGATGCGGTTGGTGGTGATCAGCGGGATCGACACCGAGCCGCGCATTTTCGCGGTCACTTTGGCGAACGCCGCGCGCGGCACCTTGGTGGCGATGGTCGGAATGCGCGCTTCGTGCCAGCCAATGCCGGTGTTAATCAGCGTGGCGCCCGAACGCTCGATGGCCTGGGCCAGTTGCACCACTTCTTCCCAAGTGCTGCCACCCTCGATCAGGTCGAGCATCGACAGGCGATAAATGATGATGAACTTCGGGCCGACGGCTTCACGCACGCGGCGCACGATCTCCACCGGCAGGCGCATACGGTTTTCGTAGCTGCCGCCCCAACGGTCGGTGCGATGGTTGGTGTGGGCAACGAGAAACTGGTTAATGAAATAGCCTTCGGAGCCCATGATTTCGACGCCGTCGTACTCGGCGGTCTGCGCCAGGGTCGCACAGGTGACGAAATCCTGAATCTGCTTTTCGATGCCCTCTTCGTCCAGTTCTTTGGGCTTGAAGGGGTTGATCGGCGCCTGGATCGCGCTCGGTGCCACCTGCTTGGGGCTGTAGGCGTAACGCCCGGCGTGAAGGATCTGCATGCAGATCTTGCCGCCTGCTTCGTGCACGGCGTTGGTGACAACCTGATGATTGGCCGCCTCCTCCGGCGTCGACAGCTTGGCCGCCCCCGAATACACCCCGCCTTCTGCGTTCGGTGCGATACCGCCGGTGACCATCAGGCCGACCCCGCCCCGTGCGCGCTCGGCGAAATACACCGCCATGCGCTCGAATCCGCCCGGCTTCTCTTCAAGCCCGGTATGCATGGAGCCCATCAGTGTGCGGTTGCGCAGCGTGGTGAAACCCAGGTCCAGGGGAGCGAGCAGGTGCGGGTAGTGGGGGGCGGCCATAAAAACTCCATCGAGCATCATCACGGGGTGCGGGCGCTCTGTGGCGCCCGTCGAATCAGTCAGGGCCTTGGACGAGCGCCTTGTACATGACGCAAACAGTAAACAGCCGCCCGGCCATGCTCAATGACTGGAAGTGACAAATCAATGACCAAGCGGTGCACCTCATCATTCGTCGGGCCACCCTCCAGACTTGCACTTCGCCGCCGATAGCCCCACGACGACCTTGCCGCACTTCCCCGATGTCTGAGCAATGTCCTTCTTCTCAACACCTCGGCAGGACGATCAATGAGCTGGATCAATGATGCAAAAATTTCGACCAAGTTGGTCACAGCCTTTGTGCTGTGCGCCTTCATCACCCTGGGCGTGGGTGTGCTCGGAAGCCGTGGCGTGTCCGACCTGTCGGAAAGCCTGAAACTGGTGTTCAGCAATAACCTGGTGTCCGTCGCAAAAACCGGCGGGGCCAGAACCAACGCCGTAGGGCAAAGCCGCGATCTGTATCGGTTATACACGGCCACTGCCGCCGGCATGCCCCAGGGCGTGAGGGACGAAGTGATTGCCTCAATGAACGCCAATCAGCAGCAGAGCGAAAAAGCGTTCGCCGAATACCGCAAGACCCCGCTCGCCGACGATGAGCGCGCGGCGGGCGATCAGATGGAAAAGGACTGGCCGATCTACCAGGCGCTGGTCCAGAAATACCTCGGCCTCATGAAGGCCGGCGACCTTGATAGCGGCCGCGCGTTGTTGTTCGGCGACCTTCAGACGGCCTACAACGTGGTGCTCGATGAGCTGACCCTCATAGTTAACTCCAATAACCGGCAGATTGGCGAAGGCGCCGAGGACGCCGCCCGCATGGAGTCCTCCGCCAAGACCGCGCTGTACATCGGCATCGGCATTGCCTTTCTGGCGGCGATTCTGCTGGGCATGTTCATCAGTCGTCTGATCAGCCGTCCTATTGCTTATGCGGTCGCAAGCGCGCGGAGCATCGCCGGCGGTGACCTGACGCAACCCGTTGTCAGCACCGGCCGCGATGAAGCCGGGCAATTGCTGACGGCGCTGGGCGAAATGCAGGGCAGCCTGAAAAGCACCATTCAGCAGATTGCCGATGCGTCCAATCAACTGGCCTCCGCCGCAGAAGAGCTGACCACCGTCAGCGATAACGGCAGCAGAGGGTTGGTCCGCCAGAACGACGAAATCCAGCAGGCCGCGACCGCTGTGACGGAAATGACTTCCGCGGTGGAAGAAGTGGCGCGCAACGCCGTGTCCACGTCCGACGCGTCCCGAACCACCAGCAAACAGGCCAGCGACGGCCGTGACCAGGCCCGTGGCGCGGTCGAAGCCATTAACAGCGCGACCACCGAAATCGCCACCTCGACCAACATGGTCCGCGACCTCGCCGTGCAGGTGCGGGACATCGGCAAAGTCCTGGACGTGATTCGCGGCATTGCCGAACAAACCAACCTGCTGGCCTTGAACGCCGCCATCGAAGCCGCCCGTGCCGGTGAACAGGGCCGAGGCTTTGCCGTGGTTGCCGACGAAGTCCGGGCATTGGCTGCACGCACCCAGGCCTCAACCGGTGAAATCGAAGGCATGATCAACAGCGTCCAGGCCAGCGCCGATCAGGCGGTGGGGGCGATGGGCAAAAGTCAGGCGCTGGTGACCGACACCCAGGCGCTGGCCCAGGCAACGGGCCGCGCACTGGAGCAGATCGCCGACGGCATCGCCCAGATCAACGAACGCAACATGGTCATCGCCACGGCCTCCGAAGAGCAGGCGAATGTCGCGCGCGAGGTGGACCGCAATCTGGTGAACATCCAGGATCTGTCTACCCAGACGGCGGCCGGTGCGCACCAGACCAACGCATCGACCCAGGATCTTTCCCGCCTGGCCGTTTCGTTCAACACGCTGGTCAGCCGCTTCCGCCTGTAAAACGCATCGCCCGTGATGCCTGCAAATCGCAGGCATCACGGTTGATCCATACAGCGCAGGCGGCCGCCGATGCCGCCTCGCTTGAACCCATTCGCCGAATGGCCGCTCTGGCCGTTGGCAAACCTTCTCCAAAGCAGCGTTTTGCCGTAGCCTTCCGGCAACGTCATCGCGCCCTGCGCGCTTTCTTCCCAGAGGCAGCTCTCCTTTCTTCATGCGCAAAGTTCTCGGCTCACTTACCGCTGCAGTGCTGGTGATTCTTCTCGTCAGCTACGGGCTGTGGACGGGCAAACGTCATGTCGGGCATTACCTGACAGACCTGCGCATTCAGCTGGTGATCAACGACGGGCAACCCGGTGAACGCGGCAACCTGCTGGGCATTCAGCCCGAGTTGTTCCCTTCCGATTATTCGAGTGCCAAACGCCTGTATCGCAAGCTGGCGTCGTACCTGGTCCAGGCCCGCGACCATGGGCTGCTCAACGATAAAACCATTGTGGTGCTGCCCGAGCACATCGGCACCTGGTTGTTGGCGGTGGACGAAAAAGCCCAGTTCTACCAGGCCACCACCTTCGACGAGGCGATGAACTGGCTGGCGTTCAGTAATCCGCTGCTGTTCATCGACGCAGTGATTCACGCGCGGGGCAGCAGCCGCTTCGAGGACGCACGCCTGCGCATGAAGGCGCACAGCATGGCGCAGGATTATCAGAACGTGTTCGGCGGGCTGGCAAAGGAATTCGGCGTGACGCTGGTGGCCGGCTCGATCGTGCTGCCCAGCCCGCACGTGGAAAACGGCGAACTGCACATCGGCCGCGGCGCGCTCTATAACAGCAGCCTGGTGTTCGGCCCCGACGGCCTGCCTTTGGGGCAACCGCAGCGTCAGTTGTTCCCGGGCTGGAACCAGCGGGGTTACATCCGTCCTGGCAAGGACGCGCCGCTCAACGTGATCGACACCCCGGCCGGCCGTTTGGCGACATTGATCGGCAGCGACAGCTGGTACCCCGACAATTACGGGCGACTCAACGCGAGCGGCGTCGAGCTGATTGCAGTACCGGCCTACGTCGCCGGCACGTACGGCTGGACGCAACCCTGGCGCAGCGACAAGCATGACGCGCTGGCGGCCCATTTGAATCTGGGGGCCAAACCGATCACCCAGGGTGAAGCCTGGCGCCGACTGGCCCTGACACCGGCCAGCACGGCGAAGGCCGGCGTCAGCGTGTTCATGCGCGGCCAGTTCTGGGACCAGGGCAGCGCCGGCCACAGTTTCGCCAGTCGCGGCGGGCAAAGCGTCGCCGAGCAGTCCATCAGCGCTGCCCCGAAAGGCGTTCGCCCCGGGCATGGCGCCCGCCTGATCAATCTGTGGTTGTAATCGATGACCTCCCCTCGTGTGCGTCTGGGCGATCTGTCCGTGGGGTTCGTCCACAGCCTCGCCGACGCTGTTCGCAACGAAGGCCAGGACCCGCAACCACTGCTGCAGCAATACGGCCTGGATGCCGCACGACTCGGTGAGGCCGGCGCCCGGCTGTCGATCCCGCGCTACATGCGCCTGGGCCATGGGGCCGTCGAGCTGACCGGCGTGCCTGCCTTGGGCCTGCGGATGGGCCAATCCAGCCGTCTGAGCCACGCCGGTCTGGCGGGCATCACGGCCGCGCAGGCGCCGACCGTGCGCGAAGCGGCGCGCACGCTGATTCGTTTTGAACCGCTGTACGGCTCGAATTATCGCGGCCAGTCGAGCCTGCACGAAGACAGCGACGGCGCCTGGCTGCGCTTCTATTCCATCAGCCCGTACAACGGCTACAACCGCTTCGTGGTGGATTCGATCCTCAGCGGCTGGCTGCACCAGCTGTCGACGCTGAGCGGGACGACGCTGATAGCCGAACGTCTGGAGATCGAGTTCGACGCCCCCGCCTACGCCGCTGAATACGCCGCGCTCTGCGAGCAGCCGGTCGGTTTCGCGGCGGGCGTCAATCAGCTGCGCCTCAACCAGCGTCAGCTGGGCCTGCGCAACCCCGACCACGTGCCGAGTACCTGGCGGCATCTGCTGCAGGTGTGTGAACGGGAACTCGAACAACTCACCCGAACCCGCAGCCTGCGCGAGCGCATCACCCAATTGCTGGGGCCGTTGTTGAATGGGGGGCGGGAGCCGGATCTCGAAGAAGTGGCCGCGCGACTGAAGCTGCCGACCTGGACCCTGCGCCGCAAGCTGGCGGACGAGGGCACACAGTTCCGTGCGATCCTCAATGACACCCGGCGCGACCTCGCCATGACCTACATCCGGGACACCGAACTGGCCTTTGGCGAAATCGCCTACTTATTGGGATTTGCGTCAGCAGAAGCCTTTCAGCGGGCCTTCAAACGCTGGACCGAACAGACGCCCGGTGCGTTTCGTCGCAGCCAGCGCCAGTCGCTCTGACTGGCAGGCGTGGGTTTTCCTACAACTCGGTGGCGTCTTCTGCGGGTTCCAGCGGGTCCATCTCGTACGCCTGGTATTCCAGCAGTTCTTCTTGGTACTCGTCCATTTTTGCGCCCTCGTGGCGGGTTCTTGTGATCGATGGTGTTCTTGTGTCGCTGAGTCATTCAGCTGCAGATTCACTGACTACGAACCCAACCCTAAAGTGCCCTCATGAACAAAAAATGAAAGCCGGTTGAACAGTAGACGCGCGCGGATAAACGGCGACGGCCCAAGGGATTGTTAGCCTTGCCTGGGTCTGGCATTTGTTTTTTCCTGACTGTCAGTTTTTTGAGCGATGACGGCGTCGCCCACTTGACGACTGCGCCGTGTTCGCCATAGTCTCGACGCCATGAACGCATCCCAGCATTTCTTCGGCCCGATAATTATTACCGCCATTCCAGTCATGGCGGGTTAGCCGACGTTTGCACCCAACCCGCCCTAGAGGCGGGTTTTTTCTCTCTGTCTCCCGGGCCAAAAACCACATCAGGAGCCAGACATGATCATTCGCCCTTCCCTCGCCTGCTTCGCCGCCCGCCTGATCATCCCAAGCCTTCCGACGAGGCCCTCACGATGAATCAGATGCCAGCCCGCCCGCTCGCTCAGGGCGACCTGCTCAATCACTACGTCAAAAAGATCCTGACCTCCCGCGTGTACGACGTTGCCGTGGAAACCCCGCTGCACGCCGCCCGCCAACTCTCCCAACGCCTGGGCAACAACGTGCTGCTCAAGCGCGAAGACTTGCAGCCGGTGTACTCCTTCAAGATTCGCGGCGCGTACAACAAGCTGGCGCAGCTGAGTCCCGAAGAACTGGCGCGGGGCGTGGTAACAGCGTCGGCGGGCAACCATGCCCAAGGCCTGGCGCTGGCGGCGAAGACGTTGGGCGTGTCGGCCACCATCGTGATGCCGAAGACCACGCCGGAGATCAAGGTCGAAGGCGTGCGCTCCCGGGGCGGAAAGGTCGTACTGCACGGCGACTCGTTTCCCGAAGCCCTGGCTTATTCGCTGAAGCTGGTCGAGGAACACGGCTACGTCTACGTCCACCCCTACGACGACCCTGACACCATTGCCGGGCAAGGCACCGTGGCGATGGAAATCCTGCGCCAGCATCAGGGGCCACTGGACGCGATCTTCGTGCCGGTCGGCGGCGGCGGGCTGATCGCCGGCATTGCCGCGTACGTCAAATACCTGCGCCCGGAAATCAAGGTGATCGGCGTTGAGCCGGACGATTCCAACTGCCTGCAACAGGCCATGGCTTACGGCGAGCGCGTGGTGCTGCAACAGGTCGGGCTGTTTGCCGATGGCGTGGCGGTAGCGCAGATCGGGCAGTACACCTTCGACATCTGCAAGGATTACGTCGACGAAGTCATCACCGTCAGCACCGATGAAATCTGTGCGGCGATCAAGGACATCTACGACGACACCCGCTCGATCACCGAGCCCGCCGGCGCGCTGGGCGTGGCCGGGATCAAGAAGTACGCCGAACAGTACGACGTCACCGGGCAGACGTTTGTCGCCATCGACTCTGGCGCCAACGTCAACTTCGACCGCCTGCGTCACGTCGCCGAGCGCGCCGAACTGGGCGAAGGCCGCGAGGCAATCATTGCCGTGACCATCCCGGAACAGGCGGGCAGCTTCAAGGCCTTCTGCGAAGCCATCGGCAAGCGGCAGATCACCGAATTCAACTACCGCTACCACACCGACCGCGAGGCGCACATCTTCGTCGGCGTGCAGACCCACCCCGACACGGACCCTCGCAAAGCGCTGATCGCGAGCCTGACAGAACAGGGTTTTCCGGTGCTGGACCTGACCGACAACGAACTGGCCAAGCTGCACCTGCGGCACATGGTGGGCGGGCATTCGGAGCGGGTCAGCGACGAGGTGGTGCTGCGCTTCGAATTCCCGGAGCGACCGGGAGCGCTGTTCAATTTCCTGAACAAGCTG
Organism: Pseudomonas sp. W5-36; assembly: GCF_046540455.1. Classification (NCBI taxonomy): domain Bacteria; kingdom Pseudomonadati; phylum Pseudomonadota; class Gammaproteobacteria; order Pseudomonadales; family Pseudomonadaceae; genus Pseudomonas; species Pseudomonas sp. W5-36. The sequence continues at coordinate 274,705 of NZ_JAXCIQ010000004.1, read as the reverse complement.
GGCGGGAAATGGAATATTTCAATGTTCCACTACCGCAACCACGGTGCGGCGGATGGCCGAGTGGTGGCGGGATTGGTGGTGCCGGAGGATGAACGGCATCTGGTGCCACAGGCGCTGGGGGAGATTGGTTATCCGTACTGGGACGAAACCAGGAATCCGGCGTACAAACTGTTTTTAGGGTGACGCGGCTACGAATGACATCGAAGATCTGCAGGCCCAGCGCACCCTTGTGGGAGCGAGCTTGCTCGCGAAGAGTTCAGTACAGCCATTAAATCTCCAGTGGCCGAAATGCCCTCTTCGTGAGCAAGGTGGAGCGCCACCCCGGTCACTCCCACAGCTTTTGCGTTTGCTGCACGTGCGGTGTCAGCACGCGGGACCTCTGCTGGGAATTAGCAGATGACTCACTGCGCCGGCGTTGATTCTACCGCTGGCGCAGCGCTCGGCTCGATGGTCGTTGCCGACGCAGGCGCTGTGGCAGGCGCGGCCTCGGCAGGCGCCGCTGTTTCGGTTTTCAACGGTTCCGCCTCGGCAGGCGCAGGCATCGGTTCGCTGCTCTGCTCGGCAGCGGCCGCAGGTGGGGTCGCAGGGGTCGCCAGTGGCGCTGGTGCGACGGGCGTAGTGGGTGCAGGCGTGGCAGGCGCCGCTGCAGCAGGTGCAGCGGCCGGCTTTTGCTCCGTCAACGCCGCCGGCTTGCCTGGCACCGGCTCAGGCATGCCCAGATCGGTTTTAGGCTTCTCTTCAATGTGTGCAGCCTTCTTCAGTTCGGGCGGCAGGAAATTTTCCACCAGCGCGAAGAAGCGATCATAGAACTTGGACGACGCCACGGTTTCACTGGCGACCTTGACCATCGAGTCGTCGGTCGAACCAATCGGCATCGAGACCGAGCCCAGCACGCCAACCCCCAGGCTGGCGGAGTTATTGACCTTCTTCAACGCATAGCGATCCTGCAGCGCATTGGCGAACATCGTGGTCCGTTTATCAGCACTGCCGTCCGGCGCGCACACCACGTTGAAGCTGATCTCCATGTGTGTTTCGCCGGTTTGCTGAAAGCTCTTATGGCCGCTGATCACTTTGGGATCGCTGCTGGTAATGATGTAGCCCTGACTCAACAGCGCCCTTCGGGCCGCTTCGCAGGTGGCGGCATCCGAGACCGGGTAGCTGCGGGAGAATGTCCCGGCATCGTCGAAATTCTCATGCTCATAGACCGTCGGTTTCTTCGACGAGCAGCCTGCGGCAGCCAGCAGGGTGATGACCCAGCATGCGGTACGAAAGCTCAGTAATTTAGGCATCAAACATCCTGGGGCAATTGGTCGACTGAAAGTGGACCGGAGAAAACGCCGGTAAGTCTGCAACAAGCCTGCCATGGGATCAACGCAGAGTTTGCAACCGTGTGGATACATCGAAACGGCAACCATGAACGGGGCCTGTACGCGTGGGCCTGTCAAGGCAGCGCAGGTTGCGCTGATCAGACTGCAACGGGGTCGGAAAAGTCGCCCCACCGGGCCTGGCGTCCATCAGTCGACGGCTGCAGGCCCGGCATGCCCTGCGCCTCAGACCTCGCCGTGCACCAGTTTCACCCCGAGGAACTCCAGCGCCCGCCAATAGCCGGGGTAGGTTTTGCCGACGCACTCCGGATCCTGAATCCGCACCCCTGCCAACTTCAGACCGGCCAGCGCGAAACACATGGCAATGCGGTGGTCGGAATGGGTATTGATCAGCGCGTGACTGCTGGTGCCCGCCAGACTCGGATCAGCGGCAACCAACAGATCGTCGCCCTCTACCGAGGCCAGCCCGGCCCGAACCTGATTCAGGCCATCGTGCAGCGCCTGTACGCGATCGCATTCCTTGACGCGCAGGTTGGCCAAGTCAACGAAGCGCACAGGCGTCTCGTTGAAGGCCGCCAGCACCGCCAGCGTAGGAATCGCGTCCTGCATCTGTGAGCCGTTTATGACCGCAGGCATCTTCGGAAACTGCGCGATCACTTCCATGGCCTTGGCGTCTGGCTGAGTGAACGCCTCCCCCGCCACGCCCAGGTCGATCTTGCCGCCGGTCAGCGCCTCGGCAGCCCACAAATAGGTTGCAGCCGAGGCGTCGGGCTCGATCTGGTAATCGCAGGCGGTGTAACCCGTCGGTGCAACGCGCCACAACGCGTCATCCAGCACCTCGACCTCGGCACCGAACGCGCGCATGCAGGCGATGGTCAAGTCGATGTAACCGCGCGCGCCGATTTCCTTGCCGGTCAGCGCCACTTCAATCGGTGCATCGCCACAGGCCGCCACCATCAACAGCGCGGAGACGTACTGACTGGACAGGCCGCCGTCGATTTCGAAGCGTTTGGCGGTGATCAAACCCGTCCCGTGCACCGCCACCGGAGGGCAACCGGTGGCGCTTTCCGCGATCAGGCCGCCTTTGCGTAGCGCCTCCAGCAACGGGCCGATCGGGCGCTTCTGCATGTAGTGATCGCCGTCCAGCGTGACGCTGCCATTTACCGTGCCGACCGCCGCTGTCAGGAACCGCACCGCCGTGCCGGCATTGCCGAGGAACAGCGCGTCCTGGGGGACTTCAAGTTGCCCACTGCTGGTGACGACGAAGCTGGTGTCGTCCGGCTCTTCGATGGTCACGCCCATTTGCCGCAGGGCGTTGGACATATGGCGGGTGTCGTCGCTTTTCAGCGCGCCGCGCAAGTGGCTGGTGCCCTTGGCAAGGGCAGCCAGGAGCAGCGCGCGGTTGGTGATGGACTTCGAGCCGGGCGGCGACACATGGCCCGTCAGCGGTACGCCCGGCGGGATGACAGTGATGGTTTGGTTCATGCCCATGGTCCAGCTCTCCAAATTCGAAATCAGGCACCGCACAGCGCCGCGTTAACAGCCGGCGATCATGGCATTTATCGCCGAGCTCTGCAGCATCCAGCGCGACAGGCGAAGCGTTCGCCAAATCGCAGGCACAAAAAAAGCGATCCTGGGATCGCTTTCTCTGTTGCTTCAAGGCGTTCAAGGGCCTCGAAGCGATGTATGGCGCAGCGGACGGGACTCGAACCCGCGACCCCCGGCGTGACAGGCCGGTATTCTAACCGACTGAACTACCGCTGCTTGTCGCACAGACTTTCATCTGCTTAACGCTGTTGAAACCGACCCTTGGGCCTGCTTCGTAAAACACTGAATGAAAACCTAGGCTTTCAATCTCGAACCGGGAAGACCCGATTCGGAAAATATGGCGCAGCGGACGGGACTCGAACCCGCGACCCCCGGCGTGACAGGCCGGTATTCTAACCGACTGAACTACCGCTGCGCAGTGCGTGGACTTTCGTCCTGCTGAATCTCAGTATCCTTCAGCGTCTAGTGTTGCTGTGAAACACTCAACGATGGTGGGTGATGACGGGATCGAACCGCCGACCCTCTGCTTGTAAGGCAGATGCTCTCCCGGCTGAGCTAATCACCCTTGCTTCGCTGAGGCCGCGAAATTTACGCAGGTGATGAACCTAAGTCAATAGCCTGCTTGAAGTTTTTTTAAAAAGAGCCATTTTTCGCAGCAAGCACGAAGCTGCACATCGCAAACAAAAAAGCGAGCCCCAGGGCTCGCTTTCGTGTTCGGACACCCTGCTTACAAGGCAGCCAGACCCCGTGCGAGATCCGCTTGCAGGTCTGCGACGTCCTCCAGCCCTACCGCGACGCGGATCAGACTGTCACGAATGCCGGCCGCCTCACGCTCTTGCGGAGACAGCCGACCGTGGGAGGTGGTGCTCGGATGAGTAATAGTGGTCTTGGTATCGCCCAGGTTCGCGGTGATCGAGATCAATCGCGTGGCATCAATGAAACGCCATGCGCCGTCCTTGCCACCCTTCACCTCAAAACTCACCACCGCGCCGAACGCCGTCTGTTGACGCTTGGCCAATGCATGTTGCGGGTGACTCTCGAGACCGGAGTAATGCACCTTCTCGATGCCCTCCTGCTGTTCGAGCCACTGCGCCAGTTCCAGAGCGCTCTGGCAATGGGCACGCATGCGGATTTTCAGGGTTTCGAGCCCCTTGAGGAACAGCCAGGCGTTGAACGGGCTCAGGCTGGGGCCAGCAGTGCGCAGGAAGCCGACGACTTCTTTCATCAGCTCGCTACGACCGACCACCACGCCACCCATGGCGCGGCCTTGTCCGTCGATGAACTTGGTCGCCGAGTGCACGACCACGTCCGCCCCCATGCGCAGCGGTTGCTGCAGGGCCGGAGTGCAGAAGCAGTTATCGACCACCAGCAGCGTGCCCTTGGCATGGGCGATTTCCGCCAGCCCGTTGATGTCGACCAGCTCCGCCAACGGGTTGGAAGGCGATTCGACAAACAGCATTTTGGTGTTCGGCTTGATCGCCGCGTCCCAGCCGGACAATTCGGCGAGGGGGACGTAATCGACCTCCACCCCGAAGCGTTTGAAATACTTTTCAAACAGGCTGATGGTCGAACCGAACACGCTCTTCGACACCAGCACGTGGTCGCCGGCGCTGCAGAAGCTCATCACCGTGGCGAGGATGGCGGACATCCCCGTGGAGGTCGCCACCGCCTGCTCGCCGCCTTCCAGCGCGGCCATGCGCTCTTCGAACGAGGCCACGGTCGGGTTGGTGTAGCGCGAATAGACGTTGCCGGGGATCTCACCGGCGAAGGTCGCAGCCGCCTCGGCTGCCGTGCGGAACACGTAGCTGGACGTGAAAAACAGTGGATCGCTGTGCTCGCGTTCCGGCGTGCGGTGCTGACCGGCACGTACCGCGAGGGTGTCGAAACCGACGCCCTCGAGATCGCTGTCCAGTCGACCGGCATCCCATTCCTGAGTCATGCCGCCTGCTCCTTGTCTGGATTAATTGTTGTACAGATCGATGATCGCGCTCACCGCCTGAGTCTTGACCTTGGAGGCGTCGTTGCGCGCCTGCTCGATCTTGTTCAGGTAGTGCTCGTCGATGTCACCGGTCACGTACTTGCCGTCGAAGACCGAACAGTCGAAGTTGTCGATCTTGATCTTTTTGCTGCCACTCACCGCCTCGATCAGGTCATTCAGGTCCTGATAGACCAGCCAGTCGGCACCGATGAGGTCGGCCACGTCCTGGGTGGAACGGTTGTGAGCGATCAGCTCGTGGGCACTCGGCATGTCGATGCCGTAGACGTTGGGGAAGCGCACAGCCGGGGCCGCGGAACAGAAATACACGTTCTTGGCGCCGGCTTCGCGGGCCATCTGGATGATCTGCTTGCACGTAGTGCCGCGAACGATGGAGTCATCCACCAGCATCACGTTCTTGCCACGGAATTCCAGCTCGATCGCGTTAAGCTTCTGGCGCACGGATTTCTTCCGCGCGGCCTGGCCCGGCATGATGAACGTGCGGCCGATGTAGCGGTTCTTGACGAAGCCTTCGCGGAATTTCACGCCCAGGTGGTTCGCCAGCTCCAGCGCCGCCGTACGGCTGGTGTCCGGAATCGGGATGACCACGTCGATGTCGTGATCAGGACGCTCGCGCAGGATCTTGTCGGCCAGCTTCTCGCCCATGCGCAGACGCGCCTTGTAGACCGAGATGCCGTCGATGATTGAATCAGGACGCGCCAGGTAGACGTGCTCGAAAATGCACGGGGCGTATTTCGGGTTGGTGGCGCACTGGCGGGTGTGCAGCTTGCCGTCTTCGGTGATGTACACCGCTTCGCCCGGGGCGAGGTCACGAATCAGGGTGAAGCCGAGCACGTCCAGGGAAACGCTTTCGGACGCGATCATGTACTCGACGCCTTCGTCGGTGTGACGCTGACCGAAGACGATCGGGCGGATGGCATCCGGGTCGCGGAAGCCGACAATGCCGTAACCGGTGATCATCGCCACGACCGCGTAACCGCCACGGCAACGCTTATGCACGTCAGTGACGGCCGCGAAGATGTCTTCTTCGGTCGGTTGCAACTTGCCGCGCACGGCCAGCTCGTGGGCGAACACGTTGAGCAGCACTTCGGAATCGGAATTGGTGTTGACGTGGCGCAGGTCGGATTCGTATATCTCCTTGGCCAGTTGCTCGACGTTGGTCAGGTTGCCGTTATGCGCCAGGGTGATGCCGTAAGGCGAGTTGACGTAGAACGGCTGGGCTTCGGCCGACGTCGAGCTGCCCGCCGTTGGGTAACGTACGTGACCAATGCCCATGTGCCCGACCAGGCGCTGCATATGGCGCTGGTGGAACACGTCACGAACCAGACCGTTGTCCTTGCGTAGAAACAACCGGCCGTCATGGCTGGTCACGATACCGGCAGCGTCCTGGCCGCGGTGCTGGAGGACGGTGAGCGCGTCATAAAGCGCCTGATTGACGTTCGACTTGCCGACGATACCGACGATGCCACACATGCGACACAACCCCTACTTAGTGGAACTGGATTTACCGAGCACTTCCGGCGGCGTTGTAGGCGGCAGGAGGTGATCCTTGAACGGGATGTCAACAGGTACGCTGACTCCGCTGGCTAGCCACTTGCTGGACATCCCGAGAATCAGGTTTTTCGACCAGTCAGCGACCATGACAAATTGCGGGAGCAGCCTCGACTGCTGCCACCATTGATCCTGTTGCACCGGGCCCAGGCTCAACAGCCCGACCGCAACGACAACCAGCAAGGCTCCGCGCGCCGCGCCGAAGACCATGCCCAGAAAACGATCGGTCCCGGACAGCCCGGTGACGCGAATCAGTTCTCCAATCAGAAAGTTGACCATGGCGCCGACCAGCAGTGTGGCGACGAAAAGAATGGTGCAGCCCGCAATCACGCGCGCCGAAGGTGCTTCGATGTAGTTGACCAGATACTGGGCCAGCGATCCGCCAAACATCCAGGCGACGGCACCTGCGATGATCCACGTCAGCAAGGACAATGCTTCTTTGACGAAGCCGCGCTTGAGACTGATCAAAGCTGAGATGGCGACAATTGCAATGATCGCCCAGTCAACCGGAGTAAATGACACGTCGCAGCCTACAGACTGATAAGGCGGCGGATTTTAGCAGAGCACTCGCCTGCCGGTAAGCAGCGATTGCGGATGAAGGGCATTTAAGGCGAACTATTGGACTTTGTTGGGGATCGGCCGGGGTTAAACCCGAAATCGATGGCGTCAGATCCGGCCCTTCCCGGCCCCTTCCCGGCTGAAGCCGGTCCTACAACGACACCGCGGACATTTCGTAGGGCCGGCTTTAGCCGGGAAGGCGTCAGTTGCCACACTGCGAGATGGAGAGTGACTGATCCGCGCCCTTCCCGGCTGAAGCCGGTCCTACGGAGGGAAGGCGTCGGCCGGGGACGCTTACTTACGCTCCGGCTGGAAACGCACAACGATGCCTTTGATCTTCTGCTGTTTTTCCAGCGTGTCACGCAGACGATCAGCTTCGACGCGTTCGATCACCGGGCCGACGAAGACGCGGTTCACGCCATCTGAGGTGCGGATGTAGGCGTTGTAGCCCTGAGTGCGCAACGTCTTCTGCAGATTGTCGGCATTGGCGCGGTTGGAAAGGCTCGCCAGCTGTACCGCCCAGGTGACCGACAAACCATTGGCATCGACCCGGCTGGTCTCGGCTGCCGGTGTGACAGGCGCTGCCGCTTGAGCGGGTGCCGGCGTCGGTGCCGGAGCAGGCTTCGCGGGCGCGGTCTGAACGGGTTTCGGCGCAGCAGCCACAGGCTTGGAAGGCGCAGGGGCAATGGGCATGGACGGCGGCTGTTGACTGGTGCGCTGCTGAACGGGCTGGGCAGGACGCGCGGACTGAGCAGGCTGCGTCAGCTCGTCATCGCTTGGCACCGGCTCCTGCGGCAATGGCTGCTGTTCAGGCACGCTGACGGGTTCGACCTTGATCTGCGAGGTGGCCGGCGCTTGCGGCGCGGCAGGCGCATCGACCTGAACACGGCGGGCTTCGTCCTGACGCGAAAACAGCATCGGCAGAAAAATCACCGCGATGGCAATCAGCACCAATGCCCCAACCATCCGCTGTTTGTACGCTTTATCCAGCAAAGCCATGTGTCACTTCCTCCGTGACGCGCCAGCAAGCCATTCCAGGGCTTCGGCTACGCAGTAAAAAGACCCGAACAGAACAATCTCGTCGTCGGCTGTCGCGTGGGCGCACTGAGCTTCAAGTGCCAGCGCGATACTCGGGTGAGACGTCACGCGAGCGCCAAGGTTCTGCAACGCCTGTTCGATCTCTTGCGCCGGACGGCTGCGCGGCGTTGGCAGCGGTGCGACGGCCCAACTGCTGAACGTCTCGCTCAGTTCCGCCAGAACGCCCGGCAGGTCCTTGTCACTGAGCAAACCCAACACCGCCAGACGCTTGCCCGCCACCGGTCGCTGATTCAGGCGCTGGGCGAGAAACGTTGCTGCATGGGGGTTGTGGCCCACGTCCAGCAGCAGGCTTAGGGATTTCCCCTGCCAGTCGATGCTGCGACGGTCAAGGCGACCGGTGACGCGCGTATTGACGAGCGCATCGCGAAGGGTCGACTCATCCCACGGCAAATCCAGCAGCAGGTAGGCCTGCAGCGCCAGCGCGCCGTTCTGCATGGGGAGGTCGAGTAACGGCAGCGAATGCAGTTCGATTGTGCGGCCCTGTGCATCAGTGCCCGACCAGTCCCACCCCGTCGCGTTGATCTGCAGATTGAAATCGCGACCGCGCAGCGACAGCGGGCAATGCAGTGCCTGCGCTTTGTCGAGCAACGGCTGCGGCGGATCAAGATCGCCACACAGTGCAGGCCGTCCCTCACGGAATATCCCGGCCTTCTCGAATGCCACGGTCTCACGGGTATTGCCGAGGAATTCCGCGTGGTCAACGCCAATGCTGGTGACCAGCGCCATGTCGGCGTCGATCAGATTGACCGTATCAAGCCGCCCGCCGAGACCGACTTCCAGCACGACCGCATCCAGCCCGGCCTGCTCGAACAGCCAGAAGGCTGCCAGCGTGCCCATTTCGAAATAGGTCAGGGAAATGTCGCCGCGGCCGCGCTCGACCACCTCGAACGCCGCGCACAGCGCGGCGTCGGTGGCTTCGACGCCCTGCACCTGCACACGCTCGTTGTAGCGCAGCAGGTGCGGCGAGCTGTAAACGCCGACTTTCAGGCCCTGGGCCTGCAACAAGGAAGCAACGAATGCGCAGGTCGAGCCTTTGCCGTTGGTGCCGGTGACCGTGATCACTCTGGGCGCCGGCCGGGTCAGGCCCATCTGAGCTGCCACCTGCTGCGAACGCTCCAATCCCATATCGATGGCCGACGGGTGCAGGTGTTCCAGATAGCTGAGCCAGTCGCTCAACGAGCGTGCGGTCATAGGTTCGCCGGAACAGGCGGTACAACGATCGGCTCAACTGTCGGCGCCACGAATTTCGGCGTCGGCAGCCCCATCATCTGGGCCAATACGTTACCGAGACGCTGACGCAGTTCCTGACGGTGAATGATCATGTCGATCGCGCCGTGGTCGAGCAGGAATTCGCTGCGCTGGAAACCTTCCGGCAGCTTCTCGCGCACGGTCTGCTCAATGACGCGAGGGCCGGCGAAGCCGATCAGGGCCTTTGGCTCGGCGACAATGATGTCGCCCAGCATCGCTAGGCTGGCAGAAACACCGCCGTAGACCGGGTCGGTCAGCACGGAGATAAACGGCAGGCCCTCTTCACGAAGACGCGCCAGGACGGCCGAGGTCTTGGCCATCTGCATCAGCGAGATCAAGGCTTCCTGCATGCGCGCACCGCCGGATGCGGCGAAGCAGATCATCGGGCAGCGGTTTTCCAGGGCGTAGTTGGCAGCTTGCACGAAGCGCTCACCCACCACCGCACCCATCGAGCCGCCCATGAAGGAGAACTCGAATGCGCTGCACACCACCGGCATGCCCAACAGGGTGCCGCTCATGGAAATCAGCGCGTCCTTTTCACCGGTCTGCTTCTGTGCCGCGACGAGGCGATCCTTGTACTTCTTGCCGTCGCGGAATTTCAGACGGTCCACCGGCTCCAGATCAACGCCGATCTCCTGACGGCCTTCGGCGTCCAGGAAGATATTCAGACGGGCGCGGGCGCCGATGCGCATGTGGTGGTTGCACTTCGGGCAGACGTCCAGGGTCTTTTCCAGCTCCGGGCGATACAGCACCGCTTCGCAGGACGGGCATTTGTGCCACAGACCTTCGGGCACCGAGCTCTTCTTGACCTCGGAACGCATGATCGAAGGGATCAGTTTGTCTACCAACCAGTTGCTCATGCTTTCTCTCTCCAGTACCGATGGCTCGAACGCGATGGCAATAGGTGCCATGCGCATGCCCTTAAACCAATGTCATGTAAGGTGCCGCGAAATGCCGTACAACGATCGGCGCGAAGCCTGACCTGCCGAGACAACACTCGCAAACACCCCTCTCAACTTCCATCACGAGACGCAAGACGTCTTCGCTCAATCAATTCGGCCACGCGCATCAGCGGATGGCAGGCTAGTGGACGGCGACCGTTGGTCCGCCGTCACATCCCAGCCGATGTTGCCGGGCAAACGACCTAGGCGCCGTGTACTGCACTCATGAACGCACAGATCTTGTCGTGATCCTTCAGGCCTTTGGATTTCTCCACCCCGCCACTCACGTCCACGGCGTAGGGATGCACCTGCGCAATGGCCTGGGAAACGTTGGCCGAGGTCAGCCCGCCGGCGAGGATCACTGGCTTGCTCAAATGTTTTGGAATCAGTGCCCAGTCGAAGGTTTCCCCCGTCCCGCCCGGAATGCCGGCGACATAGGTGTCGAGGAGGATGCCGCAAGCGTTGGCGTAAGCATCGCAAGTGGCCGCGATGTCGTCGCCGGCCTGGACCCGCAGCGCTTTGATGTACGGGCGGCTATAGCCTTCGCACTGCTCCGGGGTTTCATCGCCGTGAAACTGAATGAGGTCGAGGGGAACGACGTCGAGCAGGGCTTTCAAGTCAGCGCGCTCTGCATTCACGAACAGGCCGACAGTGCTGACGAACGGCGGCAGCGCGGCAACGATTGCCTGGGCCTGCTCGACCGTCACGAAGCGCGGACTTGAGGGGTAAAACACCAGCCCGATGGCATCGGCTCCCGCGTCAACGGCGGCCAACGCGTCTTCTATGCAGGTAATCCCGCAGATCTTGCTGCGAACGGCTGACATGTAGTGGAGACCTCAAGCCTTGCGAAAGTCACGGATGGTAGCAAATGCAGTCACCCGCGTCAGCCGTCCAGTTCCGTGAAGCCGGTGAGAAAATGCGGGCCGATGTAGCGATCCGGTAACGGGAACTCGTCGCGGTATTCCACCTGAACCAGATACAGGCCGAAAGGATGAGCCGTCACGCCGCCGGTGCGTCGGACCCGACTTTCCAGCACCTCCCTCGCCCACTCGATTGGCCGCTCCCCTGCCCCGATGGTCATCAGCACACCGGCAATGTTGCGCACCATGTGATGCAGAAAGGCATTGGCGCGGACATCAATGACGATCATCTTGCCGTGGCGGGTGACGCGCAAATGATGAAGCTGCTTGATCGGCGATTTGGCCTGGCATTGACCGGCACGGAACGCGCTGAAATCGTGGGTGCCGACCAGATACTCGGCCGCCAGCGCCATGCGTTCGGCATCCAGCGGGCGATGGTTCCAGGTGATTTCCTGGCCCAGGTGCGCCGGACGGATCTGATCGTTGTAGATCACATAGCGATAACGTCGGGCGATGGCCTTGAAGCGCGCGTGAAAATGCGCGGGCATGACCTTGGCCCAAGTCACGCTGATGTCATGGGGCAGATTGATATTGGCGCCCATGGTCCAGGCTTTCATGCTGCGCTCGGCCTGGGTATCGAAGTGCACCACCTGACCGCACGCGTGCACACCGGCATCGGTGCGCCCTGCGCACATCAGCGACACCGGCGAATCCGCAACTTTCGACAGGGCGTTTTCCAGCGCTTCCTGGACGGTCAGCACACCGGTCAACTGGCGCTGCCAGCCGCTGTAGCGCGAGCCCTTGTATTCCACGCCCAGGGCGATTCTGGAAAAACCTTCGGCCGCCAGTTCGGCTGCCGCTGTTTCTGCCTCGGTGTCTGTAGTTGCCAAGAGCTTAAAGCCTGTCGATGTGCGCAAGGGCGGCCATTATACGGATCGAAAAAAAAGACGCCATCGGCAGCGCTGGTGAACCCGCACGCACGCGAAAAGCCGAAGGGCCCGACCCGGAAACGCAAACGACCGCCGAAGCGGTCGTTTTTTTGCAGCGGTGTATACCGTCAAACGAGGCGCGACAGCATGTCCCGCGCCTCTGTCTTCTGGCCATCGTCACCTTCGGCCACCACCTCATCAAGAATGTCGCGAGCGCCGTCGGCGTCACCCATCTCGATGTATGCCCGGGCCAGGTCCAGCTTGGTGGCCGCTTCATCGGTACCGGACAGGAAATCGAATTCCGGCTCGTCATCCGCCAGCAGCGCATCGTCTTCCGTGAAACGCGGCGACGCGTCCACCGGCTTGTCCAACGCCGTGTCGAACGGCTTTGCAATCGGCGGCTGTTCCAGGCTCTGGGAGAGACGGTCCAGCTCGGCATTCACGTCGTCGATCTCGGACGCAAATGCCTCGGACGCTTGCTCGGTCTCCATCTCGTCCGCCAGGGAGAGGTCGAAATCGGCAGGCAGCTCAATGTCGTCTTCCGGCCCCGGCTTGTCGGCGCCCAACGATGCAGGCTGTTCGAACGGGGGCAGATCACGCAGATCGTCCTCCATCCCCAGCAAATAATCGTCTTCGGCTTTCAACGCCGGCTGATCTTCCGCCAGGTTGAGGTCGAAATCGTCCAGGTCGGCGGGCTCAGCAGGGCCGGATGTCGCCTGTTGTTCGCGCAGAATCGCGTCGAAGTCCAAGTCATCAGACGCCGATCCGGCAAACGGCGCATCCAGGTCCAGATCGTCGAGGGCAGCGGTGTCCTGTGCCGCAGCGCGGGTCGGCGCAGCAGCAGGCGATTCGCTGTCCAGATCATCAAGGCTCAGGTCAAAGGCGTTGTCGAACTCTTCGTCCAGCGGCACTTCGGTCACTGTTTCTGCCACCGGAGCAGGCTGCGCCGAGACTTCAGCTTCGTCGTGAAGCAGGTCCTCGACGTATTTTGCGTCCATTTCCGCCGCCAAAGCCGCTGTGGCCGCCACCCCTGCTACCGCCGCAGCTGCTGCTGCCATGGACGGATAGCGGGATTTCAGCTCTTCGACTTCAGCGTGGTTCTTTCCCGTGGCCACCAGTTGCCGCTCCTGCGCGACAAACCCGGATTTGTTGTCCTGCTCGGCATAGACCTCCATGAGCTTGAGGCGCAGATCGCTGCGCTGCGGCTCATGCTTGATGGCCTCTTCAAGAACGGCAGCAGCCTGATTGCTCCGGCCGTAAGCAATGTGGATTTCGGCCTGAACGAGCGCGTCAGCCGGGTGCTCGCGGACCGGCTCGGCGACGGTCGGCGCCAGCGGCGTCTTTGCGTTGGGCACCGGCGCCTCCAGGCCTTCAAAGCTGCTGGCAGGCATATCCATGTCGGACGCGAAGTCCGACTCTTCGGCCAACGCACGCGCCATCTGGCGATGCCGTTCGGCTTCGATCAGCGCATTGCGTCGGCGAGCCATCAGCAACAGAAGCAGCAGCAAGACCAACAGCGCGCCGCCACCGATCAGGCCCATGAGCATCGGGCTGGCGAGGATCTTGTCGAGGGCGCTGCGGTTGTCTTCATCGACCACCGGCTCAGTCGGTACGATCAGCGCTTGATCAGGGGTTGCACTGGTCACCGCCGCACCGTCAACCGGCAATGCGTCTTCGGGCGCGATTTCGTCAGGTGCCTTCCCGGCAACATCAGGCGCCGCTGCATTCGGCACCACCTGGGCCTGCATCGCCGGGTTGGCGGCGTTGTTGGGGTTGGTCACGCTGTTGGGGCTGACAGCGGGATTGGCAGGATTGGCGGCATCAATGGGCGGCGGAACCGCTGCGCCGGACGCCTGCATTTTCGCCAGTTGGTCATTCTTCAGCTGAATCAGGCGCTGCAGTTTGTCGACCTGGCTTTGCAGATCAGTCATGCGGCTCTTCAGCTCGGCATTGTCCCGACGCGTGGTGTCCAGGCTTTCCTGAGTAGTCGCCAGCTGGTTGCTGATGTCGGCGTTGTCGCTGGCTTTGCCTTTCGCTCCAGCCTTATTGGCAGAGACAAGGCTGAGGTTGTCCTTGGCGTCGATCTGTGACGGCGCTGCGCCCGCACGGTCGCGACGGGTGGCATCGACCTGACGGGCGCCGCTCGGCAGGCGTCGGCCTTCGCGCCAGGCACGATTCTGCTCGGCCACTTCGGCCACCGCGCGAGGCTGAGCCAGCGCCGTTGATTCCTGCGGCGACGGCAGACGCAACACCTGGCCTTTTTTCAGGCGGTTGATGTTGCCGGCAATAAACGCATCAGGGTTCAACGCCTGAATCGCCAGCATGGTCTGTTGCACAGTGCCGCCATTTTTCACGCGCGCGGCAATTTCCCAGAGCGTGTCGTTATTGGCGGTGGTGTATTGGGTGAACTTGGGTTCCGGGGCAGGCGCTGGAGTTGGCGTCGAAGGTGCAGCCGCTGGCGTCTCGGCGGCAGGTGCCGGGGCAGGTGCGACGCTCGGTGCGGTCGACGGCAATTGCGCGGCGGCCGCAGCGGCCTGTGGCGAGAATTTTGGCGGGTCCAGCAACAGGCTGTACTCGCGCAGCGCCCGGCCGTTGGGCCAGAGCACTTGAACGAGGAATTTTACGTAGGGATCGCGGATAGGCTTGGTGGAGGTAATGCGCAACACACTCTTGCCGCCGGGATTTACGACCGGGGTAAAGGTCAGGTCATCCAGAATCGCCACCCGGCCAACGCCGGCCTGAGCGAACTCCGCAGAGGTCGCCAGACTCGGCACCACCTGGGAGGCATTGAGGTCCTGCACTTCTGTCAGCTCGATTTCGGCCAACAACGGCTGATTCAGGGTCGACTTCACGGTCAGACCGCCGAGGCCGAGCGCTTGTGCCATTCCCGATGACAGCGCCGAAGCCGCAGCGATTGCTAAAACGAGTTTACGAACCTGAACCATAGCCCATCCCTTGTTTGAAATTTCCCCGGCAATCGCGAAGATAATGCCTGCTCGGGTGTAAGGCGTATCGACACGCCGCAGCTAGAATGATTCTTCGAATTGTGGGCAAGTATCTTTTACGCAACATCTTTTATCAACAACTCAGCCACCTGCACAGCGTTCAACGCTGCGCCCTTGCGCACATTGTCCAGCGTGACCCAGAAATTCAGCTCACAACCGTCGTCGACGCCCCCGCGTAAACGTCCTACATAAACAGCATCCTGTCCTACGGCGTCGCCCACCGGCGTCGGGTAATCACCGGGCTCAACCAGCTCGATGCCCTCGGCCGTTTCGAGCGCGGCGTGGACCGCCTTGATGTCGACCGGTTCGCGGGTCTGCACCGACACGCTCAGGCTGTCGCCGAAGAAGACCGGCACCTGGATGCAACTCACGCCGACCTTGATTAAAGGCAGCGAGAGCAACTCGCGCAACTCGCTGACCAAACGTTTTTCCAATGGCACATGACCCTCGGCGTCAGGCTTGCCCACTTGGGCCAGCACGTTGAACGCCATCTGCCGGTCAAACACCTTCGGCTCCAGCGGGCGAACATTGAGCAGCTCGGCGGTCTGCCGAGCCAGTTCAGTGACCCCTTCTCGGCCCATGCTCGACACCGCCAGGCACGCCGTCACGGTGATCCGTTCGAGGTTCAGCAGTGCGCGCAACGGCGTCAGCACCAGCGCGAGGGCGGCTGCGCTGGAACTCGGGCATGCCACCTGCTGCGGCTTGGCCAGATCAGCCAGGCGGGGGCCATTGACCTCGGGCACTACATTGGGTGCCTGCTCCACGGACAATCCGGCGGACAGGTCGATCACCACACACCCGGCGGCGGTGGCGCGCTCGGCATAGCTGCGGGTGACCGTGGCGCCTGCTGCAAAGAACGCGATCTTCGCCTTGCTGAAATCAAAGGCGTCGACTTCACGCACGCGGACGTTCTTGCCACGGTACGGCACCGAGCTGCCGGCCGATTCGGCGCTGGCGAGCAGGTGCAAATCGCCAACCGGGAAGTCGCGCTCTTCGAGAATCTGGACGATGGTTTCGCCGACAGTACCGGTGGCGCCGATCACGGCGATATCAAAGGACTGACTCATGGAAAAACCTCAGGAAAAATCGGGGGGCGGCACTTTAACTGCCCTGTGGTAGTCAGGCAATTGGGGGCAAGCGGATAGCCAGTTTGACAGGGACCGATCAGGGCTCGAGACCGATGGGGAAATATTCGCCACCGCTCCACACCCCCAGCCAGCGCTGGCCGTCGATTTCCCGCACGACAGCCAGGTCAACCAGCTGATAGAAGACATTACGGTGGATCAGCGCTTCGAGGTTGTTGCGCACATGGATATAGGGCGCCGGCTCCTGGGTCTGCGGATCGAGGTCGATACGCAGCGGATGTTCAGCCCCCGCCTCTGCCACGTCTTCGACATTGGTGGTGAACCGCAACAACTGCGACTCCCCACTGCCTTCAACGTCCAGCAGCACCGCCACAAAAGGCGCGTCGTCGACCTTGATGCCAACCTTCTCGACTGGGGTAATCAGGAAATAATCGTCGCCGTCACGGCGAATGATGGTGGAAAACAGCCGAACCATCGGCTTGCGACCAATGGGCGTGCCCAGATAGAACCAGGTGCCATCACGGGCGATGCGCATGTCGATGTCACCGCAGAAATCCGGGTTCCACAAGTGCACAGGCGGCAAACCCTTGCCGCTCTTGGCAATCTGTGCCAACAGATCGTTGGCTTTGTCCTGCCCACTCATACGCCACTCCTCAGCGGGCTTCGACGCCCAGCAAACCCCGAGCGTAAGCTTCCATCGGGGGTCCTAGCAAATCCTCGGGCTTGGTGTCGTACAAAGTCAGCAGGCCACCACGGAGGTGAATGCGGGCCGAATCGATAAGGTAGCGGGTGTTGGTTTCGATCAGCATCAGCTGTATGACGCCGTTGTCGATGCCAAGACGGTCCACTGCTTCCTGATCCGACCACTCGTCAAACGTGCCGATGCGGTCATCAGCCTTGGCAAAACGGGTGTACAGCAGATAATGCGCGCCGGCAGCCCGAGCCTCGGTCATCGCGTCATCCAGACCTTCCGGGGCGCGGGCGCGGCGGACCATCGGGAAGTATTCGATAAAACCGTTGAAGGCTTCTTCAGCCACGACATTGGGACGCGGGTAGGCGCTGCCCGGGGGAGCAAAGGCGCCTTGGGCGATATAGATGAACGAGTCAGGTTGCACGCGAAAGTTGTTCAACCGGCGGGTCGAACTGTGATCCAGCAGCCCGGCGTCACTGAGTTCATCGTGAGCGCCTTGTGCCAGATCGCTGACGTGCATGCAGCCACTCAACGCCAGTAGAGCCAGCAGTAAAACCAGGCTACGCATGTTTATCTCCAAAGTCCGGCGACGGAAAACCGGCGAATGGCCGGTTAATGCAGCTTTTGCGCCATGTCGGAGCTGGAGAAGGCTTAGCTCGCGGAATCGGGTTTACGTGGCTTCGCTTTACCCAGCAGCGGGGTCGGGCTGAGCGTCGGGTTTGGTCTCGTGCCCATGATCGAGATCCCGCTTGCGTTTGTTGCCCATGCGCACACCGATGTCCATCAGGAACTGGAAGAAACCTTCCTGATCTTCAAGGACATTGCTCCAGAACGGCGAGTGGTACAGCGCCACCGCGCCGTGCACCAGCGCCCAGGCGGCACAGTAATGGAAGTACGGAGGGACGTCTTCGAGCTTGCCTTCGGAAATCCGGCCCTTGATCAGCAAGGTCAGGTGTTCAAAGTTCGAGGCGCGGATCTTGTGCAGCTCCTCGACCAGCTCCGGCACCTGATTGCCCTTGACGACCTTCTCTTCGAGCCGGTCGAACAGGCGATAGCGCTGGGGGTCGCGCATACGGAATTCAAAGTAGGCGCGGGACAGCGCTTCTTTGTCCTTGTCGACATCCGCCGAATGCAGCAGCTCGTTCAAATCCCGCTCGTAGTCGAGCATCAGGCGCAGATAAATCTCGGCCTTGGATTTGAAATGCTTGTAGATGGTG
The DNA here is from genome assembly GCF_046540455.1 of Pseudomonas sp. W5-36. Lineage (NCBI taxonomy): Bacteria > Pseudomonadati > Pseudomonadota > Gammaproteobacteria > Pseudomonadales > Pseudomonadaceae > Pseudomonas > Pseudomonas sp. W5-36. Next base: position 256,653 of record NZ_JAXCIQ010000004.1, on the reverse strand, counting down.
CCTTTGCCGATACCCACGGCGTCCGCGATCATCTCGACGGTGACGCTGTCTTCGCCCTGTTCGAGGAAAAGCTTGAGCGCGGTGTCGAGGATCTCCTGCTCACGGCGGCGAAACTCACGGACTTTACGAGGTTCTTTCTGCATAGGAGGGGACTGTGGATTCGGGAATCGGAAGCGGCACATTATGCCTATCCCGCAGCAGAATGCACGGATCATCCGACCTGTATCCGTTTTCTGACGGATTTAGCCGCCAGTACGCTAAAACGAAACGCAAAGTGGCCCACCAGTCTCTTTTTTTGCGGGACGGCCTGAGTGGTCAGAAACTCGGGACATCAGTGGGATTGCGGTATCAGCAGCGCGTCAGGTATTCCAAAACTGTTTAAAAATCGTACAGCGGTCGGCTGGACGCCTGCGGATTATAGCCAATACTTATATTCGCCAACGCAGCATCTCCCCCAAGTGCCAGCGTTGGCAAGGACACCAATGGATAGCGTGTCTTTGTTTTACTCCTAATGGTCTTAACCCGGATTCACCCCCCAGAACCCGGGTTTTTTTTGCCCGCGATTTGCGCAGCGCTCGGGGCCTGGCAAGCGGCGCTGCACACGGGGGGATCAGCTTTTAACGCGCGCCAGCGGGAACAGCCGCTTGAAGTTTTCGCTGGTCTGCTCGGCGAAACGCTCGTACGTCTCGCCACGTAGCATCGCCAGGAACTCGGCCACTTCACGCACGTATTGCGGCAGGTTGGGCTTGCCCCGATACGGGATCGGCGCCAGGTACGGCGAGTCGGTCTCGACCAGCAGCCGATCGGCGGGCACTTTACTGGCGACGTCGCGCAGCGCGTCGGCGTTGCGGAAGGTGACGATACCGGACAGCGAGATATAGAACCCCAGATCCAGCGCGGCTTTGGCCATGTCCCAGTCTTCGGTGAAGCAATGCAACACGCCGGCTTGAGGCAACGCGGCCTCGCGCAGCAGTGCCAGCGTGTCGGCCCGCGCGCCGCGGGTGTGGACGATCACCGGCTTGCCGGTCACGTTGGCCGCCTGCAAATGAAGCCGGAACGAGGCCTGTTGCAACTCGGCAGCCTCGGGTTCGTAGTGATAATCCAGACCGGTTTCGCCGATGGCCACGACGCGCGGATGATTCAGCTCGCCGAGCAGCCACTCCAGCGCAGGCGCTTCGCCGGGCTTGAGGTCCAGTGGATGGATGCCGACCGAGCAGTCGACGTCGTCGTAGCGGTCGGCCAGCGCTTTCACGGCACCGGCATTCTCGGCGCTGACGCCGATGCACAGAAAGTGCCCGACGCCCCGCTCTCTCGCCGCATGCAGCGCGTTGTCGAGGGAGCCGTCATGGGCACTGAGGTCGAGGCGGTCGAGGTGGCAATGGGAATCTACAAGCATGGCGGCAGGGGCAACTTACATCGTATGGGTAGGACGGTCGGATTTCAGGGCTCCGGCCAGGTAGTTTTCAATCATGTTGCGCGCGGTGTTGTCGCCGTCGTTGAACTGCACCCCAACGCCTGCGGCGCGGTTGCCCTGAGCGCCCTTCGGCGTGATCCAGGTGACCTTGCCCGCGACCGGAATCTTTTCAGGCTCGTCCATCAGGTTGAGCAACATGAACACTTCATCGCCCAGCTTGTAGCTTTTGCTGGTGGGAATGAACAGGCCGCCGTTCTTGATAAATGGCATGTATGCGGCGTACAGGACGGACTTGTCCTTGATGGTCAGGGACAGAATGCCGTTACGCGGACCTGGACTCGGTGGCACGCTCATCTCGTTTCCTCAGGCAATGCATGATGCCATGCAGAGGGCCAGTCTAACCTTGTCCGGTCAGGCCTGCCCACTGCACCAATAACGCTTCGAGCAACAAAACCCGGTTCAGGTTCGCTTTTGACATGACCTTCTGGCGCTGCAGCAGCACCCAGTCCTGAATCGCCAGCACATTGCGCTGGGACGATTTCTGCGCCAGATACTGCACAACCTTGCGCATGTCGGTCAGGCCCAGGCCCTCTTCGTCCTGGGTCAGTTGATAGCGCAGGATCAGGCTCGACCAGTCGCAGAACCAGTCAAACAGCAACAACAGCGGTATGTCTTTCCAGCCTTCGGCCAGCTGGGTCGGCGACTGCTGGCCCTTGAGCAGCTTTTTAACGCCTTCCACCACCAGCGCCCGTTGCTCATGAACGCCCTGGCCGTGCAGCTTGACCGCGACCAACGGCGAACCTGCTGCGAGGGTCAGCAGATCGACACGCTCCTGCTCGTCGCAATCTGGCAGTGCATCGGCCAGCCAGGCGATGCTCATGGCGTCGCTGGGCAGCGGACACGCCTGTTGCACGCAACGGCTCTTGACCGTGGGCAGCAGCCGGCTCGGCTGATGGCTGACCAGCAACAGAATGGTGTTGCCCGAAGGCTCTTCCAGACTTTTCAGCAGAGCGTTGGCGGCGTTGATGTTCATCGCCTCGACCGGCTCGATCAGCACCACCTTGCGCCCGCCCATCTGCGCGGTCTGCACCACGAAGCTGACCAGGTCGCGCACCTGATCGACCTTGATCGCCTTGTCGGCTTCTTCAGGCTCCAGCACGTAATGATCGGGGTGACTGCCGGCCACCAGCAGCGAGCAGGATTTGCATTGGCCGCACGCCTCAAGGCCTGTCGGGTGCTGGCACAACAGCAGGTACATCAAACGCTCGGCCAGCGCCCGCTTGCCGATGCCTGCCGGGCCGTGGAGCAGGTAGGCGTGAGCATGTTGCTTGCGGCCTGCCAGTTGCTGCCAAAGGCCGTGCTGCCAGGGATAAGCCTCAGCCATGCCGGCGAGCCGCCAGCAGAGCAATCAGTTCGGGAACCAGCCCATCAAGGGACGACTGGACTTCGGTCAGCGGCAGCGCCGCGTCCACCAGGCGATAACGCTCGGGGGCCGCGGCGGCGCGCGACAGGTAGGTGCTGCGCACGGCATCGAAGAACGCTCGGCCCTCCTGCTCGAAACGGTCCAGCTGACCACGGGCGGATGCGCGGGCCAGGCCTATCTCGATGGGCAGATCGAACACCAGGGTCAGATCCGGACGCAGCGCGCCCTGGACAAAATCTTCCAGCACGGCGATGCGCTCGATGGGCAGGCCTCGGCCGCCCCCCTGATACGCGTACGTGGCATCGGTAAATCGGTCGCAAAGCACCACGGCACCCCGCGCCAGCGCCGGGCGAATCAGGCCAGCGAGGTGTTGCGCGCGGGCGGCGAACATCAGCAGCAGCTCGGTATCCACAAACATCTGCTCGTCGCCGGGCGTCAACAGCAGCTCGCGAATGCGCTCGGCCAATGGCGTACCGCCGGGCTCGCGGGTCAGGACGACATCAATGCCTTCACTGCGCAGGCGCTCGGCCAGGTACTCGCGGTTGGTGCTTTTGCCCGCGCCTTCGGGGCCTTCCAGGGTAATAAACAAACCGGTCACGGGCAGTCCTTGGTGAGATTCATGGCGAGTGTGCTCGCGGTTGTCATTGGCCGGGGTCACTGGCCGGTGTCGACGGAGCCTCAGCGTCAGCCTGCGGCTTCGGCGGTTGCTCGCTCGCGCCCGGCTCTGCGTCCCTGGGTTCTGCCGCTTTGGATTCTGTTGGCTGCACATCACCAGGTTTCGGATCTGTGGGCTGCTGCTCGGACGCGGGCTTATCGACGGCGTCCACGGGCAGCGCCGGTGCAGCGACAGGCGCCGGGCTGGAGCGGTAGTCCGCGCGACGCTTGAGCTGGAACGCCTTCACCGCCGCGTTGTGCGCATCCAGATCGGCGGAGAATACGTGACTGCCGTCCCCTCTCGCCACGAAGTACAGGCTGTTGCCGGCCACCGGGTGCATCGCCGCACGGATCGCCTCACGCCCGACCATGGAGATCGGCGTTGGCGGCAAGCCGGAGATGACATAGGTGTTATACGGCGTAGGCTCCTTCAGCAACGCCCGGGTGATCTTGCCGTTGTACCGGTCGCCGAGGCCATAAATGACGGTCGGATCGGTCTGCAGCAACATGCCCTGCTGCAAGCGACGCACGAACACACCGGCAATCTGGCCGCGTTCCTGGGGCACACCGGTTTCCTTTTCCACCAGCGACGCCATGATCAGAGCCTGGTAAGGATCGGAGTACGGCACATCGGCAGCACGCTTCTCCCATTCCTCCTGAAGCACTTCATCCAGGCGGCTGTAGGCTTGTTTCAGCAACTCGACGTCAGTCATGCCGCGCACGTAGCGATAGGTGTCCGGGAAAAACCGGCCTTCGGGAAAGACGTCCGGATGCCCCAGCTTCGCCATAAGCTCCGGGTCGCTGAGATCGCTCGCCGTTTGCTCCAGCTTGACCTGTTTAGCCAGCGCCGCGCGCACCTGACGGAAAGTCCAGCCCTCCACCAGGGTGACGCTGTACTGAACCACTTCGCCTTTTTGCCAGAGATCGAGCAGTGACTCGGCGTTCATGCCTGGCGCCATACGGTATTCGCCACTGTGCAGCGACTGCCCTTGCAGATTGAAGCGCCAGTACAGCCGCAGCCAGAATGCATCCTTGATGACGCCGTCGGCCTGCAGCCGATTCAGCACGCCGGTGGGCGAAGAACCCGACGGCACATCCAGCAGTTTTTCCTGGGTCAGATTGAGGGGCTGCCGCAGCGCGCTGCTCTGCTCCCAATAAGCCAGTCCCAGCAATAGCCCTGCCAGAACCACACCTGTTTCCAGCAAGACGAGTAATTTTCGGATCACGAATCAGATATCCAGAAGCCCGCGAACAAGGTGTTGGAGTTTACGGGTCAGCGGCCCAACCGGCCAGTTCAGATGCTCGACGCCGCGCACCGGCCAGATGCCGTACACGCTGTTGCAGACAAACACCTCATCGGCCTTTTGCAGGTCGGACATTTGCAGCTCCAGCTCGCGGGCCGGCATGTTCTCGCGCTCCGCCAGCGCCAGAATCTCGGCCCGCATCACACCAGCCACGCCACAGCGGCGCAGGTCCGGCGTCAGCAACACCCCGCCCTTGACCATAAACAGATTGCTGTAGACCGCCTCGACGATCCGCCCCGACACGTCCCGCATCAGCCCTTCGGCGTACTCGGCACCTTGCCATTCCCCACGGGCCAGCACTTGCTCAAGGCGATTGAGGTGCTTGAGCCCGGCCAGCAGCGGCTGTTCGGCGAGACGGGTCTGACAGGCGAACAGTTTGACGCCCTGCTCTGCATGGGCCTCGGGATACACCGGCAGCGCACTTGCCTGGAGGATGCGTCTCGGCTGTGCGTCCGCAGCGGGTGCATAGCCACGTACGCCGTCGCCACGGGTGACGATGAGTTTCATCACGCCTTCACCCAATTGAGCGGCGAAGCGGCAGCACTCCTCCTCGACCAATGCCAGATCGAGGTTCAACGCCAGGCGCTGAGCACCCAGTGCCAGACGCTGCAAATGACGCTGGAAGAGCAATGGCTGTCCGGCCTTTACAAGGACAGTCTCGAAGAGACCATCGCCGTACGCCAACCCCCGGTCCTTGACGGCCAGGGAGTCAGCTGAAAGGCCATCGATCCAGCTCACGGTCATTCGGCGTACCGGCGGAAGACCAGCGAGCCGTTTGTGCCACCGAAACCGAAGGAGTTGGAGATCACCACGTCGATCGGCATTTTCCGCGGTTCGTGGGGAACGAAGTCCAGGTCGCAGCCTTCATCAGGCTCGTCGAGGTTGATCGTCGGTGGCGCGACCTGATCCTTGATCGCCAGCACACTGAAAATCGCTTCGATGGCCCCGGCGGCGCCCAACAGGTGGCCTGTCATCGACTTGGTCGAACTGACAGCCAGCTTGTAGGCGTGCTCGCCGAATACCTTCTTGATGGCGCTGACTTCGGCCAGATCGCCCGCAGGCGTGGAGGTGCCATGGGCGTTGATGTATTGCACGTCCTCGGGACGAATCTTGGCATCGCGCAGCGCGTTGGTGATGCAGCGCGCGGCACCGGCGCCGTCATCCGGCGGCGAGGTCATATGAAACGCATCGCCGCTCATGCCAAAGCCGATCAGCTCGGCGTAGATGGTCGCGCCACGCGCTTTGGCGTGCTCGAGCTCTTCGAGGACCATGGCGCCAGCACCGTTGGACAGCACGAAGCCGTCGCGGCCCTTGTCCCAGGGACGGCTGGCGCGCGCCGGCTCATCGTTGCGGGTAGACAGCGCGCGCGAGGCGCCGAAGCCGCCCATGCCCAGGCCGCAGGCCGCCATTTCAGCGCCGCCGGCGATCATCACATCGGCTTCGTCGTACGCGATGTTGCGCGCGGCCATGCCGATGCAGTGCGTGCTCGTGGTGCAGGCGGTGGCGATGGCGTAGTTGGGGCCCTGTGCGCCGAGGTGGATCGACAGGAACCCGGAAATCATGTTGATGATCGACCCCGGTACGAAGAACGGGGAGATCTTGCCCGGCCCCTGCTCATGCATCAGCCGGCTGGTGTTCTCGATGTTGGTGAGGCCCCCGATGCCTGATCCCATCGCCACGCCGACGCGCTCGCGATTGGTGTCGTCGATCTTGATACCGGAGTTGCGCACGGCCTGAAAGCTGGCAGCCAGCCCGTACTGAATGAACAGATCGAGTCTGCGGGCCTCTTTGGCCGACAGGTATTCCTCGACATTGAATCCCTTGACCGAACCGCCAAAGCGGGTGGTGTATTGGGACAGGTCCGTGTGTTCGATAGGCCCAATGCCACTCTGGCCAGCCAGAATGCCTTGCCAGGTGCTCGGCACATCCGTGCCCAAAGGCGTCAGCATACCCATACCGGTGACCACGACGCGTCTACGCGACACAGGACTCTCCTTTCTTCTATTGATGAAACGCTGCCCTATTCAAAGAAAAAACCGCACGCCAGGGGCAGTGCGGTTTCTCCAGGACAGCAAACTACGATTACAAAATCTTACGCCTGGTGGGCAGTAACGTAATCGATAGCCGCTTGAACAGTGGTGATCTTCTCGGCTTCTTCGTCAGGGATTTCGGTCTCGAATTCCTCTTCCAGAGCCATTACCAGCTCAACGGTATCAAGGGAGTCGGCACCCAGGTCTTCAACGAAGGAAGCACTGTTGGTGACTTCCTCTTCCTTGACGCCAAGTTGTTCGGCAACGATTTTCTTGACGCGCTCTTCGATGGTGCTCATACCGTGTTTTAACTCCTAGTGGACAAATTCAGGCAGCTGGCCGATGGGTAAGTGTATAGAAGAGGTTTTGCGCATTTCAAGCTAAACGCAATTCCCGCTACGCCCGACAGCCTTCTGCCCCTTAAAAGATTTCAGCTTTATAACGGATTTTAGACAGCCCGTATGACATTTTTTCGATACGACCGGTCACATGTACATGCCGCCGTTAACGGGGATTGTAGCCCCGGTCACGTAGCCTGCACCTTCCGAGGCAAGAAAAGCGACAACATGCGCGATCTCTTCTGCCTGCCCCAGTCGGCCCAGAGGAATCTGGGCCGTCAGGGAATCACGTTGCGCTTCTGGCAGCTCGCGGGTCATGTCGGTATCGATGAAACCCGGCGTCACCGAGTTGACCGTCACTGCACGCGACCCTACTTCACGTGCCAGGGCACGACTGAAGCCTTCCAGACCCGCCTTGGCGGCTGCGTAGTTTACTTGACCTGCGTTGCCCATGGCACCCACCACCGAGCCAATGCTGATGATCCGGCCCCAACGCGCCTTGGTCATCCCGCGCAGGACGCCCTTGGACAGGCGGAACAGACTGCTCAGGTTGGTGTTGATGACGTCGTGCCACTCGTCATCCTTCATGCGCATCATCAGGTTGTCACGGGTGATACCGGCGTTATTGACCAGGATCAACGGCGCGCCAACGCGCTCGGTGATCTGGGCGAGCGCGGCTGCAACGGATTCGTCGCTGCCCACGTCCAGCGCCAGACCGAAGCCTTCGATGCCGCTTTCCTTGAAATAAGCGGTGATTTTCTCGGCACCGGACTCGGAAGTCGCCGTGCCCACGACGATAGCGCCGTTACGACCCAGTTCAAGGGCGATCGCCCGGCCAATGCCACGGCTCGCGCCGGTGACAAGTGCAACTTTACCCTGACTCATGCAGGCGTCTCCTAATCAGGCCAGCGCCGCACGAGCGGCGGCGAAGGCGTCTGGGGTATTGAGGTTGTGGGTGGCCACGCCATCGGCGCAACGCTTGTTCAATCCGGCGAGAACCTTGCCCGGGCCGCACTCGACCAGTTGCAGGGAGCCCTGGGCGGCCAGCGTCTGGATCGATTCGACCCAGCGCACTGGCTTGTAGAGCTGCTGCAGCAGATCGGCTTTCAGCGTACCGAGGTCGGACACGACACTCGCGGTGACATTCTGCACCAGCGGGATCTGAGGCACCTGCCAGTCAATGGCAGCGATCGACTCGGCGAAGCGTTCCGCCGCCGGGCGCATCAGCTCGCAGTGCGAAGGCACGCTCACCGGCAACGGCAAGGCGCGCTTGGCACCCTTGGCCTTGCAGATTTCGATGGCGCGCTCCACGGCGGCCTTGGCGCCGGCAATCACGACTTGTCCGGGCGAATTGAAATTCACCGCGCTGACCACGTCTCCCTGAGCCGCTTCGGCACAGGCAGCAATGACCACCGCATCGTCCAGGCCGAGAATGGCCGCCATGCCGCCCTGCCCCGCAGGCACGGCTTCCTGCATCAACTGACCCCGGCGCTCGACCAGCTTCACCGCATCGGCAAGGGTCAGGCTACCGGCTGCGACCAGTGCGCTGTACTCACCCAGACTGTGCCCGGCGACATACGCAGGGCGCACGCCGCCTTCCGCCAGCCACAGACGCCACAAGGCAATCGATGCGGTGAGGATGGCAGGCTGGGTTTTATCGGTCTGGTTGAGGCTCTCTTCCGGGCCCTGCTGGGTCAGCGCCCAGAGGTCGTAGCCCAGAGCAGCGGAAGCTTCTTTGAACGTCTCCAGCACCAGCGGATGCTGCGCGCCCAGCTCGGCCAGCATGCCGAGGGACTGCGAGCCCTGGCCCGGAAAGACAAATGCGACGGAAGCAGACATTAACAAGCCCCTGATTATTCTCGTCAAAATGAGCGTCCGGCGGGCCGAACGCGAGGTAATTCAATGTGCTGCGGTGGACAGTTGGATGACCACACGGTCACAGGCGTCACATTCTAGCCCAAGACTCGCACTGAAGCCCTAAAGCAGATCCTCAAGACGACCGCGCAAGCGCTGGGGCAGGTTTTCCTGAATCTCGATCAGTGCCCGCTGTATTGCGCTCTGGAAACCCTGGGCATCGGCCGAACCGTGGCTTTTCACCACAATGCCCTGCAGCCCGAGAAAACTGGCACCGTTGTGACGCGCCGGGGCCAGGTCGGCCTTGAGCTGGCCGAGCACAGGCCTTGCCATCAACCCCACCAGCCGCGACAGCACGTTGCGACGAAACAGCCCCTCGATGCGCTCGCCAATCATCAGCGCCAGGCCTTCGCTGGATTTCAGCAGCACATTGCCCACGAAGCCGTCACAGACCACGACATCCGCTTCACCCCGATACAGGCCATCGCCTTCGACAAAACCGATGTAGTTCAGCCCCGGCGCAGCCTGCAACAGACCGGCAGCCAGCTTGACCTGCTGATTGCCCTTGATGTCTTCGGTGCCGACGTTCAGCAGTGCGACTTTGGGTCGCACCACGCCCAGCGCCTCGGCCGCCACCGAACCCATCACGGCAAACTGATAGAGATGCTCGGCGGTGCAATCAACGTTCGCACCCAGATCCAGCAGCTGGCAATAACCGCCCCTGGTCGGCATCGCTGCCACCATGGCCGGGCGGTCGATGCCCGGCAAGGTTTTCAACACGAATCGGGACAGCGCCATCAAGGCACCGGTATTGCCTGCACTGACACAGGCATGGGCCTTGCCCTCGGCGAGAAGCCCCAACGCGACACGCATCGACGAATCAGGTTTGCCCCGCAAGGCCTGGGACGGACGCTCGTCCATGGTGATGACTTCACCGGCGTGCACAACGTGCAGGCGCGAGCGATCGACACCGGAGTGGCGTGCGATGAGGTCTTCGAGAAGGGAGGATTGACCAACAAGGGTCAGGTGTAGCGAGGGGGTAGCAAGCAGGCAGGCGACGCAGGCCTGAACAATGCTGCGGGGACCGAAGTCCCCGCCCATTGCGTCGATCGCGATGACCGGAGCAGACAAGAAATTACTCGTCAGCGCCCTTGTCGATCACTTTACGGCCACGGTATACGCCTTCTGGCGATACGTGGTGACGCAGGTGAACTTCACCGGTGGTTTTTTCTACAGACAGAGTGCTAGCCTCGAGAGCGTCGTGGGAACGACGCATGTCACGGGCAGAGCGGGATTTTTTGTTCTGCTGAACAGCCATAATTGATTAACTCCTAAACGTTTGGGTCACGCTTTAACTGCGCCAATACACTGAACGGGTTGGACCGCGTTACCTCGTCCTCGCTCGGCTCGGACTCGTTGAGGTCCGCCGGCGGCTGGCATTCTTTCGGATCATGAGTTGGAACAATGGGCAAGGCGAGCAGAAGCTCATCCTCGATCAAAGCCAGCAGATCCATGGGATCTTCGCCGAGTTCCAGCACGTCATAGCCTTTCGGCAACGACTGGGTGTTTGCACCCTCCTTCACCACCGCATAACTGCATTCGCTGTGGATTGGAAAGGTGACCAGCTCAAGACAACGCTGGCAAACCATTTTGACTTCGACGTCAATTGCACTGTGGATAACCACAGCGCGCTGCTCGTCTCGCTCAAAAACGAATTTCGCCTGCACCGTACCGAGATTGTCAGCAAGCGGGTCGCAGAGTCTCTCCAAATCAGCCAGCAGCATCTCTCCCTGAAGAGTAGTGCCACGATCAGCTAATTTGCGCGGGTCAACGTGAGGTGGAATCGGGTCATTCAACATAGGCGCAGCATTCTAGGGACGACCCTTGCGACTGTCAAAGGAAATTCAGGCCTGTTCGCAACCTGAGCCGCTGATTACACTCGACTTTCATGTTACGGAGACACCCATGCTGCCTCTACTCCTTGCTTCCAGCTCGCCCTACCGCCGCGAATTGCTGAATCGCCTGCGGTTGCCATTCGTCTGCGCGTCGCCCGACATCGATGAAAACCGTCGGCCAGACGAGCCGGCAATCGACCTCGTGATTCGCCTGGCACGCGAGAAAGCCATGGCACTCGCTGAGCAATTCCCCGACCACCTGATTATCGGTTCAGACCAGGTGGCCGTGCTTGGCGAGCAGATCCTCGGCAAGCCGCACACGTTCGACCGCGCGCTGGCACAGCTGAAGGCGAGCAGCGGCAACAGCGTCAGCTTCCTCACCGGCCTTGCGCTCTTCAACAGCCGTACGGGTGAGTGCCAGGTTGATTGCGTGCCTTTCACCGTGCACATGCGCCAGCTCGACGACGCTCGCATCAGCCGCTACCTCCACGCCGAGCAGCCATACGATTGCGCAGGCAGCTTTAAGGCCGAGGGACTGGGCGTCAGCCTGTTCCGCAGCACCGAAGGCCCGGATGCGACCAGTCTGATAGGCCTTCCTTTAATACGCCTGGTGGACATGCTGATGAACGAAGGCATCGAGCTGCCCTGACCTCGATAAAAAATAGATGCGAAAAGCCCGACCAATGGCCGGGCTCTTCATCACATCAACACTGTAGCGATCAGCGCAGGGACGGCCCTTTGAAGCCTGCCCACATCGCGATCTGCTCAGCGACGCTGGCGCCCATCTTTTTCGAGAAGCGATCGAACGGCGACTCTTTAACCGTGTAATCGACCATCTCTTTCTCGCCAATGATGTCGCGCGCCACATAGCTGGCACTGCCAAGACCATCGACCAGCCCCAGGCCGACTGCCTGCTCACCGGTCCAGACCAGGCCCGAGAACAGCTCCGGATGGTCCTTATCTTTCAGGCGATCACCGCGGCCCGCTTTTACGCTGGCGATGAACTGGTTGTGGGTGGTGTCCAAGACACCCTGCCAGAAAGCGGTCTCGTCAGGCTTCGGCGGCTGGAACGGGTCAAGGAAGGCCTTGTGCTCGCCCGAGGTGTAGGTACGACGGTCAACACCCAGCTTCTCCATCGTGCCGACAAAACCGAAACCGGCCGCCGTGACACCGATAGAGCCCACCAGACTGGCCTTGTCCGCGTAGATCTGGTCGGCGGCGCTGGCGATGTAATACGCACCAGACGCGCCAAGATCAGTGATCACCGCATATACCTTGATGTTCGGCTTCTGCGCACGCAGACGGCGGATTTCATCGTAGATGTAGCCGGACTGCACCGGACTGCCGCCCGGGCTGTTGATGCGCAGAATCACGCCCTTGGTTTTTTCGTCTTCGAACGCGGCCCGCAGGCTGCCAACGATATTGTCGGCACTGGCGGCCTCGGTGTCGGCGATCATGCCCTTCACTTCGATCAGCGCGGTGTGGCTGGTGCTGCGTGAAGCGCCCTTGCCGACATCCATCAGCGGCGAGAACAACGCCAGCGCGCCGAACAGATAAAGAAAGGTCAGGGATTTGAAGAAGATCCCCCAGCGCCGCGACCGACGCTGCTCCTGCACGCTGGCGAGCAGGGTCTTTTCCAGCAGTTTCCAGCTCTTTGCATCCCCTGCGTCGTCGCGCTCTGGCGAAGACGGAGATTTCCATTCGTCCGACATAGATCAGTTACCCCAACAACGAAGTTTCAGCAGTCCGCGCACCCAACCAGGTGCGCAATTCGGAAAAGTGTTCGATCGCCAGACGCGGCCGGTATTGAAGCAGCGAGCCAAGCGCTTGCGCGCCGTACCCGACCGCCACCGAATCCATCCCGGCGTTGCGCGCCATGAGCAGATCGAACGAAGCATCGCCAACCATCAGCGCCCTTTCGGGCCTGACGCCGCAATGCTGCAGGATTTCATTGAGCATCAGCGGATCGGGCTTGCTGGCCGTTTCGTCCGCTGCGCGAGTGGCGTCGAAGAAGTCGAGCCAGCCGTGGGCCTTGAGGACCCGATCCAGACCACGCCGGGCCTTGCCGGTGGCGACCGCCAGGCGATAGCCCTCGGCACGAAACACCTCCAGCGACTCACGCACCCCGTCGAACAGCTTCGAAGGCTCAACGTCCATGGCCATGTAACCGTCAGCGTAGTGCTGGCGGAAAACGATCAGGTCGCTGTCGGTGATGTCCGGGTACAGCGTGCGTATCGCCTCCGGCAAACCCAGTCCGATGATGCCCTTGATTGCGTCATCATCACGCACCGGACGACCGGCAAGGCGCGCGGCGGCCTGCATCGAATCGACGATACGACCGACGGAATCGGACAGCGTGCCGTCCCAGTCGAAGATCAGCAGTTCGTAATCAGGGCGCAAGCAGCAGTCGCTCCACGGTCTTGGCCCACATCTCGTCGACGGGCGCTTCGAGCTTCAGCTCGCCGCCATCGGGCAGCGGCACCGTCAGGGCATACGCATGCAGAAACAGGCGCTTGCCGCCGAGGTCACGGATTTCGCGACTGAAATCCTCGTCACCGTATTTGGGGTCACCGGCAATACAGTGGCCTGCATGCAAAGCGTGAACGCGAATCTGGTGGGTACGGCCAGTGATGGGCCGGGCTTCGACCATGGTGGCGAAGTCTCCGAAGCGACGCAGCACCTTGAACAGGGTCAGCGCCTCCTTGCCTTCATCATTGACCTCGACCATGCGCTCGCCAGAGCGAAGGTTGCTCTTGAGCAACGGCGCACGGACCTGCTTCTGGGCGGTCGGCCAGTTTCCGCGGACCAGCGCCATGTAGCGCTTGTCCACGCCATCGCCGCGCAACTGCTCATGGAGGTGACGCAACGTGCTGCGCTTCTTGGCGATCATAAGCAGCCCGGAGGTGTCACGGTCCAGGCGGTGGACCAGCTCCAGCTCCTTCGCATCGGGCCGCAACTGACGGAAGGCTTCGATGACGCCAAAACTCAAGCCGCTGCCGCCGTGAACCGCGATGCCAGCAGGCTTGTTGAGGACGATCAGGCCTTTGTCTTCGTGGACAATGGCGGCCTCGAGGCGCTGCAGCAGACCCTGGGCAACCGGCACAGGCTCGTCGCGCTCAGGCACGCGAACGGGTGGCACGCGCACGACATCGCCTGCCTGAAGCTTGTACTCGGGCTTGATCCGCCCCTTGTTCACACGCACTTCGCCTTTGCGCAAAATGCGGTAAATCAAGGTCTTGGGAACGCCCTTGAGGTACGTGATCAGAAAGTTATCGATGCGTTGACCGGCAAATTCCGGCGCAACCTCTACCAGCCGGACGCCGGGGGTTGGGGGGGTGAGATTTGTCATGGCGCAAATCATAACAATTTTTTATGGATTTGAAGCACTTAATGATTGCTGCTATAGTCGCGAACGCCGCCAAAAGCGGCCTGGACAGCGGACAAACGGTATGACAGCCGGCCCTGCCCAACGCAATTCACGAGGGCGCGAGGCCGTCCTACGGGGCTTTCGGTGACAACGGAAGATATGCAAGCGTAACGAGCGCAGGTGACATGAGGCCTGAAACAAGCCCGATCGCAGAGTGAGTCACTCGCCATCGAGGCCCACGTTCAAGGCCAGTTCACAAAGTGCAGTCGCTGGCAGTCGCACCGGGCGAATGCTTCGGAAACCACGCCTTATTTGAGCCATGACGCGCGAACTTCCCATGGAAGCTTGCGATAAATGCAACCCGCTGCGGATTCAGCGCGCGGCAGCACCCGAATTATCAGGGATACGTGTGGGGTGGAGACGCACAACCGTCGGACTGTGTAGCACAAGGCTTTATTCAAGACGCTTCATATCGTCCGCTACCGATGGTTGATTCCTCCTCCTGACAAAGCTTTTGCTGACAGGGTGTCATTTGTCACCACAGCAAGCAGGAACGTCGTCGCGACTCGGCCCCGCTGGCCGAACCTCGTTAGACACTGGAGTGTTCAAGCACTCCTGACGTGCCCTGACACCGACCGTGAGAAGTCGTGTGTGCCGAACGCCGTTTCCGGCAGCCCGGAAACCGACGGTACTACATGAAAAGAATGCTGATTAACGCAACTCAACCCGAAGAGTTGCGTGTTGCGCTGGTAGACGGCCAGCGCCTCTACGACCTGGACATCGAATCCGGGGCCCGCGAACAGAAGAAGGCCAACATCTATAAAGGCCGGATCACGCGTATCGAACCCAGCCTTGAAGCCGCGTTTGTCGACTTCGGCTCCGAGCGTCACGGCTTTCTGCCGCTGAAAGAAATCTCCCGCGAATACTTCAAGAAGTCGCCTGAAGGCCGCGTCAACATCAAGGACGTCCTGAGCGAAGGCCAGGAAGTCATCGTTCAGGTCGAGAAAGAAGAACGTGGCAACAAGGGCGCAGCCCTGACCACGTTCATCAGCCTCGCAGGCCGTTACCTGGTCCTGATGCCGAACAACCCGCGCGCCGGCGGCATTTCCCGTCGTATCGAAGGCGAAGAGCGCAACGAACTGCGTGAAGCGCTGAACGGCCTGATCGCCCCTGCCGACATGGGTCTGATCGTTCGTACTGCCGGCCTTGGCCGCAGCAGCGAAGAAATGCAGTGGGACCTCGATTACCTGCTGCAGCTGTGGACCGCGATCAAAGAGGCTTCCCTCGACCGCTCCGCGCCGTTCCTGATCTATCAGGAAAGCAACGTCATCATCCGCGCCATCCGCGACTATCTGCGCCAGGATATCGGCGAAGTGCTGATCGACAGCGTCGAAGCCCAGGAAGAAGCGCTGACGTTCATCCGTCAGGTGATGCCGCAGTACGCCAGCAAGATCAAGCTCTACGAAGACAGCGTTCCGCTGTTCAACCGTTTCCAGATCGAAAGCCAGATCGAAACCGCCTTCCAGCGCGTCGTCGAACTGCCTTCCGGTGGGTCCATCGTCATCGATCCAACCGAAGCCCTGGTGTCCATCGACATCAACTCGGCGCGCGCCACCAAAGGCAGCGACATCGAAGAGACCGCCCTGCAGACCAACCTTGAAGCGGCTGAGGAAATCGCCCGTCAACTGCGTCTGCGTGACATCGGCGGCCTGATCGTCATCGACTTCATCGACATGACCCCGGCCAAGAACCAGCGCGCCGTGGAAGAAAAGGTCCGTGAAAGCCTGGAGGCCGATCGTGCCCGCGTTCAGGTCGGTCGCATCTCGCGCTTCGGCCTGCTGGAAATGTCCCGTCAGCGTCTGCGCCCCTCCCTGGGCGAGAGCAGCGGCATTGTCTGCCCGCGCTGCAACGGTACCGGCATCATCCGTGACGTTGAATCGCTGTCGCTGGCCATCCTGCGCCTGATCGAAGAAGAAGCGCTGAAGGACCGCACTGCCGAAGTGCGCGCTCAAGTGCCGATCCCGGTCGCTGCGTTCCTGCTCAACGAAAAGCGCAACTCGATCACCAAAATCGAACTGCGTACCCGCGCGCGCATCATCATTCTGCCGAACGATCATCTCGAAACTCCGCACTTCGAAGTGCAGCGTCTGCGTGATGACAGTCCGGAAGCGCATAGCCTGCAGACCAGCTATGAAATCGCTGCCGCTGCTGCTGAAGTGGAAGAAGTTGCACCGCCTGCCGCCGCTACCCGCACCCTGGTTCGCCAGGAAGCCGCAGTCAAAACCGCACCGGCCCGCGCCAACGCACCGGTTCCGGTTGAAGCCGCTGCGCCGGTTGCCGCTGCGCCTGCACCGGTCGCCCATGAGCCAAGCCTGTTCAAGGGTCTGGTGAAATCGCTGGTCAGCCTGTTCGCTTCCAAGGAAGAGCCTGCTCCTGCGCCTGCCGCCGTGGTCGAAAAACCGGCTGCCGAGCGCCCTGCGCGCAACGACGAGCGCCGTAACGGCCGTCAGCAGAGCCGCAGCCGTAACGGCCGTCGTGACGAAGAACGCAAGCCGCGTGAAGAACGTGCGCCGCGTGCCGATCGCGAAGAACGCGCACCTCGTGAAGAACGTGCCCCACGTGAGGAGCGCGCGCCTCGTGAAGAGCGAGCAGCGCGCGAGCCGCGTGAAGCCCGTGACGAAACCACTGCACCGCGCGAAGAGCGTGCAGCACGTGCTCCTCGCGAAGAGCGTCAGCCACGTGCCGGGCGTGAAGACCGCAAGCCGCGTGAAGAGCGTGTGCGTGAACTGCGTGAGCCGATCGACGCCGCACCGGCTGTCAACCTGCCCCGCGAAGAACGCCCTGAGCGCGCCCCGCGTGAAGAGCGTCAGCCGCGTGCACCCCGTGAAGAGCGTCAACCACGGACCGAGCAGGTTGCAGTGGCTGCGGAAGACGAAACCCTGCTGACCACCGAAGAGCAACAGGATGACAACCAGGAGCACGCCGAAGGCGATCGCCCTCGTCGTCGTTCACGCGGTCAGCGTCGTCGCAGCAACCGTCGCGAGCGTCAACGTGATGCCAACGGTAATGAAATCGAAGGCAGCGAAGGCGTTGAGGGTTCGGAAGGTTCTGAAGCACTCCACGGGGAAGGCAACGAGCCGGGTCATGAATCCCGTGACGAAGTGCACGCGAACGCTGACCGTGGCAACGTTGCCGCCAGTGCAAGCGTTGCTGCTGTAGCGGAGCGCGTCATCAGCGCCACTGCCGAAGCCGATGCCCACCGCCAGGCTGAACGTGCGAACACGCCCGTTGAAGCCAGCGCAACTGAAGCGGCACCTGTCGCTCAGGCCTCCGAAGCAGCGCCTGAAGCGCCGGTTGTCGAAAACCCTGCGCCTGAAGCCAAGCGTTCGGTGATGCCGGAAGTGGAAGTGGCAACCTTCGACGCCTCGTTGAGCCCGTTCGAGCGTCAGGTGAAAGCAGCCGCTGAAGCCGAGTCGACCGACGCGCCAGCCAGTGCCGAGATCCCGGTCGCTGTTGAAGCGCCAGCGGTTGTGGAAGCCCCTGCGTTTATGCCAACTCCTGCGCTGGAGCATGAGGCGGTTGAGGTAGCCGTCGCTGAGCCGGTTCACGTCGTTGAGCCTGTCAAAGCGGCTGAGCCTGTTCAGGCTGCCGAGCTTGCCAAGGCACCTGAGCTTGTTC
This sequence comes from Pseudomonas sp. W5-36, assembly GCF_046540455.1. NCBI lineage: Bacteria > Pseudomonadati > Pseudomonadota > Gammaproteobacteria > Pseudomonadales > Pseudomonadaceae > Pseudomonas > Pseudomonas sp. W5-36. The sequence continues at coordinate 238,696 of NZ_JAXCIQ010000004.1, read as the reverse complement.
AGATTACTGAACCGGCTCAGGCCGCAGAGCCAGAGCACGCCAAGGCGCCGGCAATCGAAGCACCGAAAGCCGTCGAGCCCGTTGCTCAGCAGCCAGTGGTCGCTGAACCGGTCATTGCGCCAGCCGTCGAAGCAGCTGCTAAGACCGCGGCACCGGAGATCGTCGCCGCGCCAGTGGCGGTCGAACCTCCTCAGGCGCCGGTTGCAGAACCTGTCGCTGAAGAGGCGCCTGCGCTGCCGGTTGCCAGCAATGGCCGTGCACCGAACGATCCTCGTGAAGTGCGCCGCCGTCGTCTGGAAGCCGAGCGTCAGCAGAAAGAGGCGCAAGCCTCGGATGAGCCTAAACCGCTCGTTTAATCGGCCGTGACCAAAAAGCCCCACCTGTGTGAGCAGGTGGGGCTTTTTTGTGCTTGACGGTCAGGACCGCGGCATGGAGGGCGGTTCGGCCGGGTTGAGATCACCGCGGTTGAAAGGTCAACGCCGCAGGCACGTCCACATCCCATAACACACCCGGGTCGTCGACCTCGATTTCCTTGATGCGCGCACCCTGGAAAAGCCGCTTGGCGCCCTTCTCCCCGGCCAGTGCCATGAGCGCTGGCCCGAACGCACGACCAAAGGCGACGGGATGCCCATACTGTCCGGCATGGACCGGCACGCTGATGGCGTCGTCTTCCACCGAGCGGGCCACGCGTTCGAGTGTGTCAGCATGAATGAAGGGCATGTCGCCCAAGGCAATCAGCCAGCCGCGATGGGCGGGCTCGGCGGAAACGGCAGCGGCGATGCTGTCGCCCATGCCGGGGGAATCCAGCACCACCACTTCATAGCCATGGCGCAGGCCCGACTCGGCCACACTGCAGTAATCGGCTCGGGTCAGCAGGACGGTTTTATCGGCAAGGGCGCTGACGTTGACCAGCACCTGCTCCAGCACCGAACGCTCCGTGCCGTCACGCCCGAGGCATTGCGCCAGCAGCTTGTTGCGGTGCTGACCGGCAACCGCTCGGTAGCGGCTGCCGAGACCCGCTGCCAGCACGATGGCACACAGGGTTTCACTCATGCTCAACCCTCACTGAGTACAGGCGAAGTGGCGCTCAGACCGGAAGACGACGCAGCCGGTCAATAAAGGTTGGGTTCCATTTCCAGCGCAACACCGAAGCGCTCCAGAATGTCCGCCTGAATCCGCTGCGCGAGGCCGAGCAACTGTCCGCCGGATGCTTCGCCATAGTTGACCAGCACCAGCGACTGCAACGCATGGACGCCGGCGTCGCCGTCACGAAAGCCTTTCCAGCCCGCCTGCTCGATCAACCAGCCGGCCGCCAGCTTTACCTGGCCATCGGCCTGAGGGTAGCCGACCACGTCTGGGTGCGTGAGTTTGATCACGGCAACCTGCTCAGCGGACACCAGCGGGTTCTTGAAGAAGCTCCCCGCATTGCCCAGCGTCGCGGGGTCCGGCAGTTTTTCGCTGCGAATGGCGCAGATCGCCCGACTCACGTGCATCGGCGAAGGTTCTTTGATGCCCTGCTCTTCCAGCCGCTGCCGCACCGGACCGTAGTCCAGATGCAGACTCGCAGAATAGCTGAGCTTGAAGCGAACCCGCAGGATCAGCCAACGGTTTGGCTGACGCTTGAACAGGCTGTCTCGATAACCGAATTCGCAGTCAGCCAGGGTAAATTCCCGCAGCTCGCCGCTGTGTCGATCCATCGCGGTCAGGCTGTGGAAAATATCCTTGAGCTCAACGCCGTAAGCGCCGATGTTTTGCATCGGTGCAGCGCCGACGGTGCCGGGGATCAGGCTGAGGTTTTCCAGCCCGGCCAGCCCCTTGGCGAGGGTGTCCAGCACGAAAGGATGCCAGGGCTCGCCCGCCTCCGCTTCAACAATGGCGCCGCCGCAGTCCTCATGGGTGATGCGGATGCCACGGTTGGCCATGCGCAACACGAGGGCGTCGACATCACGGGTCAGCAGCAAGTTACTCCCGCCGCCGATGACCATCAGCGGCACGTCGTGGCCAGACGAATACGCCAAGGCCTCGCGCACGTCGTCGTCGCTGAACGCCTCGGCAAATCGCCGGGCGCGCACCGCCACGCCGAACGTGTTGTAGGGCTTGAGTGGCACGTCGTGCTGTACATTCAGCGTCATGGGTGCATCCGCGAAAACAGTGGAAGAACGGCCAGACCCATGCTCATCACACCTCCAGCAGACGACGAACGCGTTCCAGGTCTTCAGCGGTGTCGACGCCGGCCGGTGGCGCTTCAAGGGCGTCGGCCACATGGATGCGCACGCCATGCCAGAGCGCACGCAATTGCTCCAGGTTTTCGGTGTTTTCCAGCCAGCAAGGACCCCAGCTGACGAAATCGTGGAGGAACCCGGCGCGGTAGGCATAGATGCCGATGTGACGGCGGTACGGCACGCCTTCCGGCAGTACGTCGCGGGACTTCGCCAGCGCATCGCGAGCCCAGGGCAGCGGCGCGCGGCTGAAGGTAAGGGCCAGGCCGTTGAGGTCCGAGCAGACCTTGACCACGTTGGGATTGAACAGCGATGCCACGTCCTCGATCGGCTCGGCGAGGGTCGACATGCGCGCTTCAGGGTGTGCGGCGAGGTTGTCGGCAACCTGATCGATCACGGCCGGCGGGATCATCGGTTCATCGCCCTGAACGTTGACCACGATGGCGTCGTCGGCCAGACCCAGCTGGGCGGCGACTTCAGCCAGGCGATCGGTCCCGGAATTGTGGTCGTCGCGTGTCATCAGTACTTCGGCGCCGAACGCCTGGCAGGCCTCGACGATTCGCTGATCGTCAGTGGCAACCACGACACGCTCTGCGCTGCTTTTGCGCGCCTGTTCCCAGACGTGCTGGATCATCGGCTTGCCGGCGATGGTTTTCAGCGGCTTGCCGGGAAAGCGACTCGACCCATAGCGCGCCGGAATGACAACGGTAAACGCTGCGGTCATTTGTCCAGACGCTCGTCGGTGGTGAGGGTGCGCGCTTCGCTCTCCAGCATCACCGGGATGCCGTCGCGGATCGGGTAGGCAAGGCCGGCGCCTTTGCTGATCAGCTCGGTTTTGTCGGCGCTGAGCTTGAGCGGACCCTTGCAGATCGGGCAGGCAAGAATGTCGAGCAATTTGGTGTCCATAAGAGATCCTGAGCGAGTCATGGCAAAAGACGGGTTAACTGCGAATCAAACCAACTGACGAACGCCGGCGAAGGCACGGCTTCCACGGCCAGGTACCACCAGTCCGACGCAGCAAAGGACGCGCATTTGACGGCGTCCTTCTCGGTCATGACCACGGGCAATGCCGGGGTAAACGACAGGGCCTGGGCGCTGAACACGGCGTGGTCGGCGAACGCATGTGGAACAGGCCGCCAGTGTAGTCCTTCGAGGGTGTTGAAGAAACGTTGCGGATTACCGATACCGGCCACCGCGTGGACCTGCTGCCCCGGCGGGAAATGATCGACCGGCCGGCGTTCACCGCTGACCAGGTTGACCAGCGCCGAGGGCTTGAGTTGAAACCCGAAGCCGTCTTCGCGTTCGGAGCCCGCGCCGTTGTACAGCAGCGCATCCACGCTTTGCAGCCGCTCGACCGGTTCGCGCAGCGGCCCCGCCGGCAGGCAACGGCGATTGCCAAGGCCGCGGACGGCATCGATCAGCACCAGTTCGAGGTCGCGGTTCAGGCGATAGTGCTGCAGGCCGTCGTCCGAGAGAATGAGATCGAGGGGCTCTTCAGCCAGCAAGGCGCGCACGGCCTGCGAGCGGTCCGGGTCGATCATCAGCGGCACGCCAGTGCGATTGACGATCAGCAGCGGTTCATCGCCCGCGTGCGCAGCGGCCTGTTGCGGCAGCACGCGCCAAGGCAGGCTTGGCGGTTTGGCGCCGTAACCGCGACTGACCACACCGACGCGCAGCCCGCGGGCCCGGCAATGGTCGATCATCCACAGAATCAGCGGCGTCTTGCCGGTGCCGCCAATGGTGATATTGCCGACGACCACGACCGGAACAGGCGCTTTATAAATGCTGCCCTGCCCGGCGAGAAAACGCGCGCGTTTGCCGTTCACCACGCGCCGGTACAGGCATTCGAGCGGGCGCAGCAGCACCAGCGCCGGATGGCCGTTGTACCAGGCGTCGAGCAGTCGGTCGGTGAATGCCATCAGTTAGCCGATGCGGCCTCGACCGTGGTCATGCGCAAATGAGCGAAACCGAGTTTGCCGGCGGCGTCCATGGCGGTAATCACCGCCTGATGGGGGGTCTTGCCGTCAGCGCTGATCGACAGCGGCAGACTGGTGTCGCCCTCGGATTCCTTTTGCAGGGCATCGATGAGGGTTTCCAGCTTGCTGTCACCCAGCAGCGTGTTGTTCACCGAATAAACGCCATCGGCGTTGATGGTGATGTCGAGGTGTTTTTTGTCGACGTCATCGGCTGAAGCGCCGGTCACCGCCTGGGGCAGGTCGACGCGCAGCTGAGTTTCCCGGGTGAACGTAGTGGTCACGACGAAGAACAGCAGCAGGATGAACACCACGTCGATCAGCGACACCAGATTGATGTCGATGGTCTCCCTGGGCTTGCGACGGCGGAATTTCACTTCTTCTTGCCCTCGCCACGCGCGGCAGCCTTGAGGTCCGGCTTGGCGTCGGTGAGATCGACGTCACGATCGCCCTGCACGACTTCCACCAGCTTGATGGCTTCCTGTTCCATGCCGACCACCAGCTCATCGACGCGGCTTTGCAGATAGCGGTGAAAGAAGATGGCGGGAATCGCAACGGTCAGGCCCGAGGCCGTACAGATCAGCGCCTTGGAGATACCGCTGGCGAGCATACCGGCGTTACCGGTCATGCCGCTGCTGGTGAACGAGCTGAAGATGTCGATCATGCCGAGCACCGTCCCCAGCAGACCCAGCAACGGCGCCATGGCAGCGATGGTGCCGAGTGTTGCCAGATAGCGTTCCAGCTCGTGAATGACCCGGGCCGCGGCTTCCTCGATGCACTCCTTCATGATCTCGCGACCATGGCGGGAATTGGCCAGACCGGCGGCGAGGATTTCACCCAGCGGCGAGTCGGCGCGCAGCTCCTTGAGCTTTTCGGCGCTCAGCTGTTTGTCCTGAATCCAGCGCCACACCTGACCGAGCAAATGCGGCGGCGTGATGCGGCTCGCGCGCAGGGTCCAGAGGCGTTCAATGATGATTCCGACGGCGGCAATGGAACTCAAAATGATCGGTAGCATCATCCAGCCACCTGATTTGACCAGCTCCCACACAGCGACCACCCCCTGAAAAAAAGTGGCGCCACTCTAACATAGCGTCAGCGCCTCGCCGAACGTGTCGATGAATAACCCTCCCTTCAGTCACGCCAGAAGCGTCGTGTCCTGCGTTCAGCCCGGGCGTCTTCGTAGGCGCCCAGTTGCAAGGTGATGGCACCCAGCACGGCACTGTCGTGAACCTCCATGGCGGACCACGCGTAACGCGACATCACCAGCGGATGGGGATGACCGAACGCATTATTGCGGCCTCGGGAAATCAGCACACCGCGTGCACCCACCGCGCGCAGAAACGCCCGTGACGAAGAACTGCGGCTGCCGTGGTGAGGGGACTGAAGCCAGTGGGCGCTGACGTCGAAGCCGTCGTCGAGCATCGCGCGTTCTGCCGCCACGTCGATATCTCCGGTGAGCAACAGCCGCTCGCCATTGGCCTCGACGCTCAGCACGCAGGAGGCCTGGTTGCCTTCGGCGGCTTGCTCCCATATCCAGGTGGAGAAAATGACTTCATCCCACGTCCATGTTTCCCCGTTACGACAGGACTCGGCCGACAACTCGGCAGGCATGCGCCCTACGTCACCCGCCAGCACCCGTGCAACCGGCAGGCCTTTGCGAACGGCGGCGGCACCACCGGCATGGTCGGAATCGGCATGACTGAGCAGCAGCGTATCAAGCCGTCTGATTCCGGCGCGCCGAATGGCCGGCAATACCACGCGCTCGCCGATATCGAAATCACCGAAGCGCGGCCCCGCGTCATACAGCAATGCGTGGTCGCGGGTACGCAGTAGAATGGCGAGGCCCTGCCCCACGTCCAGCTGCAGCACGTCGACTTGCCCGACGGGCACGGATTTCTGCGGCGGGAAGATGCACAGCAACAGCAGGGGCCAGCCCAACGGGCGCATCGGCAGGCCTTTGGGCAGCAACAGCAGCAAAGCGCCGAGCAGGCTCAGCGGCCAGACCCACATCGGCACCTGCGGACCGGTCCAGGCGGGAGCGAGACCGGCCATGAACGTCAGCCAGCGAAACAGCCCGTCCATTGCGCCGCCTGCCAGCCACAGCAGGCTTTCCCCCAGTGGCGGAATCGCCAGTAGCAGCGTACCAATCAACGCCAGGGGCAAAATCAGCACGCTCACCCACGGCACCGCGAGCAGATTGACGACCGGGCCGCTCACGCTCACCGGCAGGCTCAGCGCCAGCAGCACCGGCAACAGGCCCAACGCGATCAGCCATTGTGCGCGGGTCCAGCTTTGCAACCAGCTCCACCGCCCGAGTCGCCCGCTGAAAATCAGCATCAAGATACCGACCGCCAGGAACGACAGCCAAAAGCCGGGGCGTAGCGTGATGAGCGGCTCGGCGATCAGCACCAGATTCAGCGCCAGCAACAGCGGCCACGTGGTGCCCAGATGACGGAAGCGCAGACGCCACAGCAGCACCAGACCCAGCATGATGACGGCCCGCTGGACCGGCACTTCAAAACCTGTCAGCACGCCGTACGCCAGCGCCCCCGCGAACGCCGCGATGCAGGCCGAGGGCAGCCAGGGCAGAAACGGCGGCCATACCCCCCATCGAGCCAGTCCTGCGACGAGGCCGTAAAGCAAACCGGCGAGTAAGCCGATGTGCGTCCCGGAAATGACCAATAGGTGAACGGTGCCGGTGTCCTGAAGGACTTGCCAATCGGCGGCGCTCAGTCCGGAATCGTCGCCCAACACCAGGGCGGCCAACCCGCCCTGTCGGCCCCGAGCATCCACACTGAGCAGGCGCTGGCGAATCCCGTCGCGCCAGTTGTCCCGCGCCGGCTCAAGCAGCTGGCCGTCCACCACGGTGCCGGTGGCGCCAATGCGCTGGGCCAGCAGCCATGCCTGGTAATCAAACGCGCCGGGATTGACCAGCCCGCCCGGCCGCTTGAGTTTGACGGCCAGACGCCAGCGCTCGCCGCTGCTGATCGGCGGACCGCCGTACCAGCCAACGCGGATCTGCTCCGGCAGCCGCGCGCGCCGTGAAACCGGATCCTCCAGCTGAAACCGCACCACGCCGTCGAGGGTCTGGGGCAGGCCGACGACGCGTCCTTCCAGCCAGAGTGTCTGCCCGTCGAGGCGCTCGGCCAGCCGATCGTCCAGCGCGGACGAGGCCGAGACACAGGCCCATGTCAGGCCGAACAGGTAAAACGCCAGCGGGTAGGTGCGAAACGGCAGCAGCATCAGCGCGACCACTGGCATCATCAGCAGCAACCAGACCGGCGGTAATGCGGGCAAAAAACGCAACGTCAGCAATCCGAGTGCAAGCGCGAGCATCCCTGTGCGCATGAGGCTTTCCTTGTCTGCGGCCGAAATCGACTTCAATGGCTTAGCTGATGCCCGGGCCCTCGCGTTTATTAATTGTCACAAAGTCTGAATTTGCGTTTGCGCCTATCCGTGCATACTTCCCCGAATTTCCCGCCCACCTCGCCGGATTCCCGTATGCCACGCCACCTGATCAAGCGGTACATGCCCGATCCGAACAGCATCCGGGAACACAAATCCTTACGCTTTCTTGGCGCCCTTCTGCACGACCCCAACCTCTGGCACCTCAATCGACACTCCGTGGCGCGCGCAATGGGGATCGGGCTGTTCGCCGCCTTGATGCCGATGCCGTTGCAGATGCTGCTGGCCGCTGTGCTGGCGATCTGGATGCGGGCCAACATGCCGATCGCTGTCAGTCTGTGCTGGCTGACCAACCCGCTGACGATGCCGCCGGTGTTCTATTGCACCTATAAAATCGGCGCGCTGTTGATGGGCTTGCCGCCACGGCATTTCCCGGACGAACTGAGTTGGGGCTGGATCAGCGGACAGCTGTCGACCTTGTGGCAGCCGTTTTTGCTGGGATCGGTAGTGGCGGGGATTGTGCTGGGCGTGGCGGGGTATTTCGGGACGATGGCGTATTGGCGCTGGTGGGTCGGACGGCAGTGGCGGCGTCGCAAGGCTAAACGCCGATAGCAAGGACACAACAAAACATCTGGGAGTGAGCTTGCTCCCACATTGGAACTCACCATGTGGGAGTGAAATGCCCACTCCCACAGTATGCGGCGAGTTACTGACGCATCCCGCGTCCGCTCACCAGCAGCCGCGCGCAGCCCAGGTACAGCACGATGGTCGCGACGACCATGAACGCCAGGGCGATGCTGATCTTGATGTCCGACACACCGAGAATGCCGAAGCGGAAGGCGTTGACCATGTGCAGCACCGGGTTGGCAAGCGACACGGTCTGCCAGAACGGCGGCAGCAGGTTGATCGAGTAGAACACCCCGCCCAGATAGGTCAACGGCGTCAGCACAAAAGTCGGGATGATGGAAATATCATCGAAATTGCGCGCAAAGACGGCGTTGATGAAGCCCAGCAGGGAGAAAATCGTCGCGGTCAGCAGCACCACAATGATCGTGATCCCCAGGTGATGCACCTGCAAATCGGTGAAAAACATCGACAGCATCGTGACAATCACCCCCACCGCCAGCCCGCGCAGTACGCCGCCGATGGTGTAACCGATCAGGATGGTGTGGGGCGACACCGGCGAAACCATCAACTCTTCAACCGAACGCTGGAACTTGGCGCCGAAGAAGCTCGAGACCACGTTGCCGTAGGAGTTGGTGATCACCGACATCATGATCAGCCCGGGCACGATGTACTGCATGTAGGTGAAGCCACCCATGTCGCCGATCTGCCGGCCGATCAGGTTGCCGAAGATCACGAAGTACAGAACCATGGTGATCGCCGGCGGCAGCAGGGTCTGCGGCCAGATCCGCATGAAGCGCCGGACCTCACGATAAACGATGGTGTTCAGGGCGATCAGGTTGGGGCGCAGCTCCGAGCTCATATCGCCACCTTCGCCAGATTCTTCTCGACCAGACCCACGAACAGCTCCTCAAGGCGATTGGTTTTATTGCGCAGGCTCAACACCTGAATGTTCTGCAGCGACAGCTGGCTAAACAGCGACGTGATGCCGATGGTCTTGTCGACCTGCACCTCAAGTGTCTGGTTATCCACCCGCTTCACCGGGTAGCCATTGAGCTGAGGCGCGGCCTGCAGCGGGTCGCGAAGGTCCAGCAGGAAGGTCTCGACGTGCAGCTTGTTGAGCAGCGTCTTCATGCTGGTGTTTTCGATGATCGTGCCGTGGTCGATGATGCCGATGTTGCGGCACAGCTGCTCAGCCTCCTCCAGGTAATGCGTAGTGAGGATGATGGTGATGCCCTTCTCGTTCAGCTCGGTGAGGAAAGTCCACATCGAACGGCGCAGCTCGATATCAACGCCCGCAGTAGGCTCGTCGAGGATCAACAGACGCGGCTCGTGGATCAACGCGCGAGCGATCATCAGACGGCGCTTCATGCCGCCGGACAACGAACGTGACGGCGAGTCGCGCTTGTCCCACAAACCCAGCTGGGTCAGGTACTGCTCGGCGCGTTCCTTGGCGATCTTCGGCGGAATGCCGTAGTAGCCCGCCTGGGTCACGACAATGTCGAAGGTCTTCTCGAACTGATTAAAATTGAATTCCTGCGGCACCACGCCGATCGAGCGCTTGAGCTGCGCCGGGTTGCGATCAAGGTCGTGGCCGAAGATGTTCACGGTGCCGCTGGTTTTGTTGACCAGCGTCGACATGATCCCGATGGTGGTGGATTTGCCGGCGCCATTGGGGCCGAGCAATGCGAAGAAATCACCCTCGGCGACGTCCAGATCAATGCCCTTGAGGGCCTGGAAACCGTTGCCGTAGGTCTTGGTTAGCTGCCGGATGGACAGAGCTGAACTCATGACTGAACACACACCAATAAAATGAAAAGGAAGATAAACGAATGCGAACGTGCAGTTGCCGGGCCGATATGGCCGATCACAGGGGGCGCTGACATTGACGGCGCCGCGCAGCCGGAATGTCAGGCGCAACACATCACTTCAAATGCAGTGGCCGCAATGTTGCGTCCCGATGCCGCCCAAGTACAGCGACATCGATTGATAGTCAGTATTAACTCGACACGGGCTGAACTCAGGTCAGCGCGGTCATGACGGCCTTTCGATACGCCGGACGCTGTTGCAAACGTTCGTACCAGGCTTTGAGGTGGGGCAGCTCGCGACGTTCAATCGGCATTTCGAACCAGGGATAAGCGAAGCAGCCGAGGGGGATGTCGCCCACGCCGAATTCATCGCCCGAAAGATACGGCTGACGCGCCAGGGCTGCATCGACGATGACCAGCAGGCGCTCGACTTCGGCTTTAGCCGCATTGATCTGCGTCCAGTCCTGCTGCTCGGCGGGGGTACGCAATACGCCCCAGAAGACCGGACGGAAAGGACCGGCCAGCGTCGAGGTGGTCCAGTCCATCCATTTCTCAGCCTGGGCACGTAGCTTGGGGTTGCCGGGATAGAGAGACGAGTCAGGCGCGTATTGCGCCGCCAGATAGCGAACGATGGTGTTGGATTCCCACAGCACGAACTCGCCGTCTTCGATCATCGGCACCACGCCTTTGGGGTTCTTCGCCAGGTACTCGGGCTGATCGTTGATACCGAAAGCGCCGCCGGCATTCAGCGACTCGTAATCGAGCCCCAGTTCCTCGGCGATCCACAATGCCTTGCGCACATTGGACGAGTTCTTGCGGCCCCAGATCTTCAACATGTTGTCATTCTCCGTGTGGTCAACGAGCGATGAGTGGCGTTTGCGGCGGGCCACAGTCTACTCCGGGATGCGGGTGTTCAAGCCACAACTTCCTGCGCATCGGCCAGCCCCCGAACTCCGTTGGTAGCACGGGGTCACTATCGATGCGCGGGCCAGAGCGGTCGACTGCGCAGCCGGTTGCGCTTATCGCGCCGTCATCATGGAGGGCTGTTTATGTTGTTGCTGTGGATCGTAGTGTTGGTGGTTGGCGTGGCCTGGCTGGCCCATCGCAGGGTTGCACCCTTCCCGGCCCTGGGCATCGTCGCGGTGTACCTGCTGGCAATGGGCGCGTTCAGCCATGCCCATGGCTGGATGGTCATTCCATGGGTGTTGTGGCTGGGCGTCGCGTTGCTGCTGGCGTTGCCGGACCTGCGCCGCAAGCACTTCAGTGCGCCGATGTTCTCGTGGTTTCAGAAAGTGCTGCCGCCGATGTCCGCCACCGAGCGCGACGCCATCGACGCCGGCACGGTGTGGTGGGATGGCGAGCTGTTCAGCGGCCGTCCGGACTGGAACACGCTGCTCAGCTATCCAAAGAGCAAACTGACCGACGAAGAGCAGGCCTTCCTTGACGGCCCGACCGAAGAACTCTGTGCCATGGTCAGCGACTGGGAAGTCGGTCAGGCCATGGACCTGCCGCCGCAAGCCTGGGTGCATATAAAAGAACATGGCTTCTTCGCGCTGATCATTCCGAAGGAATACGGCGGCAAAGGCTTCTCGGCCTACGCCCACTCGCAAGTGGCGATGAAGCTGGCGACCCGCAGCGGCGATCTGGCCTCCACCGTGATGGTGCCCAATTCACTGGGCCCGGCAGAGCTCCTGCTGCATTACGGCACCGACGAGCAGCGGAATCACTACTTGCCACGCCTGGCCCGAGGCGACGAGATCCCGTGCTTCGCCCTGACCGGACCGCTGGCCGGCTCCGACGCAGGGGCGATGCCCGACACCGGGATCATCTGCAAGGGCCAGTGGGAAGGTGAGGAAGTCATCGGCCTGCGCCTGAACTGGGAAAAGCGCTACATCACCCTGGGCCCTGTCGCCACCCTGCTCGGCCTCGCCTTCAAGGCCTACGACCCTGAGCATCTGCTCGGTGACGAAACAGACCTGGGCATCAGCCTGGCGCTGATTCCAACCGACACCGCCGGTGTGGAAATCGGTCGTCGTCATGTGCCACTGGGCGCGGCGTTCATGAACGGCCCGAACTCGGGCAAGGACGTGTTCATTCCGCTGGAGTACTTGATCGGCGGCCAGGCCATGCTCGGCAAAGGCTGGATGATGCTGATGAATTGCCTGTCGGTCGGGCGTTCGATTTCTCTGCCTGCAGTCGGTACCGGCGCTGCGAAGTTCACCAGCCTGGTCACCGGCCAGTACACCCAGGTGCGCGAGCAGTTCAACGTACCGTTGGCAGCGTTCGAAGGGATTCAGGAATCCCTCGCGCGCATCGGCGGCAACGCCTGGCTGATGGACAGCGCGCGCATCCTGACCGCCAATGCGGTGGACCTGGGCGAGAAGCCTTCGGTGCTCTCGGCGATTCTGAAATACCACCTGACCGAGCGCGGCCGTGAGTGCATCACCCACGCCATGGATGTGCATGGCGGCAAGGGCATCATCATGGGCCCGAACAATTACCTGGGTCGCTCGTGGCAAGGCGCGCCGATCTTCATCACCGTGGAAGGCGCGAACATTCTGTCGCGCAACTTGATGATCTTTGGTCAGGGCGCCATTCGTTGCCATCCGTTCGTGCTGAAGGAAATGGCCCTCGCCGGTCGTCAGGATCATGACCGGGCGGTGGTGGAATTCGACGGCCTGCTGATGCAACACATTGGTTTCGCCGTGCGTAACGCGGCCAGTACGCTGGTGTTGAACCTGGGCCTTGGGCATTTCGAAAGCGTGCCGGGCGACCGGCTGAGTCAAGGTTATTTCCGCGCGCTGAACCGTCAGGCGGCGGCGTTCGCGATGCTGGCTGATCTGAGCATGATGTTGCTGGGCGGCGAGCTGAAACGCCGCGAGCGTCTGTCGGCGCGGCTGGGCGATGTGCTGAGCCACATGTACCTGGCGTCCGCCGCCCTCAAGCGTTACCACGATCTGGATTACCCTGAAGCGCTGGCGCCGCTGTTTTGCTGGTCCATGGAAGAAGCGCTGGGTGAGTCGGAGCGCGCGCTGGATGAGCTGCTGAGCAATTTCCCGAACCGCATTCTCGGTGGATTGCTGCGAGTGATCGTGTTCCCGTTAGGCCGTCGTCACAAAGGGCCTTCGGACAGGCTCGATGCCCAGGTGGCGGAAATCCTTGGCCGCGCCAAAGGCGATCCGGCGTTGGAATCAGTGCTTGCCGGTTGCTATCGCCCGACTGACGCAGAAGATCCGGTCGGCGCATTGCAGCACGCGAGCGACTTGCTCAGCGGCGCCAAGGCTATCCGCAGCAAACTCCATCAAGCGGTGAAAAGCGGTCAGGTCAAGCCGGCGGGGGGTGAGCATCTGATCGAAGCCGCGCTCAATGCGGGCGTGCTGCAGGCGGCGGAAGCGCAGACCCTGCGTGCGGCAGAGGCGGCACGCCGCAAAGTGATCGACGTGGATGATTTTGATAAGGAAGCGCTGGTCGCCACCGAAGGCAAAACACGCTAACCACGGCGTACCCTGTAGGCGTGAGCTTGCTCGCGATCGCGGCGGGTCAGCAACATACGGTTGGCTGACCCGCCGTCATTCCCAGGCAAGCGAATCGCTCCCTACAAATCGCAGCCCGCGACTTACGTCTACATACACCGCTCTGGCTAATTGTCCTACACTCCTTGGTAACAACAAGAAAAACCCAAGGGGACGCACCATGATTGACCAACGCCTGACCCACCGCTGCCTGCTCTCTGAAATTGCCTCGGGGGAGGATCTTTCCAGCGGTAAGCCGACACAAACCTTGCAAACCCTTCTGATGATGGGCTTCGTCACCCGTCTGCCCAGTCCCGACCGCACTTTTGCCCACCTGGCCCTGACTGAGGCAGGCCATCGGTATCTGGCCGGGTTGTGGCATTGAGATAGCCGCAGGCGGCGGGGGGATCTATACTCCCGCGCCTGTTTTTGTCTCTGAGGGCTTCATCATGGCCGACGCCAATCTCGACCACATCATGAATCAGCTGTTGCATTTGCGCGGCATCCTGGTCGCGCTGGGAGAGGCCGAGCAGGTCCCCGAAGAAAGTCATGCGCTGTTTCTGGAGCGTTACGATGAGTTGCTGACGCTGTTGCCGGCTGATCCGATCGAGAGTCAGTATCTGGGGCAGGATTTGTTGTGTCAGGTGATTCAGCGTTATCCGCAGATTGCTCATTTGGTGCCGCGGGATTTGTTGTGGTTTTTCGCCGGCGATTGTCTGCATTTCATGCCGGACGATGAGATTGATTTGTATACGGCGCTGGAGGAGCGTCGGTTTGAGGCGATGGAGAACGAGGAGCCGTTCGACTGGAATCAGGAGAAGCAGTTGTTGGCGATGTCGCAGTCTGAGTCCAAGCATTGATCTGAAGCTATCCGGATCAACATCAAGAGCGTCCGCCTGAGAGCATTGAGGGGACTGATTTATTTACAGCGCTTCACCGTAAATTAATCTGTCCCCGGTCGTCATGCGGCGTGGCTTATGACGCCAAGATCAAAGGCGTCAGCCTAACGGCCTCTGTTTCGCCTTCGGCGAGTTACTTTTAAAAAGCACTAAAAGTAACCAAAAGTGCCTGCTCTCGGTTTGGCCCGACTTCGTCGGGTTCCCTCACTCCGACGACGCTCCGTGGGCCCGCGCCGAACGGACATCCATGTCCTGACGGCGCTCTCGCGGCATCCATGCCGCTCGGCCCACTGCGCGTCGTCTGCGTTCGGCCTGCACCCAAGTCGCGTTCTGCGGTGTCTGGGATATTTATGTATGAAGATCAAAGCGTGGAGCAGATCAACGGCTTCCCGGCTAAAGCCGGTCCTACAGGGAGCGTCGCCGGTCCTACTGACTGCGCTCATTTTGTAGGACCGGCTTTAGCCAGGAGGAGGCCAGTGCGGGTGCCGCAAATTGATCGTTCCCACGCTCTGCGAGGGAATGCATCCCTTGGCGCTCCGCGTCACTCTGAACTGGCAGTGATACTTCCACTTTATAAAAGATTCCCTGATCTTACCTTTCCGCTAAATGCATTTTTTTTATAATTAGCTTAGCGCCAAATCGAATTTCACAGACCCTCCGCTTGCCCCTATGTTGCTGACTTGCTCCCGCGTGTCCTCTCGCGTCGGTTTGCCCATCAGTGCAAGGAGTTGTCATGAGCGTCGAGTTCATCGGTTATATCGCTACCCAGCCCGGATCGGAAATTCATCCCCGCAGCGGGCCGGCCGTTCAGCCTGAGTACGTGGAGAAAGTCGCCCGAGCCCATGAAGAGGCGGGGTTTGATCGGGCACTGGTTGCCTACCATTCCAACAGCCCGGACAGTGCGTTCGTGGCGTCTTATGCGGCGAGTGTTACGCGTACGTTGAAGTTTCTCGTGGCCCATCGTCCGGGCTTTATTTCCCCCACCGTCGCCGCTCGGCAATTCGCTACGCTGGATGTGTTCACTGGCGGGCGTATTGCGGTGCACATCATTACCGGCGGGGACGATCAGGAGCTGCGCGCTGACGGCAGTTTCATTGGCAAGGATGAGCGTTACGCCCGCACGGACGAGTACCTCGGCGTGGTGCGCCAGGAATGGACGGCCGACAAGCCGTTCGATCATCAGGGTGATTACTACCGGTTCGAGGGCGCTCATTCGTTGGTCAAGTCGCCGCAGCAGCCTCACATTCCGCTGTATTTCGGGGGTGCCTCTCAGGCTGCGCTGGAAGTCGCCGGTAAGCATGCCGATGTCTATGCCCTCTGGGGCGAGACCTACGAGCAAGTAAGAGACATCGTCAAGCAAGTGCGGGCCGAAGCCGCAAAACACGGCCGGACAGTACGTTTCAGTTTGTCGTTACGGCCGATTCTGGCGGAGACGGAGGAAAAGGCCTGGGCGCGTGCGGACGATATTCTTGAGCGGGCGAAGGCGCTGGCCCAAGCGTCGGGATTGGAGCGACATGAGCCGCCGAATGAAGGCTCGCGGCGTTTGCTGGAAGCAGCGGCCCAAGGTGCGCGTCTGGACAAACGCTTGTGGACCGGCATTGCCGGGCTGCTCGGCGCGAAAGGCAACTCCACCTCGTTGGTGGGTACCGCAGAGCAAGTGGCCGAGGCGCTGCTGGATTATTACGACCTGGGGATCACGACGTTCCTGATTCGAGGTTTTGATCCGCTGGAAGATGCGGTCGATTACGGCAAAAAGCTGATCCCGCTGACGCGCGAACTGGTCGCCCGGCGTGAGCAGGACAAGAACGAAAAAGTGGCGTAATCGCCGCCTGCGCTGGGGGTACATCGACATCCCATGCCTAGCGCGCCGCGTAACGGCGCGCCAGGATTAGGTAACACGCCTGATAATCCGTCCCGTGCCGATCCAGTTCGCGGATCAGCGCGTTCCAGTGCCGTGTCACGCCCGGGCCGGTGCCGCTTTTCAGGACTTTGGCCTGTTCTTCCACCCTCTTCACCACTTCTTCAGGCGGGAAGATCAATTCGGCATTGCCCGCGGCCTGCGCGGCAATCTGTCTGTATGTTGCAGGCATATTCGAGGTTGTGCAGCTGTTGAAACCCGTGCTCGACACTCACCCCCGCCGTGAGCAGACCGTGGTTGCGCAGGATCATCACGCTCTTGTCGCCCAGGTCCGCCACCAAGCGTTCACGCTCGCCGAGGTCCTGCGCGATGCCTTCGTAACCGTGGTACGCCACGCGCCCGGAGAACCCGAGGGAATGCTGGGAGATCAGCAACACCGTTCTTCTGCGTAGAGAAGGCAATCCCGTCGCGAGTGTGGGTGTGCAGCACCGCCTGTAAATCAGGCCGCGCTGCATGGATGGCGCTGTGGATTACGTAGCCGGCGTTGTTGATGCCCAGGCCGGTCGAGTCATCGACAATAGCGCCGTCAATGTCGACTTTCACCAGATTGGACGCCTTGATCTCATCGAACAGCAAGCCAAAGGCGTTGATCAGGAAGTGCTCGTCAGGCCCCGGCACCCGCGCGGAAAAGTGCGTGTAGATGTGGTCGGTCCAGCGTTTCAGGGCGGCGATCCGGTAAGCAGCCACCAGTTTCACCCGCACCTCCCATTCTCCCGGGCTGACCCGGTCACGCACGCTGCCCGCGTTGATGGCGGTGCTGATGCCGGACTGAACGGGTAAAGAACTGACGTTGCTCATGCATGACTCCCTGGTGGTCTGGTTCAGACGTAATCGGGGTAGCCTATGCGCTGAGCAAACCATTTAGAAATCACATTTTCTTATAAGATAATTATTAGTGTTTTTTATTATCTGGTTGAGCTTTTCATCAGGCGGAGTCGGCTGACAATTAGACCTATCAGCTGCATTAGTGCCATCAGACTGCCTACCGCAATATTTACTGACAGTTCTCCGCCCCGCTTTCAACCGTGTCTAAATCGTCTCATACCGGTGGAGTCCAGCAGCAGCAATCGCCCAGAAGCAGCCATTTGCAGGCGATGCCGCCTCAAGTGCGATGCACAGCGTCTACCCGCTGATTGCTCCGCAACTACAGGACTCCGCCCCGCCCAAGTCTTGGTTTTTCAAACCTCCACTGGTAGCGTGCCGCGCCTCGCGGTATCGCCCGCTCCCCTTTCGTCATCGTTTCCGATTCGGGGACTCGCCGCCCCCTACTCAAGGACGCTGCGCGTTATGCATATGGCGATGCACGGTCATTAGCAAATGGAGTTAACAATGACGCAAAACAGCACCGTGCTGTCCGGCATCCCGCTGGATCAATTTATGGACCGTGTTGAGGTCGAGCATCAAGAACACGGCGCCGACTTTTTACTGGGCCAGTTGCGCGCACAGCCGCTGAAGGCGATCTCGCTGGAATCGATCACCCGTCTGCACGTTTTGTGGGTTAACGCCGGTGACGCTGAAGCAGCCAGAGCGGTGCTTACCGACGACGGCCAAGCTTTGATCGAGGTTACGCCTGACGATGCGCGCAACGAACTCAAATTCAACCTGCTGCTCTACCAACTGCGACTAGGCAACTATTTGAAAGACGAGCAGGGCCTGCTGCAGGCGTTGGACAGCCTGCAGCAACTGACCAAGGAACCGCTGCCGTTCGACATCGAGCGGTACTGGCGCCACCACATCTTCGAAGATCTGCAGCACACAACGCTCGATGTGGCGCTCCGGGCCATCGAAGTGAGCCACACCCTGTCACTGATCACCCCCTGCCGTCACACTTTGCGGGCTTGGGACGATGCCGATCAATACCGGCGCCGGGCCAGGGTACTGGCCGTCCATGACCGTAACGAAGAGGCGCGTGAAACCGCGCTATCGGCAGTTGCCGCTTTGCGCACAGCCAAAGAAGATCAGGATGTCGACGTTAACGACTGGCTGTGGCTGGGCGATTCGCTGATCGAAATCGTACCGTTGCGCCTGGCGATGTTTGAGCAACCTGTGATGCGACTGACCGCAGAGTTGGCACTGCCCCAACGTCGGGAATATGAAGTGCGGCTGGCGCGTTTGGCCGCCCGGTCACTGCACGCCCAAGGCGACCTGGCAGGGGCGTTGAAAATCTGTGAAGTGGCGACGCTGAGCTTAGGGGCCGACGGCGGTGACAACTTCGTTGATTTCCATTTGCCTTGGCTGCTTGAGGACGGCCAGATCGAAGAGGCCGGGCAACGTGCGTTCGTGGAAATTTATGAAATGCGCGACGAAATGTGGCCGGGCACGCCTGCTTGGGTACACGATCGCCTGCTCGATGCCGAGGATGCATCCGCATGGTGGCCGTTGTGCGTGATGCGTGCCTGTGACGATCAAGCGGTGCTGGAGCGGTTCATTTCCGGCCTGCCGTCGCGTGACGAGTCGATGCCGACCTTCGGGCCGCTGCTTGATGCCATGCATGCCAAAGGCCACGAGCTTGGGCAGCTCGACAACGTCTTCACCGAGGCCCTTGCTGAAGCCAGGCGCCGCTCGCCAAACCACCCGTGGATCAATCGCCTGTTGGCGGTGCGGGAACGCATTGCCGGTCGAATCGACGCCAACACTGAACTTGCCATGCTCCGCGAGGCAGTCCCCGCCGGCAATATGCAGGACAACCGCAGCGCCTTCAGCCTGCTTAGCGCCCACGCGAGTGTGTTCGGCATTATCAATGCCCTGCGCCAACCTTTACCTCCACTGGCCGGTGGTATGTACTACTACCGGTTTGCGGTCCACACCGAGGGTCTGGTCGAAACGCACGTCGAGCAACTCTCGAGCGATGAGGCAGACCACGCCTGGGCGCTGCTGAGCCAAGTACAAAAGGCTGCCTACGAACACGGCCAGGCTCGAATGGAGCAATGTTTCTCTAGCGGCCGCGGGCACCGCTTCGATGCCTGTGCGCACCTGTACTCAATGCTGTGCAACAACTTGGCAAATAACTACCGGCGCTACAACGACCAACGCATGTATGAGCAGGCCATTGAGCTGCATTCCCGAGGCATCACCGCCAGCTCGTTCGCAGAACATTATCAGGGCATCCTCGAAAACCGAATTCTGCTGGAGGACAACGAGGGCATCGCCGACGCTGCCGAACGCCTTTGGCACTACGCAGCCGACTATGGCTACAGCCGCCACGACCCTGAAGAATACCTGCTGGGTGTCACCCGTGCCCTGCACCGCCTGGACCGCAACCGTGAAATATTGATCTGGCTGGAGCGTATTCTCCAATGGCAGGAAGAGCGCGGCGTATGCGACCAAGATTTGGAGTACTCGGAGCTGTTTGTAAGGACGAAAATCGCCTTGTACTTGTCGTTCAGTCTGCCGGAGGCGGCCACCAGCTTGTGGCTGCGCTACGCACCGCACATTAACGAACGCGACGAGGCATCCCTCCTGGGCTGCGCCGGAGAAGTACTTGAAGGGCTTGGCCGCAAGGAAGAAGCTTTGGCGTATTACCAGCGCTCCATCCTGCAAAGTGACCCGAACAACGCGGCCGACCAGCACAATATCGAAATTTTCCGCCAGAGCATCGCCGAGCTGGAGGCTGCTGGAAAACCGGACTGCAAGACCTGGTGGCAGATATGGCGGTGAAACCGCAAGCGCGACAATCCGGTTACGCCTCGCGCAACGCACTCAATGCTGATCAGCTCAAGCGCGGGATTGCTGAACGCAGCAAGGCCCGCGGTGATGCGCCAGAGGTGGGCAAATGGTTGCTCAATCATTATTACCGTCATCTGGTCGGCAATTTCGAACCCGCGCGGCGGATCCTGACCCTGGAGCAGGCTGCCGAAGCACTGGGCTCCGAGCCGCCCTCATGGGTGCCAAGGCATTTGAGCGACGCCGGCAAAAATTCGCAGCAGACACCCCCGCCGCTGGTTTGGGTCGATCCGCATCAAGCGCCACTGCTGGCTCAAGAGGCCTTGCTGGTGGAGTTCCTGACCTCTCGCCAAGGCACGGCGCTGGCCGGTAAGCTCGACCGCATCAACTGCCCGCAGGCGCTGGCGCTGTGGCAAAAAGAACATGCGCAAATGGCGGAGCGGGTCGAGCTAGGCTGGCGCAAGAGCGCCCCCGAGGCATTGCTCGCTCGGGTGACCACCGCTGAGCACGTATTACAGGAGCTGCGCCCCGAGAGCCCCTCGCTGCGCGCGGAAATGGCCTTTGAAAGCTACGTGATGCGCCACTGCCTGGGCCAGTTCGCTGATCGTCGTGCCTTGACCGGCGGCTACGGCGAGCGCTACGCAGAAGCGCTGGAGCAGCGGCGCATGCGCGTGTTCAGTTTTCGCGACAGCCAGGGCCAGCCACACATCACCATCAGCCTGATCGTTCAGGCCGACGGCACCTTGACCGTCGAGCAGGTCAAGGGCAAGCAGAACCGGCCACCGGTCGAGCGTTATTACCAGGACTTGCTGCAGTGCCTGAATGCCCTCGGCACCGACCTGCAGACGCCCGACGACTGCATTGCAATCGGTATCGTGCGCACCGAAGTCGGTTGGCAGCGAATCGAAACCGTCAGCGACCCGGCCGCTCAGAGTCGTCTGATAGCCTGTTATCCGCAACTGTACGATTGCCTAGATGCGCCCTCCGCCATGGTCGAATGGCTGGTGGCCGGACGTCAGCCACAGCAGTTCCTGCAGACTGCCCCGCACGCGGCTTCCGTCAAGTACGCCACTCGCCACATATTCTGCGAACGCGTTGAGCGTCCGTCTGATGCCCCGCTGTACCTGACCGAAGATGTGCAGTGGCCTGATATGACCTCGCCGCTGGCCGGAGAAATCCAAGCATGGCAGGCTCGGGCAAGGTAAGGAGAACGGCATGTTTTTAAGTATTGCAGCGGTTGTTTCAGGCTGGTTGTTGTGGCGAGTATTTAGGGCAAGGGGCGGCGCATCGTTGTTCAGCCCGTGCAAGCACTGGTCGCTACTGTTAGCCAGGCCCATGGCTGACGCAATGGAAATCGAGGGCTTCTACTCGCCGGCATGCGATCCCTTCACGGAGGAAGCGCAGACAACCGTGCGCGCAGCGTTGCTCTACCAAGCCGGAATACGCAGCAATTTCGATGACGAAGCGGTGCGGGAGCACTTCAGTGCGACACTCGAACAGCAATGGTACAGCCTCGACCTGCAAGCGCTGACGGCCGAAGATGAACCCCGTGCAGCCATGGCTTTCGCCTGCGCGCGGGTGGCGTTTCTGATCCGCTGTGCATTGCTGATGCGCTGGCTCGAGCCCGAACTCGCCTGGCGTGTCCTGCTGCTCAACGCACAGCGGGCGCAGGATTGTTTCGACAGTTGGGCAGATTTCGGTAGCGCCTATAAGCTGGGGCGCGAGCAGTGGGTTGCAACGTTTCGCGTCGATTCGCTGGGCGAAGCGTTCCACGAGCAGCATCTTCGCCAGTTGCTGGCAGCCGGCAGCGGCGCTTGGGCCGATATTTACTGGCAAACGCCTGCGGCGTTGAATCCAGTTTTGGCCGAGTAACGCCTGTGCTATGGCGAGGACTTTTCCTGGTAGTCAAAACGGTGTCTTGATCAGACCGTCCACCATCACGTCACAGCCCTCAAGCCGCATCCCGCTCCTGCTCCAGCGCTTGCGCCACCACACGACCGAAGGACGCCACCGGCGCCTGCAGATTGCCGAGGAAGCGCGGGTAGATCAGCCACAGGTCCATCACCGGCTTGAAATCCTTGAGCGGCATGACCGCCAGTGAATCGCGGTAGACGCTGCGCTCCAGCAATGGACGCGGCACAAGACCCAGGCCCATGCCGTCGGCGACCAGGCCCAGTTGCAGCTCGGTGCCGAAGGTTTCCAGATTGACCTTCAGGCTCAACCCCTGGTCAGCCAAGGTGCGTTGCAGCCCGGCACGGAAACCGCAGCCGTCGGGGTTGAGCACCCAGCCCAGCGCGTAGCAGTCGGCCAGTTTCACCGGTTTTTTCGGCAGCGCGCTCTTGGCGCAGACCACCACCAGCTCCATCTTGCCGATGGACTCGCCAACGATGCCTTCGGGGAAGATCTTGCCCGCAGGGAACAGCGCCGCCGCTGCGTCCAGTTCGCCGTTCTCGATTTTGCCAATCAGGTGGCTGCCCCAGCCGGTAATCACTTGGGCGCGCAGGTCGGGAAATTGCCCGCGCAGGTGTTTCAGCGCATCCAGCAGCACGACGTCGCCGATGGTTTGCGGCACGCCCAGTCTGAGCAATCCGGTGGGCGGCGTGTCGCTAGCAACGAGTTCGCGTAACGAGTCCATTTCCCGCAGGATCGCCAGGCATTTCTGATAGACCTGATTGCCCATTGCCGTGGGCTTGAGCGGCTTGGTATTACGGTCGAACAACTCGACGCCCAGTGCCTGCTCGAAATTCTGCACCCGGCGCGTGATGGCCGGCTGGGTCAGGTCCAGGGATTCAGCGGCATGGCTGATTGACTGGCAGCGAATGACCGCCACGAAAGCATCGATGTCATCAATTTTCATTCGGATCGCACATGGAATAAGGGAAATAAGATAGGCAAAAATCATAATCGCCACAGAAGGCTATGGATAGCCTCTGTTTAGCCACAGAACGGCCAGCAACCTGTGAGTCAGTTATCAGCTACGTTTTGGTTATAACCTAATCATCAATGAATCGCATATTAGGCGGCTTAATTATGCTTATATTAAGCATTATTCTGTGTCTGGAGCCGACATGATCCACATCCGACACCCTGAACGACTCAGGGCGTTTATCGGCGCGCTGGCCGAGCTGATCGACAGCCATCCGGGGGAAGAAGACCTGCTTTCCCGGGGTGGCAAGCTGCTGGGGCAACTGGTCAGTTATGACGACTGGCTGCCGGATGAGTTCGCAATTCCCGATCCGCTGCGCTATCAACAGTTTCTGTTGCACGCCGACTCACGGCAGCGGTTTTCGGTCGTCAGCTTTGTGTGGGGACCGGGCCAGAGCACGCCGATTCACGACCACCGCGTCTGGGGCTTGATCGGCATGCTGCGCGGCGCTGAGTATTCCCAGGGGTTCGCCCGCAGCGCCGATGGCCGATTGGAACAGGAAGGCCCGGCGATCCGCCTGGACCCCGGCCATGTCGAGGCCTTGTCGCCGCGCAGCAACGACATTCATCAGGTCAGGAATGCCTTCGACGATCAGGTGTCGGTCAGCATTCATGTCTACGGTGCCAACATTGGCGCCGTGAAGCGCGCCGTTTACCAGCCCGATGGCAGCGAAAAGCTGTTCATCTCGGGTTATTCCAACGCCTTGCTCCCGAACATCTGGGATCTGTCCAAAGAGAACCAAGCCCAATGAGCCATAACACCCGTTCCTGCGCCGACATCCGCCGCGCCCTGCTCGCCCATGAAGAAGTCGCGCTGGTCGATGTTCGCGAAGAAGCCCCTTTCGCCGAAGCTCATCCGCTGTTCGCCGCCAACATCCCTTTGTCGAAGCTGGAACTGGAAGTGCTCGCGCGCATCCCCCGTCGCGACACCGCCGTGACGGTGTACGACAACGGCGAGGGTCTGGCCGAACGCGCCTTACAGCGCTTTCTGGGCCTGGGTTACATCGACGTCAAGCTGCTTGAAGGCGGATTGCAGGGCTGGCGCCACGCCGGCGGCGAGGTGTTCATCGACGTCAATGTGCCGAGCAAGGCGTTTGGCGAACTGGTGGAGCACCATCGCCACACGCCGTCGCTGGCCGCCGAAGAGGTCAAGCAGTTGCTCGACGCCAAGGCCGACGTGGTGGTGCTGGATGCGCGGCGGTTCGATGAATACCAGACCATGAGCATTCCCTCCGGTGTCAGTGTGCCCGGCGCCGAACTGGTGCTGCGCGCGCGCGAACTGGCACCCGATCCGAATACCCGAATTATCGTCAACTGCGCCGGCCGTACGCGCAGCATCATTGGCACGCAGTCGCTGGTGAATGCAGGCCTGCCCAACCCGATTTCCGCCCTGCGCAATGGCACGATTGGCTGGCTGTTGGCCGGCCAGACCCTGGACCATGGGAAATCCCTGCGCTTCCCGCCGGCCAGTGATGCAACCCGGGAAGTCGCTCGGGCGGATGCGCGCAACGTGGCGGACAAAGCGCGAGTGAAACGCGTCAGCCGCGGGGACTTGCCGGTCTGGCAGGCCGAGACGACTCGAACGACGTACCTGTTCGATGTGCGCACGCCGGAGGAATTCGAAGCCGGCCATGTGCCCGGTGCCCGTTCGACGCCGGGCGGCCAACTGGTGCAGGAGACTGACCATTACGCCAGCGTGCGCGGCGCGCGGATCGTATTGCTGGATGACGACGGCGTGCGCGCAAACATGTCTGCTTCGTGGCTCGCGCAACTGGGCTGGGAGGTGTTCGTGGTGGACGACCTGCGCCCAGAGGATTTCAGTGAAAAAGGCGCCTGGAACGCGCCGACTCCGCTCGCGCCGCAGGTCGAGGAGATCAGCGCGCAGACGTTACGCGAGTGGCGCGAACACGGTGGTGCGGCGGTGCTGGATTTCACTGCCAGCGCCCACTACGTCAAGCAGCATATTCCCGGCGCCTGGTGGACACTGCGTGCCGACCTTGCCAACGCGCTGCAAAACACACCGGTGGCCGAGCGTTACGTGCTCACTTGCGGCAGCAGCATGCTCGCGCGGCTGGCCGTGTCGGAGGTCGAAGCGCTGACCGGCAAGCCGGTGTTTGTGCTGAAAGATGGCACCGCCAGTTGGGTGGCTGCAGGCTTTGAGCTTGAGCACGGCGAGAGCCATCTGGCCTCCCCGCGCATTGACCGCTACCGCCGGCCTTATGAAGGCACTGATGCGCCGCGTGAGGCGATGCAGGCGTATCTGGATTGGGAGTATGGACTGGTCGAGCAATTGAGCCGCGACGGGACCCACGGGTTTTATGTGATCTGAGCCACGCTGCATTCCCTCCCCTTGTAGGAGTGAGCTTGCTGACGAAAACGGCGTTCCAGTCGCTGAAAATTCAGCAAGCACGCCCGCCAACTCACGGGCAACCGCTCCTGCAAAAAACGCATTGCCTCAATATATCTATGCAATGTTTTTATAGAGTCAAGCTAGATAATCACAAACGTACATAATTAGCATATAACCAAAAGATACTTCTATTCCATTTCTTATCGGCATATGGTCAATCCCCTTGCCGACCCCTTCTCCAGGCGGAGGCCGAGAACCCTTTTTCATGCCTGGAGAGACGCACCATGTCCGCCCCTTTCACTCCCCTGCTCCGCGCCCGACACGTGATACTCGGCGCACTGCTCGCATTATCATTCAGCCAGACCACACAGGCCGCCGAGCCACTCCAGCCGCTGCTCGTCGCCAACCAGAAGTCCGCGCTGAAGGTGCTGCTGGAGGTGTCCGGCGAGCTGAAGGACGTACCCTACGAGATCAAGTTTTCCGAATTCCCCTCGGCGTCGCCATTAGGTGAAGCCCTGAACGCGGGGGCCGTCGACGTCGGCGCGCTGGGCGACGCGCCGTATGTCTTTGCGCTGGGCGCCGGTGCGGCGTTGAAGGTCATCAGCATCACCCACGTCAGTGGGCGCTACACGACTGCGCTGATTGTGCGCAACGACTCGCCGGTCCACTCGGTTGCGGACCTCAAAGGCAAACGCATCGTCACCGGTCGCGGCTCCATTGGTCATTACCTCGCAATCCGCGCGCTGAACGAAGCCGGCTTGAAGACCAGCGACGTGAACTTCGTTTACCTGTTACCCAGCGAGTCCCGGCTGATCCTCGACAACGGCGACGCTGACGCCTGGGCCACGTGGGCGCCCTACACCACCGTCGCCACGCAGAACGGCGCGCGCATCCTGCCCAACGGCCCGGACCTGCTGACCAATCATTCCTACCTCGCCGCGACCAGCAAGGCCATCGCCGACAAGCGCGTGCAACTGGACGATTTCGTGGTGCGCCTCGACCGCGCCTACCGCTGGGCCAACGCCCATCCGGCCGAATACGCCGCCGCCCAGACCAAGGTCACCGGCCTGCCGTTGGCCGTGCATCTGGCCGTCAACCAGGACACGAAAATGGAACGCGTGAGCATCGATGACGGCGTCATCAAGCGCTTGCAGAATACGGCGGACATCTACCAGCGCGAAGGCATCCTCAACAAACACGTCGACGTGTCCCATGGCTTCGACCCGGATTTCAATGCCATCCGCCTGGCCGCCGAGCCATCAGCCGAGCAAGCTGCCAGTCAGAACAATCCCCAAGCTGCGCGCTAAGGGAGCGGGCTAATTTGGAAGCCTGTGGAATGTGCAGAACAAAATCGATTTGAGGCGCGTGTGCGTTGTAAATCCCGCACACACAAAAACGCCGCTCTGTTGAGCGGCGCTTTTGAGAATTTGGAGCGGGAAACGAGACTCGAACTCGCGACCCCGACCTTGGCAAGGTCGTGCTCTACCAACTGAGCTATTCCCGCAAATGGCGTCCCCTAGGGGACTCGAACCCCTGTTACCGCCGTGAAAGGGCGGTGTCCTAGGCCACTAGACGAAGGGGACACAGCCTGGAAACACCATGGTGTTGTGTTCCAGTTCCAGAAACACATCCGAAGACGCTTCCTGGTTTCACTCAACTTCGCCCGAAAGCAAAGCTGCTTAAAAATGGAGCGGGAAACGAGACTCGAACTCGCGACCCCGACCTTGGCAAGGTCGTGCTCTACCAACTGAGCTATTCCCGCAATGGCGTCCCCTAGGGGACTCGAACCCCTGTTACCGCCGTGAAAGGGCGGTGTCCTAGGCCACTAGACGAAGGGGACACGCTACAACATTCACTCCC
The DNA here is from genome assembly GCF_046540455.1 of Pseudomonas sp. W5-36. Taxonomy (NCBI): domain Bacteria; kingdom Pseudomonadati; phylum Pseudomonadota; class Gammaproteobacteria; order Pseudomonadales; family Pseudomonadaceae; genus Pseudomonas; species Pseudomonas sp. W5-36. The sequence continues at coordinate 211,540 of NZ_JAXCIQ010000004.1, read as the reverse complement.
TGCTACGCTCTGCTGTGTGCTTTACGCTGCAAGTGGCGCGCATTCTATGGATGGATATAGGGGTCGTCAACCCCTCAGTGAAAATATATTCAAATCAATGACTTCGCCCTCTATTTAGGCAAAGGACGGCCGATACACACGTGTCAGCCGCCATGGGCAATATCAGGCGGAGTGACAGGACCACCTTCCCGCGATAGTGGATAGCCACTACACTCGCGCAAATTACTTGATTGAGGCTTGTGCGGTGACACCACTCTTTATCACCTTCTTGGTTGTAGCAGGCATCGTGCTCCTCATTGCGGTGGGCTATCTGAATCATGTCGCAGAAGGCAAAAAGGTCGAGCGCGCGCGCAGCATGGTCGAGCTCAACGACCGGCTACGCCGCTGCAGCGAGCTGTCCGAAACCTTCCCCGGTCAGTTGATGACGCCACAGTTGAAGCTGCTGCTGGTTCGGCTGGAGCTGAACGTGGTCAAGCGCCTGCTCGCTCTGGAAAAAAGGAACAACCCGAATCTTCAGGAGCGCCAGTCTGAACTGGAAGCCCTGGTAGCGCAGGGCGACGCGATCACCGTCAGCAACCCGCCCAGCCCGATTCAAACCGAAGCCAAGGCCAAGGACGTGCGCTTTCTGCTGGAAGCCATGCACGGCCAGGTGACGCGAGCGGCCCACGACGGTTTCCTGCAAACGTCCGAAGCCAAGCAATGGATTCGCGAGATCCGCAACTTGCTGGTGCTGCTGCACATCGAGTTTTTCAACAACTTGGGCCAGCACGCGATGAGTCAGGAACAGCCCGGTCAGGCGCGTCTGGCCTTCGAGCGTGGCGTTCAGTACCTGAAAAACCAGCCTGAACCCGCGCCGTGGAAAAGCCACTTGCAGGCCATGGAGCGGCAATTGGCCAAGGCGAACTCCATGGTGCTGGACACCATTGCACCGACCGAAGACGACAACAACGAGCTGACCGAAGGGTTGCGCGTCGTGGACGCCGAGGCAGAGTGGAAAAAGAAAGCCATCTACGACTGATGGCTCGACACCGACGCACCGCGCCAAGCGGTGCGTCGGGGCTTCACATCAGCAATCGGTCGAATTCAGGAAAATCGCCGCCAGCCGTTCAATCCCCGCCTGATCTTCCTCGTTAAAGCGCCCGACGCTCGGGCTGTCCAGATCCAGAACCCCGATCAGCTGTCCATCCTTCACCAGTGGCACGACCAATTCGCTATTGGAAGCGCTGTCGCAGGCGATGTGGCCGGGAAACTCATGGACATCGACCACGCGCTGGGTTTCGCGGCTTTGTGCCGCCGTACCGCACACGCCCCTGCCGAACGGAATGCGCACACAGGCGATCTGGCCCTGAAACGGACCCAGCACCAGCTCTTCGTTGCGGTTGAGGTAGAAGCCTGCCCAGTTCAGGTCGTCGAGCTGGGTATAAAGGAAGGCCGAGAACTGCGCGGCGTTGGCGATGAAGTCGCGCTCATCCGCCAGCAGGGATTCCAGTTGTGCAGCGAGCAGGCGGTAGCCATCAAGGCCCTCCCCTGCGGAATTCAAATCGATCATGCGTCTTGCTCCAGCATTTTCAAACCAACCCAGTAACGGGCGAACTGATACGCGCAACGGCCGTTGCGGTTGCCACGGCCGGTTGCCCAGCGCACGGCGTGAATCTCGAGCGCTTCATCGCGCTGCCATTGCAGGCCGGCCCTGATCGCCAGCTCGCCGATCCAGTGCTCCACCACATCCAGAAAATGCTCCTGAGTGAACGGATAGAACGACAGCCAAAGGCCGAAGCGGTCGGACAGCGCGATCTTGTCTTCGACGGCTTCACTCGGGTGAATCTCGCCGTCGTCACCGCGCTGCCAGTGAGCGTTATCGCTCTCCTTCTCAGGCACTAAATGCCGGCGGTTGGAGGTGGCGTACAGCAGGACATTGTCAGGCGCCTGTTCCAGCGAGCCATCGAGCACGCTCTTGAGCACCCGGTAGTCGCCTTCGCCGGATTCGAATGACAGGTCGTCGCAGAACAATACGAAACGCTGGGGTGACTTCTGCAGTTGCTCGACCACGCGCGGCAGATCGCCCAAGTGATCGCGTTCGATCTCGATCAGGCGCAGACCGGCCTTCGCGTGCTCGGCCAGCAACGCCCGGACCAGCGACGACTTGCCCGTCCCACGTGAACCCCAGAGCAGCGCGTGGTTGGCGGGCAGGCCGTCGATGAACTGCTGCGTATTGCGGCCCAGTTGCTCACGCTGGCGGTCAACGCCGATGAGGTCGGACAGGCGCATGTCCAGCGTGACGTCCAGTGGCATCAGGTAACCGCCGCGACCTTCGTGGACCCAGCGCGCGGCCAGGGTCGTTTCCCAGTCCACGGGCTGCCGAACGGCAGGCAAGAGAGGTTCGAGACGCGCCAGTACCGACTCGGCGCGCTCCAGAAATGCGTTCAATCGAGAATCCACGGTTTCTCCTTGATTTAACGGGTTAACGCGTGGCCGCGATCAGCTATGCTTGCCACGCGACGGACACAAGAAGTGACAGTGCCTTTTATGGATATAGCGATCACCCACCGGCTGTCATTTAAACAGGCCCGATTGACTGTGCTGATCGGCTTTGTATTGGGCACGCTGCTCAGTCTGTCTCAAATTGCGCTCGATTATGCCAGCGAAGACGCGTCCATCGATCGTGAAATTCGCTCCCTGCTGCAAATCAGTCATAACCCCGCCTCGCGCATTGCCTACAACCTGGATGCAGAACTTGCCCAGGAACTGACCCTCGGCCTGCTGCACTCCCCGGCCGTGATCGGCGCGCGGCTGACGGATAACAACAACGTTCAGCTCGCTGCGGTATCACGGCCGCTGGCGAAAAGCGCCTACCGCATGGTCAGTGATTTTCTGTTCGGCGGGAGTCGGCAGTTCGAAGACGTGCTGCACCTGGACCATATCCCCGATGAGTCCATCGGCACCTTGCACCTGGACGTCGATACGTTCGCTTTCGGCAACCATTTTCTGCAGCGCGCCGGCATCACTCTGGTCAACGGCTTCGTGCGCAGCCTGGTGCTGGCCGGCCTGCTGCTGGCGCTGTTCTATTTCACGCTGACCAAACCGCTGACGGGCATGATCCGTGCGCTGTCGGAACGTGATCCGCGCAGCCCCGTTCAACCTCCGGTGCCCTGCCCACCCGGCCACGAAGATGACGAAATCGGCGTGTTGGTGGCGGTCACCAATCGGCAGTTCGAGAGCGTTGCCAGTGAATTTGCGCAGCGGCGGGAGGCCGAAAACCGGCTGACCGATCACCTCAACGAGCTGGAAGACATCGTCTCCGCGCGCACCCAGCAGCTTGAATCCAGCAATGCCCGGCTCAGCCAGTCAAACGAAGAACTGCAGATTGCGCGCAGCACGGCGCTGGACATGGCCCACGCGCGCTCGGCGTTTCTCGCCCACATGAGCCATGAAATCCGCACGCCGCTCAACGGCTTGCTGGGCATGCTGGCGTTGTCCCTCGATGGCCCGCTCAGCGCAGAACAGCGCCAGCAGCTGTCCATTGCCCACGACTCGGGGAAGGTGCTTGTCGAACTGCTGAATGACATTCTCGACCTGTCGAAATTCGACGCCGGTCAGGTGGAGCTCGAGCGCATTCCGTTCGACCTGGCCGCCTTGATCGAAGACACCGCCAGCCTGCTGTCGCAAAACGCGGCGCCGAACGTCGAGCTGACCTGCCTGATCGACCCGCGCTTTCCGGCGTCCGTGCTGGGTGACCCGACGCGGGTGCGGCAGATCGTCAGCAATCTGCTCTCCAACGCGCTCAAGTTCACCCGCGCCGGGCGTGTGGATGTGCGGCTGGGTCAGTATGGCGACCGCGTGCGCATCGAGGTGTGCGACACCGGCATCGGCATCGCCCAGGACGCCCAGGCGAAGATCTTTCAGCCATTTACTCAGGCCGAAGCCGCGATCACCCGGCAGTACGGCGGCACCGGCTTGGGCCTGACCCTGACCCATAACCTGACCGATGCCATGAACGGGCAATTGAGTATCGAATCCGCCGTGGGCGTCGGCAGCCGCTTCCGTGTGGACCTGCCGCTGCCGGCGCACACGCCGGCGCTGAAATGGCCAATGCTCAAGGGCAAAGTGCTGGTGGCCAGTGACGCGAACAGCGGGTTGCTGGAAATGCTCAGCCGGCTGCTGCCGGAATGGGGCGTGACCTGTCAGCCGCTGGCGGACGGCGCGGCGCCCGATGCCGGTGCCGGTGCGGACTTGCTGATCAGCGATTGCCCGGAATGCCTGGTGGCCATCCGAGAAGCGTGCACGGTGCCGGTCTTGCTGGTGACGGCGTACGGCAACTTCATGCCCGGCGAGCAGGTGGCGGCACTGGCGCCGCTGCAACAGCAGGCGCGGCCACTCTCGCGCACTGTGTTGCATCAAAGCCTGGCGCGCATTCTGGACGCCGACGGTCAGGCAGGTATCCGCCAGGAACAGGGCGACCCTTCACCCACCCATCGGGCGCGTATCCTGCTGGTGGAGGACAACCCGGTGAATCAGCTGGTGGCGAAAGGCATGCTCGGCAAGCTGGGCTGCGATGTGGTCGTCAGCAGCAATGGCGCCGAAGCCCTGCAGCAGCTTGAGCAGGATCACTTCGATCTGGTGCTGATGGACTGCAATATGCCGGTGATGAACGGCTATGACGCGACGCGACGAATCCGGGAGAACGAGCGCTGGTCGCGTCTGCCGATCATCGCGCTGACGGCCAACGCGATGCCGGAAGAGCGTGAACACTGCAAGGCCGCGGGCATGAGCGACTACCTCGCCAAGCCTTTTCGTCGCGAGGAATTGATGGCGTTGCTGGATCAGTGGATCCCGGTAGAACAGCCGCATTAAACGCTGCGCCGATCAGCCGGCCGCTTGCTCCTTCAACAGCGCTTCGATGTCAGCCTTGATGTCTTCCGGCTTGGTCAGTGGGGCGTAACGTTTGACCGGCTTGCCGTCGCGGCCCACCAGGAACTTGGTGAAATTCCACTTGATGCCTTCCGAACCGAGCAAGCCCGGTGCACGCTTCTTGAGCTGCACGAACAGCGGATGGGCATGGCTGCCGTTGACGTCGATCTTCTTGAACAGCGGAAAACTCACCCCGTAGTTCAGTTCGCAAAAGTCGGAAATCGAGCCTTCGTTGCCCGGCTCCTGCTTGCCGAACTGGTTGCACGGAAAGCCCAGCACCACCAGTCCGCGATCCTTGTAGCCCTGCCACAATTGCTCAAGGCCCTTGTATTGCGGCGTGAAACCGCACTTGCTGGCGGTATTCACCACCAGTAGCGCCGTGCCGCCGAAGTCAGCCAGGGTCTTTTGTTCGCCCTTGATCGTTTGCACCGGAATGTTCAGCAATTCGTCGCTCATGGCGATGCCTCGATTGAGTAAACCGCAACGCTAGCGCGCCATTGCCTGGCGCGCTATCCCATTGTTACCGGTGATAGGCCTGCATCAGGCGCTGCGTGGCACCAGGTCCAGGCATACGGAGTTGATGCAGTAGCGCAGACCGGTGGGCGGCGGACCATCCGGAAACACGTGGCCGAGGTGAGCGTCGCACTTGCTGCAGACCACTTCGGTGCGAATCATGCCGTGACTGACGTCGCGCACTTCGACCACTGCGCTGCCTTCCAGCGGGGCGTAGAAGCTCGGCCAGCCGCAGCCCGAATCGAACTTGGTCTTGGAGTCGAACAGAGGCTCGTTGCAGCAGATGCAGTGGTAAACGCCGTCGGTCTTGGTCTCGTTGTATTTGCCGCTGAATGGACGCTCCGTGCCCTTCAGCCGGCAGACGTTGTACTGCTCGGGATCGAGCATCGCTTTCCATTCTTCAAGGGTTTTATCCAGCTTAGCCACGGGTTGACCTCCGTAAATGAAAAAGCCCGATCTGTGTCTTTTCCACGGATCGGGTGGCACGTATGATTGCGCCTTCGTTGGACGCCAGTCTGTCACCCGCGTTTCTCGCGTACAAACCCATTTTGATGGCGTCATGCTCAGCGGTCCGCGCTTCTTCTTACAGCGGGCCGTCTCTTTTCGGGACCAATCACCATGCAGTTCAGCAAATCGAACAAGCTCGCCAACGTCTGCTACGACATTCGCGGGCCGGTGCTCAAGCACGCCAAGCGCCTGGAAGAGGAAGGCCATCGCATCCTCAAGCTGAACATTGGCAACCCGGCGCCGTTTGGCTTCGAGGCGCCGGACGAAATTCTGCAGGACGTCATCCGCAACCTGCCCATGGCCCAGGGCTACAGCGACTCCAAGGGCCTGTTCAGCGCGCGCAAGGCGGTGATGCAGTACTACCAGCAGAAGCAGGTCGAAGGTGTCGGCATCGAAGACATCTATCTGGGGAACGGCGTCTCGGAACTGATCGTGATGTCGATGCAGGCCCTGCTCAACAACGGCGACGAAGTGCTGGTTCCTGCGCCGGACTACCCGCTGTGGACCGCCGCCGTTGCGCTGTCCGGCGGCAACCCGGTGCATTATCTGTGCGACGAGCAGGCCAACTGGTGGCCTGATCTGGAGGACATGAAGGCCAAGATCACGCCGAACACCAAAGCGATGGTGATCATCAACCCGAACAACCCGACCGGCGCCGTTTATTCCCGCGAAGTGTTGCTGGGGATGCTGGAGATTGCGCGTCAGCACAATCTGGTGGTCTTCTCCGACGAAATCTACGACAAGATTCTCTACGACGACGCCGTGCACATCTGCACCGCCTCGCTGGCACCGGACCTGCTGTGCCTGACCTTCAACGGGCTGTCGAAATCCTATCGCGTGGCGGGCTTCCGTTCGGGCTGGATCGCGATTTCCGGGCCCAAGCACAACGCGGTCAGCTATATCGAAGGCATCGACATCCTGGCAAACATGCGTCTGTGCGCCAACGTGCCGAGCCAGCACGCGATCCAGACCGCGCTGGGTGGTTATCAGAGCATCAACGACCTGATCCTGCCGCCGGGCCGTCTGCTGGAGCAGCGCAACCGGACCTGGGAATTGCTCAATGATATTCCGGGCGTGAGCTGCGTGAAGCCGATGGGCGCGCTGTATGCCTTCCCGCGCATCGACCCGAAAGTCTGCCCGATCCACAACGACGAGAAGTTTGCGCTGGACCTGCTGCTGTCGGAAAAGCTGCTGATCGTTCAGGGCACGGCGTTCAATTGGCCGTGGCCGGACCATTTCCGCGTGGTGACGCTGCCGCGTGTGGATGATCTGGAGCAGGCCATTGGCCGGATCGGCAACTTTTTGAAGACCTACAAGCAGTAACGCAGCGTGCTGCAAGCGCCGGCTTTTGGATGAACGCTGGTGATGATTGACGACGATGTTGTCTGACTCACCGGGTTCGCCCCCAAGCCGGCTGCTGTTGTTCCGGAGGCCAGTCGCACCGCCCTCACCCTCTTGCCGATGAGGCTTTTCGCCAGCGCGACAGCAAACGACACAGTTTGAAATGATCGCCCGGTTGAATACACCCCGACATCACCTTATATACCCCCGCAGTACGTTACATATTCTTCCCGAGGAGAAACTCTTAACCATGATGCGCATTTTGCTGTTTTTGGCCACTAACCTTGCGGTCGTGCTGATTGCCAGCATCACCCTGAGCCTTTTTGGCTTCAACGGGTTCATGGCGGCCAACGGGGTTGATCTGAACCTCAATCAGCTGCTGATCTTCTGCGCTGTGTTCGGTTTCGCCGGTTCGCTGTTCTCGCTGTTCATCTCCAAGTGGATGGCGAAGATGAGCACAGGCACCGAGATCATCACCCAACCCCGCACCCGTCATGAGCAATGGCTGCTGCAGACCGTGGAACAACTGTCCCGCGATGCAGGCATCAAGATGCCGGAAGTGGGTATTTTCCCTGCCTACGAGGCCAATGCCTTTGCCACCGGCTGGAACAAGAACGACGCGCTGGTCGCGGTCAGCCAGGGCCTGCTGGAGCGTTTTTCGCCCGATGAAGTGAAAGCAGTGCTGGCTCACGAGATCGGTCACGTTGCCAACGGCGACATGGTGACGCTGGCGCTGGTCCAGGGCGTGGTCAACACCTTCGTCATGTTCTTCGCCCGAATCATCGGCAACTTCGTCGACAAGGTGATCTTCAAGAACGAAGAAGGCCGTGGCATCGCGTTCTACATCGCGACCATCTTCGCTGAAATCGTGCTGGGCTTCCTCGCCAGCGCCATCGTCATGTGGTTCTCGCGCAAGCGTGAATACCGCGCCGACGACGCCGGTGCCCGCCTGGCCGGTACGGGCGCGATGATCAGCGCTCTGCAGCGTCTGCGTTCGGAACAGGGCGTTCCGGTGCAAATGCCCGAAAGCATGACGGCGTTCGGTGTCAACGGTGGTTTGAAGCACGGCCTGGCCGGGCTGTTCATGAGCCACCCGCCGCTGGAAGAGCGCATCGAGGCGCTTCGTCGCCGCGGTTGATTGTGTAGAGGCTGCATCCAGAAAGGGCGACGTGAAGTCGCCCTTTTCTTTTGTGCTGATTTCTTTGCGCTGCGCTATCGGCGATACAGCCGATACGCATATTCCATGAGGGACGTCGCCCCCGCCTGCTTGAACTTCACACCCTCCTCCAGCACGTCCAGATCCGCGACGCGTTTGACCCGCCAGTCCGGGGAGAGCAACTGCAGCACCTCGTCCTCATCCACGGAGAACGGCGGGCCGGCAATCAACGACTGATCGTAATCCAGCGTCACCAGCAAGCCGCAGGCATCGTTCGACAACAGATGATTGAGCTGTTTGACGTAACGCCAGCGCAGGTCCGGCGGCAGCGCGATCAGGGCGGCTCGGTCGTAGAATGCGGTGCAGTCGCCAACGTCTTCCGGCGTGAGGGCAAAGAAGTCGCCGCACCAGATCTCGCAGCCCTCCGCACGATAGACCTTGAGCGCGCCACGCTCTTCAATCGTGGGCTGCCAGCCGTTCTCGCTGAAGAAGCCGGCCACCGCTATCTCAGACAATTCCGCGCCCACCACGTGAAACCCCTGGTTGAGCAGCCAGACCATGTCGATGCTTTTGCCGCACAACGGTACCAGCACGCGCTCCCCTGGCATGGCGGTGAGCTCTGGCCACAGGCGCAACAGGTGCGGATTCACAGACGCCTGATTGAAACCGATCTGATTGATCGCCCAGCGCTCATGCCAAAAACGCGGCTCCATAGACACTCCTGATATCCCGATCAAAACGGACGAAAACTTATATTAGATTTAGATGGATGCACTGCCCGATGATGCCACTCACCTTATACGCTCAGGACACTGCAAATGCTGCCTAGCCTGTTCATTTCCCACGGCTCGCCCATGCTTGCCCTCGAACCGGGCGAGAGCGGGCCGGCGCTCGCGCGTCTGGCCGCCTCCCTGCCGCGCCCCAAGGCCATCGTGATGGTCTCGGCGCACTGGGAAAGCAACGAGCTGCTGGTCAACGGCAATCCGCAGCCGGAGACCTGGCATGACTTCGGTGGCTTCCCCCCTGCGCTCTTCGCCGTGCAGTACCCGGCGTCCGGCATGCCGGAGCTGACGCAGCGCGTGCTGGAGCTGCTGACAGAGACTGACCTGCCGGCGCGCATGAACACCGAGCGACCGTTCGACCATGGGGTTTGGGTGCCATTGTCGTTGATGTACCCGCGGGCGGACATTCCCATCGTGCAGGTTTCACTGCCCACGCGGATGGGCCCTGCCCTGCAGACACGCGTCGGGCAGGCGCTGAATCGGCTGCGTGAGGAAAACGTTCTGCTGATCGGCTCTGGCAGCATCACCCATAATTTGCGCGAGCTGGACTGGCAGGCGGGACCTGAGAGCATCACGCCCTGGGCCCTCGCATTCCGCGACTGGATGGTGGAAAAGCTCGCGGCGGACGACCTGGAAGCGCTGCACGACTATCGAAATCAGGCACCCAACGCCGCGCGCAACCACCCGACCGATGAACACCTGCTGCCGCTGTATTTCGCGCGGGCGGCGGGCGGACAATTCAGCATTGAGCATCAGGGCTTCACCATGGGTGCGTTGGGGATGGACATCTATCGGTTTGGTTGAGGGGGCTGGTTTTGTCCCCGTGGAGCGGCTTCAGCCGGGAAGCGCACTTATAGCGCACTTATAGGGGACTGATTTATTTACAGCGCTTCATCGTAAATTAATCTGTCCCCGGTCAGTTGTGTGGCAACCGACGCCTTCCCGGCTGAAGCCGGTCCTACCCAGCCAAAACCCACTCGGCCTGGTGCCTCCCCCCTCCGTCTATGGGATCGGCGCCAGAGACAAAACGGGGACAGATTAATTTACGGTGAAGCGTTGTAAATAAATCAGTCCCCTTCAAATACTGCGACCGATGAACACCTGCTGCCGCTGTATTTCGCGCGGGCGGCGGGCGGGGAATTCAGCATCGAGCACCAGGGTTTCACCATGGGTGCGTTGGGGATGGACATCTATCGGTTTGGTTGAGGGGGTTGGTTTTGTCCCCGTGGAGCGGCTTCAGCCGGGAAGCGCACTTATAGGGGACCGCACTTATAGGGCACTTATAGGGGACTGATTTATTTACAGCGCTTCATCGTAAATTAATCTGTCCCCGGTCAGTTGTGTGGCAACCGACGCCTTCCCGGCTGAAGCCGGTCCTACCCAACCAAAACCCACTCGGTCTGGTGCCTCCCCCCTCCGTCTATGGGATCGGCGCCAGAGACAAAACGGGGACAGATTAATTTACGGTGAAGCGTTGTAAATAAATCAGTCCCCTTCAAATATACAAATAGTCGTAAATAAATCAGTCCCCTTCAAATAGTCATCCAAACGCAGTACTAGCCCCCAAATCCCACGCAAAAAAAATCCCCGAACCAGTCGGGGATTTTTATTCAGACGATCAGCTCAAGAGCGGATCAGTCCTCACGATAGCGACGCAGCTTCAACTGCTTGCCGGCAACGCGGGTGTCTTTCAGCTTGGCCAGCAGGCGCTCGAGACCGTCTTCCGGCAGTTCGACGAGGCTGAAGCTGTCACGCACCTGGATGCGACCGATTGCTTCACGAGCCAGGCCACCTTCGTTGAGGATGGCGCCCAACAGGTTTTTCGCAGCGATGCCGTCACGGGCACCCAGCGCGGTACGGCAGCGAGCACGGCCTTCGGCCAACGGCACCGGGGCACGACGTTCGCGGTCTCCACGATCAGGGCGGTCGCCAGCTGGACGCTCCGGACGATCACCACGTGGCGCGTTGTTCGGCACCAGTGGACGTTCTTTCTCGATCGCGCCCAGGGTCAGCGCCTGACCGTTGGTGGCCTTGCGCAGCAGAGCAGCGGCCAGAGCACGCGGGGTGCAACCGATGTCGGCAGTCAGGCGGTCCAGCAATTCGCCATGGCTTGCTTCGGCATCAGCGACCAGCGGCGACAGGCTGTTGGTCAGTTTCTTGATGCGGGCATCGAGAACGGCCTGGGAGTCCGGCAGGCGGACTTCGGCGATTTTCTGACCGGTCATGCGCTCGATCACTTGCAGCATGCGACGCTCGCGCGGCGTTACCAGCAACAGGGCGCGACCTTCGCGACCGGCACGGCCAGTACGGCCGATACGGTGAACGTAAGCTTCCGGGTCGTACGGCATATCAACGTTGAACACGTGAGTGATGCGCGGAACGTCCAGACCACGGGCAGCAACGTCAGTCGCAACAACGATGTCCAGACGGCCATCCTTGAGGGAGTCGATGACGCGTTCACGCTGGTTCTGGGCGATGTCGCCGTTCAGCGCAGCAGCCTTGTAGCCTTTGGCTTCAAGGGCGCTGGCCAAATCCAGAGTGGCCTGTTTGGTGCGCACGAACATGATCAGGGCGTCGAAATCTTCGACTTCCAGCAGGCTCAGTACGGCAGAGGTCTTCTGGTCAGCGTGAACCAGCAGGTGAGCCTGCTCGATCGCGGTAACGGTCTGGGTCTTGCTCTGGATCTTGACGTGCTTCGGGTCTTTCAGGTGACGCTCGGCGATCGCGCGGATCGACTGCGGCAGGGTCGCCGAGAACAGCACGGTCTGACGGGTTTCAGGCATGGCCTTGAAGATGACTTCGAGGTCATCCATGAAGCCCAGCTTGAGCATTTCGTCGGCTTCGTCGAGAACCAGGTGGTTCACGGTGGCCAGGACTTTCTCGTCACGACGCAGGTGGTCACACAGACGACCCGGGGTGGCGACGACAATCTGAGCGCCGTTGCGAATGGCTTTCAGCTGTGGGCCCATCGGCGCGCCGCCGTAGACAGCCACAACGGTCACGCCCGGCATTTGCTTGGCGTAGGTTTCGAACGCGGTGGCCACTTGCAGGGCCAGCTCACGAGTCGGCGCGAGGATCAGCGCTTGCGGCTCGCGTTTCGCCGGGTCGATCAGGCTCAGGATGGGCAGAGCGAAGGCGGCGGTTTTACCGGTACCTGTCTGCGCCTGGCCGATCATGTCGTGACCGGCGAGGATGATTGGAATCGATTGCTGCTGGATGGCCGAAGGCTCTTCGTAGCCGGTGGCTACTACAGCTGCAACAATTGTCGGGTGAAGGTTAAGAGCGGCGAAGCCGCCGGTTTCCTGGGTCATGGGTCTGCCTCTGAGTGCATCCGCAAAGACCCATGCTTCAAAGCTGCGCGTGCCGTGTAAGACCCTAGAGTCACCCTGGCTGCTTTGTCGGCGGGGATTTGCGAAAACGTATTGATGAATGGATCGTCATGGGTGGTTCGTGACCGAACCGGTTCGAGAAGATGGCTTCGCGAACCCATACCGTGACGAGGGCCCTATGAAAGGCCGGCGCGCACTATACCGGAAATGCTGAAATAAGTGAGGATTTTTTTCGCGAATCAGCCCCTTGCGGCCAACTGTCACAGGCTTTGCGCAAAGCTGCGTCAGTGTCTACTTTTCATGTGCCCGGTATCGGTAGCGGGCAGAGCTTAAACGATTCACCCAGACAGTGCGACACCCCACCCTCCCTTTCTCCTCATCTGCAGGAAACAGCGACATGACCTCTTCGATCAAAGGCCACGTCAGCCGGGAACAGCGCGGCGCAATCATGCTCATCGGCCTGGACCGCGCCGCAAAACGCAACGCCTTCGACCTGGATATGCTCAACCAGCTGAGCCTGGCCTACGGGGAGTTCGAGCGTAACGACCAGGCGCGGGTCGCGGTGGTGTTTGCCCACGGCGACCATTTCACAGGCGGGCTCGATCTGGCCAAGGCCGGCCCGGCACTGAGAGAAGGCTGGACGCTCCCGCCCGGCGGTTACGATCCCTGGGGTCTGTCGGTCGGTCCGCGGGTCAGCAAGCCGGTGATCGTCGCGGCCCAGGGCTGGTGCCTGACCCTGAGCATCGAGCTGATGCTCGCCGCTGATATCAACCTGTGCGCGAGCAACGCCCGCTTCGCCCATCTGGAAGTGCAGCGCGGCATTTTCGCCTTTGGTGGCGCGACCCTGCGGCTGCACCAGATCGCGGGCTGGGGCAATGCCATGCGCTGGCTGCTGACGGGCGATGAATTCGACGCCCACGAAGCGTGCCGCATGGGCCTGGTGCAGGAGGTGATGGCCCCGGAAGACCTGCTGCCCTCGGCGTTGCGCCTGGCCCGGCACATCGCCGACCGGGCACCCCTGGGAGTCCGCACCACCCTGGAGTCCGCGCGTCAGGCAGTGCTCGAGGGTGAAAGCGTCGCGGCGAAGGCGTTGCCGGCGCTGGTCCGGCGGGTGCTCGACAGCGAAGACGCCAGGGAAGGCCTGCAGGCGATGATGGAAAAACGCACCCCGGTGTTCAAAGGCTGCTAATCAGAGTTTGCTGACAGAGCCGGCTGAACGGGGATGCTGATCACGTCGCAGGCCGCAGCGTCTTGATCAGCGGCAACAGCGAATAGCCCAGCTGCGGCGCGAGGCTTTCGGCGCGCTGGGTCAGCGCGTCGATGTCGAGCGTCTGATCAAGGTCAGCGGGGACGATAAGGATGACGTTGCCCTCCTTCACCGGCAGTTCCCAGTAATGCCGGTGATAAAGCCCGCGCAGCAGCGCCGCCCCAAGTGGTTTGCCATCGTCCGACGCCCACTGGTTGATGATCAGCCATCCGCCGGGGTTGAGGCGCTGTTGGCATTTTTCGAGAAACCCCCAGGCCAGATGGCCCACGGCAGGGCCGGTGTCGGTGTAGAGATCGACGAAAATCAGGTCAGCGTCTTCGGCGGTCGGCAGCAGGTCGAGGGCGTCGCCGATGCGCACGTACAGCCGGGGATCGTCCTGCAGGCCCATGTACTCCATGGCCAGACGCGGCACATCGGGGCGCAGTTCGATGGCTTCGACGTCGTCGAGGGGGAGAAACTTCAGGCACGCCTGGGTCAGCGTGCCCGCACCAAGGCCCATGAACAGCGCGCTTTCCGGGGCGGGATGGCACAGGGCGCCAATGAACATGGCGCGGGTGTAGTCGTATTCGAGCCAGGCCGGATCAGCCGTGAACGTGCAACTCTGTTCGATGGCGTCACCGAACTCCAGGAAGCGGTAATCGGCCACTTCAAGTACGCGGATTTTGCCGAATTCGTCGTGAACTTCGGCCAACACGTGCTCTACGCGTTCCTCGGTCATTGCTGTTCTCGTGCCCATGGTCAGAGTGATTCGGGATAGCGCCCGCAGGGATTAGCATCGCCGCGCTCAGCGATCGACGTAGCCGCGCACCGGGCCTGGCGTGCAAAAGGGAGCTGAAAGCGGCCCGCAAAGGCGCGGATTGTCGGCGAATCACGCCCCGCAGGTCACGCAAATTCTCGGAGCGAGCTGCTAACATGCCTGTCCGATCGCACTGACTTCGAGTTCAACATGAGCCAACCCTGGAGCCCCGACAGCTGGCGGAACCTGCCTATCCAGCAGCAACCTCAATACCCGGACGCCGAGCACGTTCGCCGTGTCGAACAGACCCTTGCCAGCTACCCGCCGCTGGTGTTTGCCGGGGAAGCACGCGAGCTGCGCCGACAGTTTGCCGAGGTCACCGAGGGCCGGGCGTTCCTGCTGCAGGGTGGCGATTGCGCGGAGAGCTTCTTCGAATTCTCGGCGGCGAAAATCCGCGACACCTTCAAGGTGCTGCTGCAAATGGCGATCGTCATGACGTTTGCAGCCGGTTGTCCGGTGGTCAAGGTCGGGCGCATGGCCGGGCAATTCGCCAAGCCGCGCTCGTCCAACGACGAGACGATAGATGGCGTGACCTTGCCGGCGTACCGCGGCGACATCGTCAACGGCATCGGTTTCGACGAGAAGAGCCGCGTGCCCGACCCTGATCGCCTGCTGCAGGCGTATCACCAGTCCACCGCGACCCTCAATCTGCTGCGCGCTTTCGCCCAGGGCGGTTTTGCCGACCTGCATCAAGTGCACAAGTGGAACCTGGATTTCATCGCCAACTCGGCGCTGTCGGACAAATACAGCCAGCTCGCCGATCGCATCGACGAGACCCTGGCCTTCATGCGCGCCTGCGGCATGGACACCTCGCCGCAATTGCGCGAAACCAGTTTCTTCACCGCCCACGAAGCGCTGCTGCTGAATTTCGAAGAAGCCTTCGTCCGTCGCGACAGCCTGACGAATGATTTCTACGATTGCTCGGCACACATGCTGTGGATCGGCGACCGCACACGGCAGCTGGACGGCGCCCATGTGGAATTCCTGCGCGGCGTGAAGAACCCGATCGGCGTCAAGGTCGGGCCGAGCATGAACACCGACGACCTGATCCGCCTGATCGACATCCTCAACCCGGACAACGACCCGGGACGCTTGAACCTGATTGCGCGCATGGGCGCCAACAAGGTCGGCGACCATTTGCCGGGGCTGATCCGTGCAGTGGAGCGCGAAGGCAAGAAGGTGCTGTGGAGTTCGGACCCGATGCATGGCAACACGATCAAGGCCAGCAGCGGTTACAAGACCCGCGACTTCGCCCAGATCCTTGCGGAAGTGAAGCAGTTCTTCCAGGTGCATCAGGCCGAAGGGACCTACGCCGGGGGCATCCACATCGAGATGACCGGACAGAACGTCACCGAATGCATCGGCGGCGCGCGTCCGATTACCGAAGATGGCTTGTCGGACCGTTACCACACCCATTGTGATCCGCGGATGAATGCCGATCAGTCGCTGGAGCTGGCGTTTTTGATCGCCGAGACGTTGAAGCAGGTGCGTCGGTAGGGGGGCTGCGTCTGACTGCCATGGCCCCTTCCCGGCTGAAGCCGGTCCTACTAACGGCGCGCTGTTTTCTGTAGGAATGTCTAAAGCCAGTCCCACTAACGGCAGCGCCGTTGTCTGTAGGACTGGCTTTAGCTGGGAAAGCGTCGGATGTCACACCCTGGAATTGAGGGTGCCAGCGCGGGCCCAATCCCGGCTAAAGCCGGTCCTACGTTTCATTACAGGTGATCGAAGCCGCTGGCCACAAACGCCTCCCGCAAGCGCGCCGCACTGGCGCGCTGGCAGTTGATCAGCACGTGCGGCAGTTCCAGCCAGCTCGCCAGTTGCCACAGGTGCATCGCCAGGGCGTGCATGCCTTCGTCATCCAGTCCGGGTTGCTCTTCGTGAACCCCATGGACCGCCAGACGCCCTGCCGCCCGTTCAGCACGCAGGTCGATGCGCGCGGCGATGCGTTCGTTGTGCAGAAACGGCAGCACGTAATAGCCGTAAATCCGCTTGTGCGCCGGGGTGTAGATCTCCAGACGGTAGTGGAAATCGAACAGCCGCTCGGTGCGCGCCCGCTCCCAGATCAAGGAATCGAAAGGCGACAGCAACGCGCTGACCGCCACCTTGCGCGGCACCGTCAGGCCAGGAAGCGTATACGCCGGTTGCTTCCAGCCCTGCACCTGAACCCGTTGAACCGCGCCCTCCTCCACCAGCTCTGCCAACCCGCGCTTCGCCGGGGCCGGGTCCTGCCGGAAATAATCGCGCACGTCCTTTTCGGTAGCGACGCCCAGCGCTTTGACCGCATGCAGCAGCAAGCCGCGCTGTGCGTCGGATTCGCCAATATCGGGGTGACAGACGATCGCCGGCGGCAGAACGCGCTCGGGCAAATCGTACAACCGCTCGAAACCGCGACGGCCGGCGACCGTGACCTCACCCGCTGCAAAGAGCCACTCCAGCGCATGCTTTTCGGCGCTCCAGTCCCACCACGGCCCGGCGCGATCCTGTCGGGTGCTGATACTGCCCGCACCCAACGCGCCCTGCTCGCGAACGGTCTGTAACACCCGGGCAATGGTGGTTTGCTGCTCGCGGCCGAACTTGGCCAGTTGCTGATAAATGCCCTCTCCCTGGGCCGCGCGCTGCATTCGCCAGCGCATCATCGGATACAGTTCGAGGGGCAGCAACGACGTCTCGTGGCCCCAGTATTCGAACAGCTTGCGCTGCCGACCCTGGCCCCATGCCGCCTGTTCCAGCAACGTGCGCGGGTAAGGGCCGAGCCGGGAAAAGAGCGGCAAGTAGTGCGATCGCACCAGCGCGTTCACCGAATCGATCTGCAGCACGCCGAGCCGTTCGATCAGCTGTGTGACGTGGGCTGCCTTGATCGTCGCAGGCGGCTGGCGACTGCTGAAGCCCTGGGCGGCCAGCGCCAGCCGGCGCGCATGCTTGAGGGAAAGTGGCGGGTGGATCGGCAGTTCGGCGGGCATTGCAACCTCCATGGCGGTGCCCAACGCTAACCGATCATCCGCTGCCCTGTCAGCGCTTCATCGGGTCATCCCAGAAAGGACGCTGCATTTCTTCGTAGAGATCCGCTCGACTCAGGCCCAGATCCTTCAGCGCATCATCGCTCAGCGTGGCCAGTTCGACGCGCTGCTGATGCAGCCTGCGCCAGCGAGCAACCTGCGCCACAAATCCTCTCCACCAATGTTTCGGCGCGAATACCCGCGACAGTGGCTTTGCGACCAGTACGTAACCTTTTTGACCTTTCATCGTCCTGCCCTCCAGTGGGGATGGGCAGATTCTCTCGCCGGGCTTAAGATCAATCCAACGAATGTTTCTTATGCACTGCATCTGGGAGATTGATGCATGACCACCTACCCGAGTATCGACAGCGAACTGCTGCGCACCTTTGTCGCGATCGCCGACGAGGGCGGTTACACCAAGGCGGGCGAGGTGGTGAATCGCACGCAGTCGGCCGTCAGCATGCAGATGAAACGGCTGGAGGAGGACGTGGTGCGGCGCCCGTTGTTTCTGAAAGACGGCCGCACCATCAGCTTCACGGCGGAAGGCCAAGTGCTGCTGGGCTACGCGCGGCGGATTCTGAAACTGCACAGCGAAGTGTTCAACACCCTGCGCGAGCCGCACATGGTCGGCACGGTGAAGATCGGCACGCCGGACGATTACGTGATGCGCTTTCTGCCGGGGATTTTGCAGCGTTTTGCCCAGGCCTATCCGCTGGTGCAGGTGGAAGTGCATTGCGAGTCTTCGTCGCAGTTGCTGCAACGCCAGGACCTGGACCTGAGCATTGTCACCCGCGAGCCCGGCAAGGAAATCGGCCAGATCCTGCGCCAGGAGCGGTTCGTCTGGGCCGTCGGCGCAGGCTTTTGCCCACAGGAGCAAACGCCGATGCCGCTGGCGATGTTCAACACCGACTGCTTTTGCCGGCAGTGGGCAATCAACGCGCTACAGGCGTCCGGCCGCGAGTTCCGGGTGGCCTACACCAGCGCGAGCCTGTCAGCGATCATGGCGGTGGTCAGCGCCGGGCTGGCGGTGACGGCACAGCTGCAAAGCCTGATCACCTCGGACCTCGAAGTGCTGGGAGAACAGCACGGGCTGCCGCAATTGCCGTCGGCGAGCATCGTGCTGCTGCGCAACCCCAACAACCCGTCGCCGATCACCGAGTGCCTGGCCGATCACATTGCCGAGGGGTTCAGGCTGTAAAAAGACTCAGGCTGTTAGATCACAGCTTGAAGCACAGCATGATCGCGCAGATGACCAGAAAGCCGCAGAACAGCGAGCGCAACGTACGCTCCGGCAAACTGTGCGCCAAGGCGACGCCCCAGCTGATGCTGGCCAGCCCGCCGATAGCCAGGGGAATGCCCATCAGCCAGTCGACGTGGCCGTGCAAGGCGTAAGTGGCCAGGGTAATCGTGGTGCTCGGCGCCGCCAGTGCCAGCGCCAGGCCCTGAGCGGCCACCTGCGTTGCGCCAAACAGGCCGGTCAGAATGGGTGTCGCGATCACCCCGCCGCCGACGCCGAACAGCCCGGCGGTGACGCCCGAGCCCACGCCCAGCAGCCACAACCATCGGGTGTGGCGCAATTGGGCGCCTGCAGTGCCCTTGCGCCAGACCATCTGGATCAGGTTGAACAGCGTCAGCACGATGAGAAACCCGACGAAGCCCAGGCGCATGCTTTGCGGGTCAACGCGCACCGCCCACAGTGAGGTCAGCCAGGACATCGTGAAACTGGGCACGATGAGCATCAGCGCATGGCGCACCGACACCCGATTGCGCTGGTTGTAACGCCACAGCGCCAGCAGCACGTTGGGCAGCACCATCAACAACGCCGTGCCCTGGGCCAGTTGCTGATCGAGCCCGAACAACACGCCCAGCGCGGGAATGGCGACCAGCCCGCCGCCAATGCCGAACAGTCCACCCAGTGTGCCCATGGCGGCGCCCAGCAGCAGGTACATCAATACGTCGACAATCACGGGCGTTCCTCTGATCCGATTTCAGCGCGCATGCTACGCAGTCAGCGCCGTCGAGGAAATCCGCGTTGACGATCTCCAGGGTGTACCACCGATTCACAGCATTGTCGGCGCCTGCCGCCGATCGATAGAAAGCTACACGCCCAGCCATTACCGAAATTATCTGGTGCATTAAACATCTGGGTACTAAATTACCGACCACTACTGACCGAGCGAGGGACACCCATGAACGCCAACGAGCCATCCCAAAAGGCTGGCGCTGGCAGCTGCGACGCGCTGCTGCTGGACAACCAGCTGTGTTTCGCCCTGTACTCGACGTCGCTGATGATGACCAAGGTGTACAAGCCGCTGCTGCAGGCGCTGAACCTGACCTACCCGCAATACCTGGCGATGCTGGTGTTGTGGGAGCGCGACGGCCTGACCGTCGGAGAGGTGAGCACGCGCCTGCTGACCGATCCGGGCTCGCTGACGCCGCTGCTGAAACGACTGGAAGCTGAAGGCCTGATTCGCCGGACCCGCAGCAAGGAAGATGAACGCGTCGTGCTGCTGACCCTGACCGACCAAGGAAAGGCGTTGCACACAAAGGCCCAGAGCGTTCCGCAATGCATTCTGGCCGCCAGCGGCATTAACCTTGAACAGCTCAAGGCCCTGCAGAAAGACCTGCTCGCCCTGCGTGGAAATCTGCTCGAGAGCCTCTGATCAGCCCCCTTCATCCACTCACCTCAAAAATCCCGAAAATTTATCTTGCGCACTAAACATTGGCGCAGTACATTTCACCTCACTTGCTTAGCGCACAAAACTTTAGCGCAAAGCAGACCCTGATTCATTCAACGCTATTCAACCCATCAGCACGTGAGGAATTACCATGCAAGCGCTCTACACTGCAGTCGCAACCGCAACCGGTGGCCGTGATGGCCGCGCTGTTTCCGACAACAAAATTCTCGACGTCAAACTGGCCACCCCGAAAGAACTGGGCGGCGCTGGCGGCGAAGCCACCAACCCAGAGCAACTGTTTGCTGCCGGCTACTCGGCCTGCTTCATCGGCGCACTGAAATTCGTCGCCGGCCAGAGCAAGAAAACCATCCCGGCTGACGCGTCGATCACTGCCCACGTCGGCATCGGCCAGATCCCTGGCGGTTTCGGTCTGGACATCGACCTGCACATCAGCCTGCCGGGCCTTGAACAAGCCGAAGCCCAGGCGCTGGTCGATGCAGCCCACCAGGTCTGCCCTTACTCCAACGCCACACGCGGCAACGTCGACGTTCGTCTGCACGTGACCGTGTAAAAACCTGGCGTAAGGCCTCGCCTCCAACCCTCGTCTGACCGGGAGAAGAACATGAACACGTTTGGCAAGATTCTGGCTGGCTCGCTCCTCGCACTGTCCATCGGCGACGCTTTTGCTGCAACCGATACGGGCGTCGAGCACAACACGCAGGCGTTTCTGGACGCGCTGAATTCGGGAAGCGGCAAGCCGATCGAACAGCTTTCGCCCAAAGATGCCCGCGCCGTCCTGACCGGTGCCCAGGCCGGGGTCAAGTTGACCCTGCCCAAGGCCGATGTCAGCCAGAAGACCATTTCGGTGGATGGCCAAGACATCAGCCTGACGATCGTTCGTCCGGCCGGCGTCAAAGGCACCTTGCCGGTGTTCATGTATTTCCACGGCGGCGGCTGGGTGCTCGGCGATTACCCGACCCACGAACGTCTGGTGCGGGATCTGGTCGAGGGTTCGGGGGCAGTGGCGGTGTTCGTCAACTACACCCCATCACCTGAAGCCCACTACCCGACGGCGATCAACCAGGCCTATGCGGCGACCAAATGGGTCGCCGAGCATGGCAAGGAAATCAACGTCGACGGCAAGCGTCTGGCGGTGGCGGGCAACAGCGTCGGCGGCAACATGGCGACGGTTGTCAGCCTGATGGCCAAAGACAAAGGCACGCCGGCCATCCGTTATCAGGTGCTGTTGTGGCCGGTGACTGACGCCAACTTCGATACCGGTTCGTACGATCAGTTTGCCGAGGGTCACTTCCTCACCCGCAACATGATGAAGTGGTTCTGGGACAACTACACCACCGATCCGAAACAGCGCGCCGAGATCTATGCCTCACCGCTGCGGGCCACGACCGAGCAGCTGAAAGGTCTGCCGCCTGCCCTGGTGCAAACCGCAGGGGCTGACGTGCTGCGCGACGAAGGTGAAGCCTACGCCCGCAAGCTGGACCAGGCCGGTGTGCCGGTGACGGCGGTTCGCTACAACGGCATGATCCACGATTACGGGCTGTTGAATGTGGTCAGCCAGGTCCCGGAAGTGCGCTCGGCCCTGCTGCAGGCTTCGCAAGAGCTGAAGCTTCATCTGAAGTAAAGGCGTCAGCGGGCGTCAACTCGGCGCCCACAAAAAAGCCCGACTCGATGGTCGGGCTTTCTCGTGTTCGGCGTTACATCACCGGCATTACAAAAACTGTGCTTATTTGGCACGGCCTTTGTAGGAACCGCCTTCACGGGTGTCGATTTCGATCTTGTCACCGATTTCGATGAAATCAGCCACCTGCAGCTCGGTGCCGTTGGCCAGTTTGGCCGGCTTCATGACCTTGCCCGAGGTGTCGCCACGAGCCGAACCTTCGGTGTAGTCAACGGTGCGCACGATGGTGGTCGGCAGCTCTACGGAAACCAGACGCTCTTCAAAGAAGATCGCTTCGCAGACGTCGGTCATGCCTTCTTCAACGAATGGCAGAACGGCTTCGATGTCTTCGGCGTTCAGCTCGTACATGGTGTAGTCGGTGGTGTCCATGAACGTGTAAGTGTCGCCGCTGATGAAAGACAGCGTGGCTTCTTTACGGTCCAGGATCACGTCGTCCAGCTTGTCGTCGGCGCTGTAGACGATTTCAGTCTTGTAGCCGGTCAGCAGGTTCTTCAGCTTGGTTTTCATGATCGCGCTGTTACGGCCCGACTTGGTGAATTCAGCTTTCTGAACCAGCCAAGGATCGTTTTCCAGCTTGATCACGGTACCGGGTTTAAGCTCTTTGCCAGTTTTCATTACGAGTATCCGAATTTGGATGAAAGATCTTTCTAAGCCCTGTACGAAAAGCCACTTTTCGTACAGGGCTTAATACAAGGCCGCGTATCATATCCAACTTTGGTAAAACCTTACCAGCGCAGTCGTCAGATCCTCCTGCAAGGCCTGTTCCAGACACCAGCGCCGGGCATGGGCGGCGAGTTCATCGGTGTGCTGATCCAGCGCATTCCAGCCCTGAGTCATGGCTGTTCCGCCATTCCAGCTGCGCCAGACCTCGGTCAGCGCCTGCCCTGCAGCCTCCGACAACCCCCCCCGATACAGCTCCAGAAACGCATCGAGCTTGGCCCAGTGGGCATCGTCATCCTGCTCATAGATGTGCCAGATCAGCGGCCGCCCAGCCCATTGCGCGCGGACGAAGGAGTCCTCGCCGCGCACCACGTTGAAATCACAGCACCACAACAGCGAATCGTAGTCTTGCTGATGCACGAACGGCAGCACCTGAATGGTCAGGGCATCGCGCGCATGCACAGCGCCCGCCGTCAATTCATCCACGCCCAACCAGCGCTGAACGTCGCCCAGAATGCGGCCCTCAGGCACCAGCAAATGGGTAGTGCAATCAGCCTGGGCCAGGCAATCCAGCCAGCTGCCGAGCCCGGCGTGTTCGTAGGCAAACAGTGACATCAGCCGCGCATCGGCGTGGGGCGCGATGTTCAGGCGCTGGAGGAAGGATTGGCGTGCGGCGGGATTGGCCTGAAACGCCTGGCGCATTTCGATCAAGCCGGCTTCACGCAACAACCCGCCGGTCTTCGCGGTGAATCCGGGGAAAAAGAAGTACTTGCGCAGGCCCGAAGACTGGATCGACGGCAGGCCGTGGCAGCCCGACACCCAGTCTTCGGCGCTCAGGTACTCGAGGTTGAACCACAGCGGCCGTTTCTCTGCCCCGAGCATGGCGTCGATGTAGTCCGGTGGCAGGCGACAGGCAAAGGCCTCGACCACGACGTGCGGCAGCTGCAACGGCTGCCAGGTTTTGGGCCATTCCGCTGGCCAGCGACAGACGATAACGCCATCCTGCATTTGCTGATCAGCCAGGGGATCGGCACCCGGGCACAGCCGGGCGAAGGCGTTCAGGTCATCGATCCAGAGGCGAACCTGCAGGTCGTGTTCGGCGACCAGTTGTCGGGCCAGGCGAAAGGTCACGCCGACGTCGCCGAAATTATCGACAACGCTACAGAAAATATCCCAAGAGGCTTTCATCCGGGCTCCCTGAGGATGTTCAAAAAAACCGATTGTCCGTCATTGCGGCGCAGAATCGCCAGCCCCGCTCGTGCGACAATCGCCGCCACTGCTGGCCACATGCATACAAGTCTGGAGTCTGTCATGTACGTCAACCCACGCGAACTGTCCGTCACGCTGCGCCCGCTCAAGCTGATACTGTCAATTGCCGCCGGCATCTGGCTGGGGTTTCTCGCTGTCCTGCTAAGCCTGTGGCTGATCTATCAACTGCTCCCCGCCGAGCAGACCCAGGCACTGAACAATGCCGCGGCGCAGATAACTGCCCCGCCCGCGGCCAGACCAAAACCCGAAACTGATAACCCGATGTTCGATCAGTACCGGCAGATCCTTCGCGACAGCGAAGCGCGGCAGACCCAGGAGGCTGAGCAGGCGGAGCGGCAACGCAGTTTCAACGGCCCGAAATGCCAGTTCTGGATGCAGCAGAACCAGACCGCGCCCAGCGAGAAAAGCCGTGCGAGCGTCTATCAGTTCTGCGGTTGAATCCCTTTTTGTCGAGCCATTCCATGCCACCGAATACGCCATGCCCGTGAACAAGCAAACCGTCCTGCAGTGCATCGTCGAGAAACTGCAGGTCGACCTCGATGTGGCCGTGCGTGCCGCGCAAACGGCGTACGAAACCGCGACCCACGAAGAGAACATCGCCGAGAACAAGTACGACACGCTCGGGCTGGAGGCGTCCTATCTGGCGGCGGGTCAGGCGCGGCGCGTGGAAGAAATCCGCCAGTCGCTGAACCTCTGCCGCCACCTCGTGCTCAAGCCGTTCGATGACCAGCGCGGCATCCAGACCGGCGACCTCATTGCCCTTCAGGCAGGCAACGGCGCGCAACAGCGGTTGTTTCTCGCGCCTGACGCGGCGGGGCTGAAACTCACGGTCGAAGAGCAGGTGATTACGGTGATCACCGCACGTTCGCCACTGGGACAAAGCCTGCTTGGCAAGTTCGATGGCGATGAGGTGGAGGTGGTGGTGAACGGCAGCCGTCAATTGTTCGAGATCACGCAAATCCTGTGACCCACTGATCATTTGCAGGGTTGTAGCGTCCGAGTTTTTGTGGGTAAGGTGCGCAGTCGCACCACAAAGGGTGAACCCCGGAACACGGAGCCGGGGACACGGATTTAACCAAGGAGATATTTCATGACGAACGTCATCACTTTCCCTGACGCCCATGAACGTGATCGCCTCAAGTCCAGTGACCACCACGGGTTGAGATACCTGAACAAGAAAGAGCGACAACTGATCGACCGACTGCGCATGACCAGTCACGCTGGCCGCCAGTACGTTTACGACTACGCCAGCATCATGCAGCGTTCCAAACCGCTGTACCTCGAGCCGGTGGACTGACGCGGCGCAACCGGGACACGCGCCGGTTCAGCAGAGGTTCAGTACAACGCCAATGAGCGCGGGCCTATAGTGGGCAGGTGTTTCTGTCCTCAGGAAAGCATCATGCCCACTGCCACGCCCACGCCCGTCCCCTCGCCCGCCGAACCGAGCGCTGCCGCTGCGCCGGCGGATCATCTGCGCTTTCACAAACGCCACGCCCACCTGGCGCCGACCTTTGGCACCGATGCCTTCGCCCTCAAGGCCGAGGCGTTTGCGCGCTTTTTCGGCACGCCCACCTTTCTCGGCGCCCAGACGTTTCTGGTGGTGCTGTGGGTCGGCGCCAACCTGAGCGGGCTGGTGTCATTCGATCTCTACCCGTTCATCCTGCTCAATCTGGCGTTCAGCCTGCAATCGGCCTACGCCGCGCCGCTCATTCTCCTCGCGCAGACACGACAGGCTGCCCGCGACAAGGCCAGCGCCGATGCCGACGCGCTCCACCGCGAGGCGTTGGCAACGGCTAATGAAGAACGCATGGCGCGAGCGGCGCAAAACACCACACAGATGCTGGAACTGCTGGAACAAAACACCCGGCTCACCGAAATGACCAAAGTGCTGACCGAACGGGTGGAAGCGCTGACGGCGGACATGCACAAGCATTTCGTAAAACGCGATGGGCATGTCTGATCTGGAGCCGGTCGCAGAACCCTGTGGGAGTGACCGCCACAGGCCCTCCGAAATCACATCCCGTTGAACGATCACGATCAAGCGCTGCCCGAAACTTCATGGCATTCATGATCCCCCGTCAAAACTCCCGTGCCCGCGCTGTGGTTTTTCCCTGCCAGCCGGCGCGGGATACTGGGCGTCTGCTTCGTTTATCCCCTTCCCCCTTGAACTCTGGAGTTTTCCCATGACTGTTCCCGCATTTGGCCTTGGCACCTTCCGCCTGAAAGATCAGGTCGTCATCGACTCGGTCAGCAACGGCCTGGAGCTGGGCTATCGCGTCATCGACACCGCGCAGATCTACGGCAATGAAGCCGAGGTCGGTCAGGCCATCGAGCAAAGCGGCGTGTCCCGTGATGAGCTGTACATCACCACCAAGATCTGGACTGACAATTTCGCCGCCGACAAGCTGATCCCGAGCCTTAAGGAAAGCCTGGCCAAGCTGAAAACCGATCACGTCGACCTGACGCTGATCCACTGGCCGTCGCCAAAGGGCCAGGTGCCCGTCGCCGAATTCATGGGCGCACTGCTGGAAGCCAAGCGGCAAGGCCTGACCCGCGAGATCGGCATTTCCAATTTCACCGTGGCGCTGATGGGTGAAGCCATCGCTGCGGTCGGTGCCGAGAACATCGCCACCAACCAGATCGAACTGCACCCGTACCTGCAAAACCGTACCGTGGCCGCTTTCGCTCAACAGCACGGCATCAAGATCACGTCCTACATGACCCTGGCCTACGGCGAAGTGCTGAAAGACCCGGTGATCGAACAGATCGCCCAGCGCCACAACGCGACGCCTGCGCAAGTGACCCTGGCGTGGGCCATGCAACTGGGCTATGCGGTGATTCCGTCGTCGACCAAACGCGCCAACCTGGAAAGCAACCTGAAAGCCGTCGACCTCACGCTGACCGAGGACGACATGGCGCAGATTGCGCAGCTGGACCGCGGCCATCGCCTGACCAGCCCGGCCAGCCTTGCGCCGCAGTGGGATTGATAAAGCGCTGATTCTGGCTTCGGCCAGAATCACCCCAATCAGCGCCCCCTAATAACGCACCCGAACCATAAACAGGCGCCCTGCCTGGACCCTCCCCCGAAATTGGTTCGCTTCCCGCCTGAACCAATCCCGCTCCTCCTCGCGAACCAGACTTCCGAACCTTTGCCGATTGGCCCGAAGCGGCGGGATCACGCCTGCCCTTGTGCCGGCCATCGGACCTTGCGGGTGAACCAATTTTCATTGGCATCGCTATTGCACTCCTCTTCTGCAGCCAGGCCCTGCTTCACGCAGCCCATGGCCTCCGGTTCACCCCCGTGACGAGAGACGCAGATGGACAGCATCGACACCGACGCAACCCGTGACACTTCGTCAAAGATGGCCCTCGACGCGTTGCGCCAACTGGTCGCGCAGCAGGCGGCCTTCCCGCAACGGCCGTTGCCGACCGAGCGCGATCTGGCGGTGGATTTCGGCGTCAGTCGCCGGGCCATTCGCCGCGCGCTGGCGGTGCTCGAAGCCGAGGGGCACATCTGGCGGCGGCAGGGCAAAGGCACTTTCGTCGGCCCTACCCCGCCGAGCGCGGCCATGAGCTTTGCCAAGCTGTCGAGCCGGACCAATTTCAGCGAGGTCATGGAAGCGCGCATCTATCTGGAACCGGCGCTGGCGTCACTGGCCGCCCTGCGCGCCAGCGGCGAACAGATGGCGATCCTGCGCCGGCTCGCCGAGCGCACCACCCACCAGCAACATGCCAGCGAACCCGACGCCGAAGGCATCGAACTGTGGGACAGCGCGCTGCACCGCGGCATCGCCGAAGCCGCCGGCAACCGCCTGATGCTCGATATCTTCGAAATGCTCGACGCCATTCGTCTTGACCCGGCCTGGCGCGACCTGCGCCAGCGCGCCCGCAACACCGATCGCCTGAGCACCTACAGCCACGACCACCACGACATCATCGGCGCCATCGAGAGCCGCGATCCGGCCAAGGCCGCCACCGCCATGCGCGGGCACCTGCGTGCGCTGCAACAGGCGCTCGATCACGTCATCCAGCAAGACCTCGAGGCCAGCGTATGAGTGCTTCACCCGCGAACACCCCATCGGTATTGAGCGTCAGCGACCTCACCGTGCGCTTCAAGGATGCCCCGGCCAATGTCGTCGACGGCGTGTCGTTCGCCATTCAGCCGGGCAAGACCCTGGCCATCGTCGGCGAGTCCGGCTGCGGCAAAAGCGTGACGTCCATGGCGTTGATGGGCTTGCTGCCCGACACCGCCACCGTCCAGGCCAGCGCCTCGAATCTGCTGGGCGAACCTTTGATCGGTATGTCCGACGAGCGCCTGCTGGACGTGCGCGGAAACCGCATGGCAATGATCTTTCAGGAGCCGATGACCTCGCTCAATCCGGTGTTCACCATCGGCGATCAGATTGCCGAGAGCGTGATTCGCCATCAGGGTCTGTCAGCCAGCGCCGCCCGCCAGCGCGCGCTGGAAATGCTGGAAAAGGTCCGCGTGCCTGATGCTCTTCAGCGCCTTGATGCTTACCCACACGAGCTGTCCGGCGGCATGCGTCAGCGCGCGATGATCGCTATGGCATTGGCCAACGACCCTGCGCTGATCATCGCCGACGAACCCACCACCGCTCTGGACGTGACGATTCAGGCGCAGATCCTTTCGCTGGTCGCCAGCCTCCAGGCCGAAACCGGCACGTCAATGATGCTCATCACCCACGACCTCGGCGTGGTCGCCGAAGTGGCCGACGAGGTCATCGTGATGTACGCCGGCCGCGTCGTCGAAAGCGGTTCGGTGAAGACCCTGTTCGATGATCCGCAGCACCCTTACACCATTGGCCTGATGGGCTCGATGCCCTCGGTCGGCCCTCGCGAAGGGCGTCTGGCAACGATCAATGGTCGTGTGCCGACGCCGGCCGAAATGCCCGGCGGTTGCCGCTTTGCCAGCCGGTGCCCATTCGTCATCGCCGCCTGCCGGGAAGCCCGTCCGCCGCTTCTGGAAGTCTCCGCCGGGCATTTCGCCGCCTGCATTCGCGTGCCACTTGAACAGCATCTGGGAGTCAGCGCATGAGCCTGTCAGGCCCACACATCGTGAACAACGGGGCGGCTGAGTCGGCACTGGAAAAGCCGATTCTGGAAAGCATCGCGGTGAGCAAACACTTTCACAGCGAAGCCGGATTGTTCCAGCGCAAAAAGCCGCCCGTGCAGGCGGTCAATGAGGTTTCCCTGGCCGTGCGCCGGGGCGAAACCCTGGCGCTGGTGGGTGAGTCCGGCTCGGGTAAATCGACCCTGGGCCGGGTGCTGCTGAACCTGCTCAAGCCCACCGCTGGCGACGTCATTTATGAAGGCCGCAACCTGGGCAACCTGCCCGCCGACAAGCTGCGTCAGGTACGCCGCGATCTGCAGATCATTTTCCAGGACCCGTTCGCCTCGCTGAACCCGCGCATGAGCGTGGAATCGATCATCGGCGAGCCGATCTGGCTGCACCGTGACGACAGCCGCAGCGCGCGTCAGGACAAAGTCGCTGAGCTGCTGCGCACGGTGGGTCTGGCGCCGGAGCACGGCAGCCGCTTTCCCCACGAATTTTCCGGTGGTCAGCGTCAGCGCATCGGTATCGCCCGGGCCCTGGCCTCGGAACCACGGCTGATCCTCGGCGACGAACCGGTGTCGGCGCTGGACGTCTCGGTGCAGGCCCAGGTGGTGAATCTGCTGGAAGACCTCAAGCACCAGTTCGGCCTGACCCTGCTGATCGTCGCCCACGGCCTCGCGGTGATCCGCCACATGAGCGACCGCGTGGCAGTGATGTACCTCGGCGAGATCGTCGAACTGGCGCCGGTCAACGCGCTGTTCGAAACGCCGTTTCATCCTTACACGCAAGCGCTGATGGCCGCCGTGCCGGTCAGCCATCCCGATCTGCGCCGTCCGCGGCCGTTACTCGGCGGTGACATGCCAAGCCCGAGCAAGCCGCCGTCCGGTTGCCGCTTTCACACCCGTTGCCCCCACGCCAAGCCGCTGTGCCGCGAGGCGAAGCCGCTCTTCGAAAGCGTCGAGCCGGGGCGTCAGGTGGCCTGCCATTACTGGCGCGAAATCGCCAATGCCGGCGCCGGTTCGCTGATCGTGCCCACGCCCAGCGCCGCCTACAGCCAGCGCCTGAACCTGTTCAAAAGCCATCAAGCCCTTTCTCTGGAGAGTCAGCCATGAAGTTCGCCCACCTGATGACAACCACGTTGTTGCTGCTCGCTGCGAATGCGGCTGTCGCCGAAACCACCCTGCGCATCGGCATTCAGGACGACCCTGACATGCTCGACCCGCACCGCTCGCGCACTTACTCGGGGCGTCTGGTCTACACCGCGCTGTGCGACAAGCTGGTGGACGTCAATCCGGACCTGACCTACGCACCGCAACTGGCCACCGCGTGGAACTGGAGCGAGGACGGCAAGACGCTGACCATGACCCTGCGCGACGGCGTGACCTTCCACGACGGCGAGGTGTTCGACGCCGCCGCCGTGAAGTTCAACCTCGACCGTGCGCGCACCCTGCCCGACTCCCTGCGCAAGAGTGAACTGGCGTCGGTGGAGAACGTTGAGGTGATCGACGCGAAGACCGTGGCGATCAAGGTCAAGCAGCCCGACGCGACGCTGATCTCGCAACTGTCCGACCGCGCCGGGATGATGCTCGCACCCAAGGCCTCGGCGACCGACGTGGCCTCCAAGCCGGTGTGTTCCGGGCCCTACAAATTCGTTCAGCGGGTGCAGCAGGACCGCATCGTGCTGGAGCGCTTCGATAACTACTGGAACAAGCAGGCGTACCACTTCGACAAGGTGATTTTCCTGCCGATTCCGGACACCTCGGTGCGCCTGGCAAACCTGCGTTCCGGCGACCTGGACATCATCGAACGCGTCGCGCCCACCGACGTGAAGACCGCCAAGGCCGACAGCCACGTGCAGGTGTTCAGCACGCCGGGCCTGGGCTACATGCAGCTGATGTACAACACCAACAACGGCGACAAAGCCAACACCCCGATGGGCAAGGACAAGCGCGTGCGCAAGGCCTTCGAGCTGGCGATCGACCGTGACGCGATCAATCAGGTGGTGTTCGAAGGCCTGTACGCGCCGAGCGCCCAGCCGTTCCCGAAAAACAGCCCGTATTACGACAAGGACTTGCCACTCCCGACCCGTGACGTCGAAGCCAGCAAAAAACTGCTCGCGGAAGCCGGGGTCAAGACGCCCCTCGCCGTGGAGCTGAAAGTCGCCAACAACCCCATCGCCCAGCAGGTCGGCCAGATCATTCAGGCGATGGCCGAAGAGGCTGGCTTCAAGGTCAATCTGATCGCCACCGAATACGCCACGCTGCTCAGCGAGCAACAGGCCGGCAACTTCCAGATCGGCATGAGCGCCTGGTCGGGCCGCCCTGATCCGGATGGCGACATCCACCAGTTCGTGACCTGCAAGGGCGGCCAGAACGACGGGCATTTCTGTGACCCGAAACTCGACGAGCTGCTGAACAAGGCGCGCACCGTGAACGATCAGGCCCAGCGTCAGGCCATCTACTTCGAGGCCCTGCGCCTGCTCGCCGAAGACGTGCCGACCAGCTACCTGTACTTCGATCCGCGAATCATCGCCATGCGCAGCAACCTCACCGGTTTCGTGCCCAACCCCGATGGTTTGATTCGCTTGAACAACGTCGCTTTCAAATGACAGCGGCGCCCGTGGACAACCGCTTCGGCCGCGAGGATTCGTCATGCTGACATTCATCCTGCGACGCCTGCTCAGTGCCATTCCGACGCTGATCCTGGTTTCGCTGTTCGTCTTCACCCTGCAAAAGCTGCTGCCCGGTGATCCGGTGCAGGCCATGGCGGGTGAAGAGCGCGACCCCGCGGTGATGGAATACCTGCGCGAGAAATACCGGCTCAACGACCCGCTGCCGCTGCAGTACGTGCACTGGGTCGGCAATGTCCTGCAGGGCGACTTCGGCACCTCGTTGCGCACCGAGCAACCGGTGACCGTGCTGCTGGCCTCAAAGCTGCCGGTGACCATCGAACTGGCGGTGCTGGCGCTGATCATCGCGCTGGTGATCGGCATTCCGACGGGGGTGATCTCGGCGGTGCGCAAGGGCACGTCGGTGGACTACGCGGCCAACGTGTTTGCCCTGTCGGGGATCTCGATTCCGCACTTCTGGCTGGGAATTCTGTTGATCATGATCTTCGCCGTGAAGCTGCAGTGGCTGCCGGCCTCGGGCTTTGTGCCGCTGGGTGAAGACGTCGGGCAGAACCTGAAAACCCTGATCCTGCCGGCCTTCGTGCTGGGCGCCGGGCTCTCTGGCGTGCTGATGCGCCACACCCGCAGCGCGATGCTCGAAGTGCTGCGCGCCGACTACGTGCGCACGGCACGGGCCAAAGGTCTGTTCCCGCGCACGGTGATCTTGAAGCACGCCCTGCGCAACGCGCTGATGCCCATCGTCACGCTCACCACGCTGCTGTTTGGCGAATTGCTTGGCGGCGCGGTGCTGACCGAGCAGGTCTTCAGCATTCCCGGCTTCGGCAAAATGATTGTCGATGCCGTGTTCAACCGTGATTACGCCGTGGTGCAAGGCGTGGTGCTGTGCGTTGCGATCGGCTTTCTGCTGCTGAATCTGCTGGCGGACGTGCTCTATCGCCTGATCAATCCGCGTCTGAGGACTGCCTGATGACTTCGATTGCGACCCATCCTTCGGCGCCGCTGAATACGCCGTCCCAGGCGCCGTTGAGAGAGCCGCTGCGGCCGCGCACCCGCTCGCCGTTCGTGAAGAAATTCCTCGCCAACAAGGGCGCGGTGGTCGGCGCGGTGGTGCTGATCGTCTTCATTCTCGCCGCGCTGCTGGCGCCGTGGATTGCGCCCCATGATCCGCTTAAAGCCAACTTCCTTGCCGTGCGCAAGGCGCCGTCGCTGATCTACTGGCTGGGCACCGACGAGCTGGGCCGCGACCTGTTCTCCCGCCTGCTCTGGGGTGCGCGCAGTTCGTTGCTGGCCGGCGGGGTTTCGGTGGCGATTGCCATGGTCATCGGCGTGCCGCTGGGCCTGTTGGCCGGTTACTTCGGCGGCAAGCTCGACGCGGTGATTTCACGCATCATGGAAGCGCTGCTGTCGTGTCCGTTTCTGGTGCTGGCGATTGCCCTGGGCGCGTTTCTCGGCCCGAGCCTGAGTAACGCCATGATTGCCATCGGGCTGTCGGCGATGCCGATTTTCTCGCGCCTGACCCGCGGTCAGGTGCTGGCGATCCGTCACGAAGATTACCTGGAAGGCGCCCGTGCCATCGGCCTGCCGGACCGCTGGATCATCCTGCGCTACGTGCTGCCGAACGTGCTCTCGCCGCTGGTGGTGCAAGCGACGCTGACCATCGCTTCGGCGATTCTGGCGGAAGCGAGCCTGTCGTTCCTCGGTCTGGGCCAGCAACCGCCCTCGCCGTCCTGGGGCTCGATGCTCAACACCGCGAAGAACTTCATGGAACAGGCGCCGTGGATGTCCATCGCCCCCGGCGTGGCGATCTACATCACGGTGCTGTGTTTCAACCTGCTGGGCGACGGGCTGCGTGATGCCCTCGATCCGAAAAGCTGACGGCGCTCGCGCTTATACGCCGAAGCTGCGCCTCTATAACCGATCAACTGCCAAGAAGAGAACGACTGCATGTTCGATGATCTGGATTACAGCCAACCCTACGCGTCCGCCCGCTCGCCGGTGATGGGCAACAACATGGTCGCCTGCTCGCAACCGCTGGCCGCCCAAGCCGGGCTGGACATGCTGCGTCAGGGCGGCAACGCCGTTGACGCCGCCATCGCCGCCGCCATGGTGCTGACCGTGGTCGAACCCACCGGTTGCGGCATCGGCAGCGACGCGTTCGCCATCGTCTGGGACGGCAAGACGTTGCAGGGCCTCAACGCCTCGGGCCGCTCGCCGAACGCCTGGACGCCGGAGCATTTTGCCGGTCAGCCGGAAATGCCCCAGCGCGGCTGGGCCTCGGTGACGGTGCCGGGCGCGGTATCGGCCTGGGTCGCGTTGTCCGAGCGCTACGGCAAGCTGCCCTTCGCCACCCTCGCCGCACCCGCCATCGGCTATGCGCGGGACGGTTATCAGGTGACGCCGATCATTGCCGAACTGTGGCGGCGTGGCGCCGGGCTGTTGAAGGATCAACCCGGCTTTGCCGAGTGCTTCCTGCAAGGCGGCAAAGCGCCGAAGGCCGGGGAGAAAGTCACGCTCAAGGATCACGCTAAGACGCTTGAGCTGATTGCCGAAACTAAGGGCGAGGCGTTCTATCGCGGCGAACTGGCCGAAGCGATGATCACTCACGCCAACGCCAATGGCAGCGTCATGAGCCTTGAGGATCTGGCGAACCATCGGGTGGACTGGATCGATACTTTGTCGGTGCCGTACGCCGGCGCCGTGGTCCACGAGCTGCCGCCGAATGGTCAGGGCATCGCCACGCTGGCGGGTCTGGGCATCCTTGAAGCGCTGGGCGTGGGCGAGCAGCCGGTGGACAGCGTCGAGACCGTGCACCCGGTGCTGGAAGCGATGAAGCTGGCGCTGGCCGATCTCAACCAGCACGTCGCCGACAACGACCACATGCGCGTCGCCGCTGAACACATGCTGGACCCGGCCTACCTGCGCGACCGCGCGGCGTTGGTCGGCGAACAGGCACAAGACCCGCTGCACGGTGCGCCCAAGGCCGGCGGCACGGTGTACCTGTCGGCGGCGGACGAGAGCGGCATGATGGTCTCGTTCATCCAGTCGAACTACATGGGTTTTGGTTCCGGTGTGGTGGTGCCGGGCACGGGCATCAGCCTGCAGAATCGTGGGGCGGGTTTTACCCTGGACGCGGATCACGTCAACACCGTGGCACCGGGCAAGCGGCCGTTTCACACCATCATTCCGGGCTTTGTGATGAACGCCGACGGCACGCCGCTGATGTCCTTCGGCCTGATGGGCGGGCCGATGCAGGCGCAGGGGCATTTGCAGATGATGCTGCGCATCCTGCGCTACAAGCAGAACCCCCAGGCCGCCGCCGACGCGCCGCGCTGGCGTATTGAGTCCGGGCTGAAGGTTGCGGTGGAGCGCTCGTTTGATCCGCAGGTGATCGAAGCGCTGCGCGCCAAGGGCCACGACGTGGAAGTGGAAGACCCCAGCGGCGTGTTTGCCTTCGGCGGCGCGCAGATCATCCAGCGCACGGCCCATGGATATGTGGGCGGGACCGATCCGAGGAAAGACGGGCTGGTGGCGGCGTATTGAGTCACCCGGCATTGTAGGACCGGCTTCAGCCGGGAAGAGACAGGTCCTGCTGAGCCACAATGTCTTGATCCACCGGGGACAGATTAATTTACGGTGAAGCGCTGTAAATAAATCAGTCCCCTCTACCGAGTCCCCTTTACCGTTTACACGAATTCATTCGATTCACTCCCTGATTCAGCCAGACACCACCGCAACAATCCCCACCAGACTCAACACCATCACTGTGCAACCCAGCACCGCCACTTCACGCAATGGCGGCGGAATGCGCTCGTGGGTGATGCCCCGGGCGCTTTTGCGGTAGCGCGCGTTGAGGCCGATCTGGATCAGGAGGCCCGCCATCAACGAAAAAATGACCGGCAGCAGCGCCACCCACCCAAACGGCGGAATCCAGCGCAAAAACAGAATGCACACCCCGATCAACGTCAGCAGCGTCCGGCGCCAGGCCAGCAGTGTGCGTTCGGGCTGCAGACCGGGATCGTCGTGGCGCAATGGCGTCGACGACACGGCATGACCGCGCCGGTTCACGACGCGCCGTAAATCAGAAAGACGATCAGCCCCGCCGCCACCAACGCGCCCCCCATCGACAGAATCGGCACCAGCACCGGCAACGGCAGCGGCTTGCGTTGACGCATCGCCCGTTCGACTTTCAGCCAGCGCACACAGGCACTGGCGCTCACCAACAAGGCCAGCACCAGCAACGACAGCGCCACAGCCCGACGCAGGCCGGGGCTGAACACGTCACTGGTGAAGGCTTCGACCGCGATGCCGCCCGCCAGGAACGCCAATGCCGTGCGGATCCACGCAAGAAACGTGCGTTCATTGGCGAGGGTGAAGCGCGGGTCAGGCTCGCAGCCGCCGCCGAGCAGCGAAGCCGACAGGCGATCACGCTCCGGCGGCGTGACGGGGGCGCTTGCGGAAGGAGTGGCGGGAGGAATGACGTTGCCGGGCTCGGGGGGATTCATGTCGCACCGTGGTCGGGTAGATGCGACGGATCATACCGGTCATGCCCGGGAAAGGCCCGTGTCCACAGCGACATGGGGTTGCCTGTTGCCGCAACGTGCATAACCTGTAGGAGCGTGGCTTGCCCCGCGATCGGGGACGCAGTCCCCGTAAATCCTGGCAACGCGCTGTGCCTGGAAAAACGCGTTGGGCGGGTCACGACGGGTTCCCCGCCGATCGCGGGACAAGCCACGCTCCTACAGTCGGATTATCGGTTCGCCAAGTCCACCCACACTGCGCCATCGGGATACTGATAGCGCTCCAGCGTTTCGGCGTGCATTTCGATGCTGTACCCCGGCCGTTGCGGGGGCATGTAGCGGCCGCGGCGGATGACCACCGGATCGAGGAAATGCTCGTGCAGGTGATCGACGTATTCCAGCACGCGTTTGTCCAGGGAGCCGGACACGGCGATGTAATCGAACAGCGAAATGTTCTGCACGTATTCGCACAACCCGACCCCGCCACCGTGGGGGCATACCGGGATGTCGAACTTCGCGGCCATCAGCAGCACGATCAGCACCTCGTTCAGCCCACCCAGCCGTGCCGCATCGAGCTGGCAGAAATCCAGCGCGCCGGCCTGGAACATCTGTTTAAACATCACCCGGTTGTGGCAATGCTCACCGGTGGCCACGCCAATCGGCGCGATGCGCTGGCGGATCGTCGCGTGACCGAGGATGTCGTCGGGGTGGGTCGGTTCTTCGATCCACCAGGGCTCGAACGCCGCCAGACGGCGCATGTTGCTGATCGACTGCTCGACGCTCCAGACCTGATTGGCGTCCATCATCAGGGTGCGTTCCCAGCCCAGTTCGTCCCGCAGGATCGCGGCGCGGCGCAGGTCTTCTTCGATGTCCGCACCGATCTTCTGCTTGATGTGGGTCCAGCCTTCGGCCACGGCTTCGCGGGCCAGCCGGCGCATCTTCTCTTCCGAATAACCCAGCCAGCCCGGCGCGGTGGTGTAGCCCGGATAGCCCTCCTCCCGCATCTGCGCCTCGCGCTTCGCTTTGCCCGGCACTTGGCGACGGAGCAACGCGATGGCTTCTTCGGGAGTGATGGCGTCGGTGACGTAGCTGAAGTCCAGGCACTTGACCAACTGCTCAGGGGTCATGTCGGCCAGCAACTTCCAGACCGGCTTGCCCTCGACCTTGGCCCACAGGTCCCACACCGAATTGACCAGCGCGGCGGTGGCCAGATGGATCACGCCTTTTTCCGGCCCCAACCAGCGCAATTGGCTGTCGCCGGCCGTGATGGTGTGCCAGAACGCGCCCATGTCCGCAGTGATCGATTCCAGGCTCAGCCCCACCACGCAGGGCGCCAGGGAGTGAATCGCGGCGGCGCAGATCTCATTGCCCCGCCCGATGGTGAACGTCAGGCCGTGGCCTTCCAGCCCGTCCGGTGAATCGGTGTGCAGCACGACATAGGCAGCGGAATAGTCCGGCGCGCTGTTCATTGCGTCGGAACCGTCGAGGGACAGGGAGGTGGGAAAGCGGATGTCGCGGACGGAAATGGACGTGATCTGCATGGTGGACTCTTGTTATGGGTAGCAAGATGGACGGGGGTGGGAGCGAGCTTGCTCGCGAAAGCGGCGTATCAGGCAAATTCGTAGCAGGTAAGACGCCTTCACGAGCAAGGTGGAACGCCACCCCGGTCACTCCCACAGGGACATGCGACTGTAGGACGGTTTGCGATACAGGCATAATCGCCAAATCCTAATCATCGATATCAAATCCGATATGTCAGATTCACCACCCTCCCCCGATCTGCCTGGCCCTTTCCCGATGCTGAAAATCTCCAGCCGGCAGATCGCGTTGCTCAACGCGTTGGGCGAACTGGGCAATCTGCGCAAAGCTGCCGCCGCCATTCACACCACCCAGCCGGCCGCCAGCCTGTTGTTGCAACAGATGGAAGAGCGCCTTGGCGTGCAACTGTTCGAACGCTTGCCGCGCGGCATGCAGCCGACGCTGTCCGGCGAGGTGATGATTCGCTACGCCCAGGGCGCGCTGCATGAGTTCGAATACGCCGAAGCGCAGCTGGCCGAGCTGGCACGCGGGTCCACGGGGATGGTGCGCATCGGCACGGTGATGGGCCCGGTGCCGACGCTGCTGACCCGCGGCGTGCTGGCGTTCAAGGCCGCGCACCCGAAAGTGCGCATCGCCCTGGAAGTCGGCACCAGCGATGAATTGATACCGGCACTGATTCGCGGCGATTTCGATGTGGTGCTGGGCCGGCTGCCCGATCAGCTCGACGGCCAGAGCCTCGATATTCAGCTGTTCGAACAAGGCGAATGCATGCGCATCATCGCCCGGCCGCAGCACCCTCTGGTGAACCACAGCAACCTGACCCTGACGGAGCTGGCGCCGCTGACCTGGATCCTTCACCCCATCGGCAGCCCCATGCGGCGCCAGGTTGAGAACGCATTGCAGGCAGCGCAATTGATTGAGCCCCTGGACATCATCGAAACCCGTTCGATTCTGGCGACCACCTCGATGCTGGAATCCTCGGACATGATCGCCGTGGTACCCA
Organism: Pseudomonas sp. W5-36; assembly: GCF_046540455.1. NCBI lineage: Bacteria > Pseudomonadati > Pseudomonadota > Gammaproteobacteria > Pseudomonadales > Pseudomonadaceae > Pseudomonas > Pseudomonas sp. W5-36. The sequence continues at coordinate 172,877 of NZ_JAXCIQ010000004.1, read as the reverse complement.
ATGACGTCGCCCGGCACTACGCCCGCTACGGCATGGTCGCCATTCTGCCGGTGGAGTTGCCGTTGAGCATGGCCAATCTTGGCCTGATGACGTCGAAAGCCCGGCCGATGTCGGCAGCGGTGAAGGCACTGCTCGCTTTCCTGAGCTCACGTTTCTAAAGTCGCAGACGGTCGGACGAATCGATAACCCTGCGTTATCGCTCAATCGAAACCTTTCATTGGGAAATTACCCACCGGCTTCATAGAGTGGCTGAAAATCGGCCGGCAACGTCCGCACTTACGGGGCGGCTGCTTGAGAGGTCGTGAATAACAATAACCGGCCAGCCACGGTGCCGATCTCCGACGCAAGCCGTCGTCTCGCCCCGCTGATGCAGGCCGCCACCGTCATGAGAGGCCGCATGGAACTCATCGCCAAAACGCCTGCGTTCGACAGCAGCGCGCTGTTCATCCGCCTGAATCCCCTCGATAACGTGCTGATCGCTCGCCAGGCGCTCAACGAAGGCACGCACTTGGACGAAGAAAACGTCACCGTCTCGCAGCCGATTCCTTCCGGGCACAAGGTCGCGGCGGTTCGGGTCGAGCAGGGTCAGCCGCTGCGGCGTTACGGCCAGATCATCGGCTTCGCTTCACAGCCCATCGAGGCCGGGCAGCATGTGCATGTGCACAACGTCGAGATGGGCGACTTCTCCCGTGACTACGCCTTTGGCGTCGATGCCCACGAAACGCCGAAAACCGAGGCGTTCTTTCAGGGCATCGTGCGCGCCGACGGCCGTGTCGCGACGCGCAATTACATTGGCATTCTCACCTCGGTGAACTGCTCGGCCACCGTGGCCCGGGCCATCGCCGACCGTTTCCGCCGCGATATCTTCCCCGAGGCACTCGCGGACTACCCGAACATCGACGGCGTGGTCGCGCTGACCCACGGTTCGGGCTGCGCCATCGATTCCAAGGGCGAGGCCATCGACCTGCTGCGCCGCACCCTGGCAGGTTACGCCGTGCACCCGAACTTTGCGGCGGTGCTGGTGGTGGGCCTGGGCTGCGAGACCAACCAGATTCAGGACATGCTCGACAGCCAGGGCCTGAAAGCCAGTGACCAACTGCGCGCCTTCACCATTCAGGGCACCGGCGGCACGTCGAAGACCATCGCCAGCGGCATCACTCAGGTGCAATCGCTGCTGCCCCAGGCCAACCGGGTCACCCGCGAGACCGTCAGCGCCCGGCACCTGATCGTCGGCCTGCAATGTGGCGGCTCCGACGGCTACTCCGGCATCACCGCCAACCCGGCGCTGGGCAATGCGGTGGATCGGCTGGTGGCGGCGGGCGGCACGGCGATTCTGTCGGAGACCCCGGAGATTTACGGCGCCGAGCATTTGCTGACGCGGCGGGCGGCCAGTCAGGCCATCGGCGAAAAGCTCGTTCAGCGCATTCACTGGTGGGAAGACTACTGCCAGCGCATGAACGCCGAGCTGAACAACAACCCGTCCGCCGGGAACAAGGCCGGCGGGCTGACGACCATTCTGGAGAAGTCCCTGGGCGCGGTGGCCAAGGCCGGCTCGACCAACCTGATGGGCGTGTATGAATACGCCGAAGCCGTCCGCGCCCAGGGCCTGGTGTTCATGGACACGCCGGGCTACGACCCGGTCTCTGCCACGGGGCAAGTGGCCGGCGGCGCCAACCTGATTGCATTCACTACCGGTCGCGGTTCCGCCTACGGTTGCGCGCCGACGCCGTCGATCAAGCTGGCGACAAATAACCGCGTATTCGAATTTCAGCAGGAAGACATGGACGTGAATTGTGGGGGCATCGCCGACGGCACGACGACAATCGAAGAACGCGGCGCGTACGTGTTCCAGATGATGCTGGACATTGCCTCCGGCGCCCGCAGCAAAAGCGAACAACACGGTTATGGGCAAAACGAATTTGTGCCGTGGCACATCGGTGCGGTGACCTGACAGGACAGGCTGCCTTGGTAGGACCGGCTTCAGCCGGGAAGCTGTCTGGGTTTCAGTGGGACCGGCTTTAGCCGGGAAGCTTTTCCAGCGTCACACGGCAACATGGATGGTGCCCAAACCGGCCCCTTCCCGACTGAAGCCGGTCCTACACGAACGAAGCCGTCAAGCCCCACAACAATAAAAAAGGTGCGCAATGAAATCCCTCAAGACTTACCAGACGATCACCATCGTCTTCCTGATGCTGTTCGGGATCGTCAATTATCTGGACCGCAGCGCGCTGTCCATCGCCAACACGACGATTCAGAAAGACATGCTCATCAGCCCCTCGGAAATGGGCATTCTGTTGTCGGCGTTCTCGCTGGCTTATGCCTTTGCGCAGTTGCCGATGGGCATGATCATCGACAAGCTCGGCAGCAAGATCGCCTTGGGCGGCGCGCTGATGGTGTGGTCCCTCGCGCAGACGGCATCGGGCTTCGTCAACAGCTTCAGCGGCTTCTTCGCCCTGCGCGTACTGCTGGGGATCGGCGAGGCACCGATGTTTCCGTCAGCCGCCAAAACCCTCAACGAGTGGTTCGAGGAGCACGAGCGCGGCACCCCGACGGGCATCGTCTGGTCGGCGACCTGCATCGGGCCGTGCCTGGCGCCGCCGCTGCTGACGCTGTTCATGGTCAACTTCAGCTGGCGCGGGATGTTCATCATCACCGGTGTGCTCGGCATCGTCCTGTCGCTGTGCTGGCTGGTGTTCTACAAAAGCCGCGCGCAGTACCTGAAGGCGCTGGCGGCTGAGGGCCGTGAACCGGCCGTTCAGGTGGTTCAGGCCGATGCTGCGCCAAAGGCTTCGTTCTTCGCCGGCTGGCTGGACCTGTTCAAGCACCGCAGCACCTGGGGCACGTTCCTCGGTTTCATGGGCGTCATCTACATGCTCTGGTTGCACCTGACCTGGCTGCCCGGCTACTTCCAGCGCGAACACGGCCTTGACCCCTATCAAACCGCCTGGGTGGTGTCGTTCGCCTATGTATTCGGTGCGATTGGCACCATCGCCGCCGGACGCATCTGCGATCGGCTGGTCAGGCGCGGCGTCGGTGTGCTCAACAGCCGCAAATACACAGTGATCGGCGGGCTGGTGTTCGCTGCGGTCTTCACCCTGCCATTGACCTTCGTTACCGGCCTGAGCGGTTGCGTCGCCCTGCTCTGCCTGGCGCTGTTCGGCATCAACCTGTCCAGCGCCACGGCGTGGATGGTGGTCAACACCGTAGTCGACACCAAACGCGTGGCGTCACTGGGTTCTATCCAGAATTTCGGCGGCTACATCGCAGGCTCCATCGCGCCGATCGTCACCGGGTTCAGCGTGCAGTATTCCGGCACCTTCGCCACGGCCTTTGCGGTCAGCGCCATCGTGGCGTTGCTCTCGGCGGTCGCCTACTTTGTGCTGCTCAAGGCGCCGATACCCGAACACACCAACACGGCGCAGAAGGACTGGCAGGCGAATCTGGATGAGGTGCAAGGGCGTCGGGTTTGATCGGTGCTCCTTCAGCGGATTCCCGGGACCTCGCACCCGGTCCCAGGAATGCTGCAGTAGCCCGCCGAACGCAACGCCTGTGGGAGCGAGCTTGCTCGCTTCCACATGTCAACATCAGCCAAACTCGCACACCGGTCTATAACAACGTCACGCCCACACCGCAGCACATCTCCCGCAGAATTTATACGCCATAAATTTCCCTTCAAAATCCCGCACTTGTCCTACGCTGTGATTCAGACGGGTCGCTGTTGCGATGCTGCGTGTCCGAACGAGTGGATTGTTCGTCACAGTGGCGGGTCTGAAATCGTGACAGTCAGCGAGGGTGGGGTTTGAGACAGGTAGAAGGATCGGAGTTCGGCGTCAGAAACCGACGACTCAAACGCATGCCCGTATTGTGGCTGGCGGGGCTGTTTACCTTGTTGGTGTGCATATCCATCACGAGCATCACCGTCTGGCAATTGCGCCAGACGCGCATTCACGAGCTGGAGATCGCCAACACCAACGTCGCCAACCTTTCGCGCTCGATGGCGCAGCACGCCGATGACGCCTTCGATCAGGCACACATCGCCGTGTCCGCGGTGGTCGAGCGGCTTTCATTCGACGGTTTCGGCGCCGCCAGCGGTTCGCGGATGCACGATTATCTGCGCGCCACTGCCGCCAGCGTCGAACAGCTCCAGGGCCTGTTCATCTACGACAAGGACGGCAACTGGGCGGCCACCTCCCTCAACCACATGCCGGCCGGCGCCAACAATGCCGACCGTGAGTATTTTCGGTTCCATCAATCCATCGCCAGCAGCCTGCCCCACGTCGGTCCCGCCATCCAGAGCCGCACCACGGGTGACTGGATCATCCCGGTGTCGCGACGGGTGGACGATGAGATGGGCAACTTCGCCGGTGTGGTGCTGGCCACCGTCGAACTGAATTACTTCGAACGGTTCTTCGAGCGCTTCGACATCGGCAAGCATGGCGTCATCACACTGACCATGGCCGACGGGACCGTGTTGGCACGACGTCCGCTTATTCAAAACGTGCGCGGTACCTCCATTGGCGACGGCGAATTGTTCCGCCTTTACGTCCGCGAACACTACGAAGGCACGGCGAACGTCGTCTCGATGCTCGACCACGAACAGCGCCTGTACGGCTACAAGAAACTGGACCGCTACCCGATGGTGGTGCTCGCCGGTCTGTCCCAGCGCGAAGTGCTCGACGAGTGGCGGCAATACGCCTGGCGCTCGCTGGCGATCATCATCTGCGTGGTGGTCGCCAACCTGCTGTTTGGCGTGTTGCTGTTCCAGCAGATCCGTTTCGGCCTCAACGCCGAATCACAGCTGCGCATTGCCAGCCACTCGCTGGAAAAGCTCGCGCTGCAGGACAGCCTGACCGGCTTGGCCAATCGTCGGCATTTTCAGGAGATTCTCGGTCTGGAGTTTCTCAACGGGCAGCCGAACTTGCATCCGCTGAGCCTGATCATGATCGACATCGATTTTTTCAAGAGCTACAACGACAACTACGGACACGTCGCGGGCGACAAATGCATTGTCGCCGTGGCCGAGTGCATTCGCAGCAACATCAATCGTACCGGCGACCTGGCGGTGCGTTACGGCGGGGAAGAAATGGCCGTTTTCCTGCCCTACAGCGATATGCAGGGCGCGGTGAGCCTGGCGGAGAAAATCCGGCTGGCCGTGCTCACTCGAGCCCTTGAACACCACGGCAACCCGATCGGCATCGTTAGCATCAGTCTGGGGGTGTATGGCTGTAAAGCGCAGGAATGCGAGACCCTGGAAGACTTCGTCAAACGGGCGGATGCGGCGCTGTACGCCGCCAAACACCAAGGTCGCAATCGCACTGTGGCCTGGCAGGAGACGAAGCTGCTCAGTGCGCTGCCCGCGCCGTAACCATCTGCGCGACCTTGCCGCGAAACAGCTCCAGACGGTCGGCCGGCGCGTCGTATTCAACCACCAGCGCGCCCACCTCCTCACACTGCGCGACCTGGTAATGCGCAATGCTGGAGAGCTTCTCGTTAATCACCGCCACCGCCACCTGACCGCTGCGCGCCACCACGGCGCGCTTGAACTCGGCGACGTCCATGTCGAACGCGGTCACGCCTTTCAGCGCGTCCAGCGCACAGGCGCCGAGAAAGCACAGATCGAAATTGAAGTGGGCCAGTTGCTGAATGGTGGTGAAGCCGTAGGTGCTACCGGCGACGGGACTCAAGCGCCCGCCCAGCAAAATCACCTCCACCGACGGCAGCTTCATCAGCTCGACGGCGATCAGCGGCGCGTTCGTGGTGACGGTCAACGGCATGTGAGGATCAAGGGCTTTGGCGATGGCCAGATTGGTCGAGCCGCCGTCGATAAACACGTGCTGCCCGGCGCTGATCAATCCCGCCGCCGCGATACCCAACTGACGCTTGCGCCCGGGCTCATGCTCGACACGCATGGCCAGCGGCCCGTCCGACGCCAACGAAATCGCCCCGCCGTACACGCGTTTGCACAATCCGGCAGCCGCCAGCGCGCCCAGATCACGACGAATGGAATGCTCGGACACATTGAATTCGGCCGCCAGGTCCGCGGCGATCACCCTACCGTGCACGGCCAGACGCTCGGAGATCAAACGCTGACGCTCGCCGGGAAATGCTTCAGGGTTGGCAGACATGAGGCCTCGGTAAAGGGCTGAATCGATCAGAAACGAGCAGGATCATGCGGCGACGCCATTGGCAAAGTCAATGTGGCGGCGATTTGAGAAGACCCAGCTGGGCAGTGGATCTAACTGCGGCCAGACCACCGCCTTCGTGAGCAAGCTCACTCCCACATGGCCAGTGCTCGCCGTCGGACATCGCGGTTGCCTGAATGAACGGCCGGCGCCTCCAGTCTCTCAACTTGCGCCAATTTCCAAGAAAACAGAACACCGTGTGGGAGCGAGCTTGCTCGCGAAGATGCCGGTACATTCGCCGGATTTTCAGCGATGAAATACCGTGTCCTTGAGCCATGGGACGCGCCATCCCGGTCACGCCCACACGATCAATGTTGGCTACCCGCAGTGCAGCTCCAGGAAGACGGACGATCTGCCCTCCGCCCCACTTGAAGCGTCACTGCAACAACGAATAAACCAATGCCGAAATCGAGATCAACCCGATCACCACCACAAACACGTTCGACAGTTTGCCCGCATACCGGCGCATGGCCGGCACTTTGCGCACGGCGTACATCGGCATGAGGAACAGCAGTGCGGCAATGACCGGGCCGCCGAGGGTTTCGATCATCCCCAGAATGCTTGGGTTGAGCGTCGCCACCAGCCAGCAGACCACCAGCATGAAGCCTGCGGTCAGGCGATCGAGCAGACGTGGCGAAGGACGGCGGCCGGTCTTCATTACCAGACCTTTGAGGCCTTCACTCGCGCCGATGTAGTGGCCCAGAAACGACTTGGTGATCGCGACGAACGCAATCAGCGGCGCGGCAAACGCGATGGTCGGGTTGCTGAAGTGGTTGGCCAGATAGGACAGGATCGACAGGTTCTGCGCCTTGGCTTCCGCCAGTTGCTCAGGCGCCAGGGTCAACACGCAGCTGAAGACGAAGAACAGCACCATGACCACCATCAGCAGGTGGGCGCGGGCCAGGATTTGCGAGCTGCGCGGTTCGGCCTGCTCGCCGTATTGACGCTTCTGGTCGACGGCAAATGCCGAGATGATGGGCGAATGGTTGAACGAGAAGACCATCACCGGAATCGCCAGCCACAGGGTGTGCAGCAACGACGAGGGTGCCGGAAAGCTGCTGGCCGTGGTGAGAATGCCGCCGTTCCAGTGGGGAATCAGAAACACCGCGAGGAACAGCAAAGCCACGATAAACGGGTACACCATCAGGCTCATGGCCTTGACGATGATCTGCTCACCGCAACGCACCACCGCCAGCAAGCCAAGGATCAGCACAAACGCCAGCAGCGCCCGGGGCGGCGGCTGCACATGGAGTTGGTGCTCCATGAAACTGCCCACGGTGTTGGTCAGCGCCACGCTGTAGATCAGCAGGATCGGAAACACGGCGAAGAAATACAGCAGCGTGATCAAGGCACCGGCTTTCCTGCCGAAATGCTGCTCGACCACTTCGGTGATGTCCGCGCCATCGCGCCCCGACAGCACGAAACGGGTCAGCCCGCGGTGCGCGTAGAAAGTCATCGGAAAGGCCAGCACGGCCAGAATCACCAGCGGCCAGAACCCGCCGATACCTGCGTTGATCGGCAGAAACAACGTGCCTGCGCCGATGGCGGTGCCGAACAGCCCGAGCATCCAGGTGGTGTCGTTGCGGTTCCAGGTCGTTACGCTCGCGGGGGCGGCGTCGACGGTGTGTTCGACGCTGTTGGCCTGATCATTCATCCGGTCGATTCTCCGTTGCCGGTGATAGCTACATGGTCAAAAGCGCGTCGAAAAACGTGGCAGTCGGCGCCCCTGACCGGTTCTCTACAGGGAAAGGGGCGCGATTGTCCGGGATTGGAGAGCAGAATCAAAGGCTTGTCGGACCAAAAGCGTGCGGAACCGGAGGATGAAAGTTTCAAACCGGCTTAACTTCCGGCGCAAATAAGTAACTCTTCTTACTTATCAAAGCGGAAACTTCCCACGCCGGATATGCACAAATTAGTTCGCGAAACGAATTGTAAATCCACGGCAGTACACGTTTACTTCCTCCTGCACTAGGCTCTCGATCTACATTCAACCGCCCATGGAAGGCAACTCATGTTCAAGACTTTCGCTGTTATCACATTACTCACTGCCAGCTCGTTCGCCAGTGCAAATACTACCTCCGATCAATGCGCAACACTTGACAAGCAGCAGGCCGCAATGCTGTTCGACCGCTGGAATAACGCCCTGAAAACCGGCGATTCGAGCAAGGTGGCGGCGAACTACACCGCCGATGCCGTGCTGCTGCCCACCCTCTCCAACCAGCCCAGAACAGACCTTGCGGGCAAACTTGATTACTTCAATCACTTCCTTGAAAACAAACCGGTGGGCACTGTCGACAGCAGCACTGTGATGACAAGTTGCAATACCGCAATCGACACAGGCCTTTACACTTTTCGTTTTAACGACCACTCAAGCGTCAAAGCGCGTTACACCTTCACTTATGCACACGTGGATAACCAGTGGCTGATTACATCCCACCATTCCTCAGCCATGCCCGAGTAACGCACATTCAGTAAACAGCCGGCCTGACGTCCAACGCCAGGCCGACTCACATTTCAGACCCTTCCCACACCTCACTCGCCTGCGACGTCGCGCCGCAACGGCATGCTCAGCTCCACCCGCAAACCGTCCTGACGGCTGTCAAAGCGCAGCGAACACGCACAGCGTTGAACGATGGCCTGGACAATCGCCAGGCCCAGGCCAGCGCCGGGGCTTGTGCCGTTGCGCCAGAAGCGCTGGGTGAGCTTGTCCAGGTCCGGTTCGGGAATCCCCGGTCCATGGTCGCGAACGCGGAAATGCGCCTGCCCGTCGAAGGTTTCAACACTCAGTTCCACCTGCGCCGCGGCCTGGCTGTGGCGCAGCGCGTTGTCCAGCAGATTGCGCAGCGCGGCCACCGCCAGCGCCGCCGGCATCTGTACGGCGGCGCTGGACAACTGCGACGGCAGTATCAGGTCGATGCGCTGCTCGTCGCCGTGACTGGCGTCGTGAATGGCCAGCCGAGCGACCTGTTCGGCGTCGCACTGCACACCGTCATCAAACGACAGGCTGCCCTCGACCCGCGCCAACAGCAGCAGCTGTTCGAGGGTGCGGTGCATGCGATCGGCGCCCTCCTCCGCATGGCCCAGCGCTTTATCGCGTTTTTCGCCCTCGGTCATGCGCGCCACTTGCAGATGGGTTTTGATGGCAGTAAGCGGGCTGCGCAGTTCATGGGCGGCGTCGCCGGTCAGCCGACGCTCGCGCTCAAGGGTCTGGGCAATGCGCTGAAACAGCTGGTTCTGGCTGACCAGCAGCGGCTGCAACTCGCTGGGCAGGTTGGGCACGTCCAGCGGCTCGACCGAGTCGGCGCTGTGCCGATTCAAGGCATCGCGCATGCGGTTGAGCGGCGCCAGCCCCCTCCCGATGCCGAACCAGACCAGCGCCAGGCTGCCGAACAGAGCGACGAGCACCGGCACCGACGCCGCCAGCAGCACCGAGTGCCCCAGCACGTCGCGCTCGATCTGCCGGTCGGCGGTGCTCACCCGTACATTGCCATGCATCATCGTGTACACGCGCCAATGGTCGCCGTTGATCATCTGGTCATGGAAGCCGCTGGCGTCGGCCTTCAGCGGTTCGCTCGGCGAGCTGTCGGTGCGCGCCAGCACCTGCCCGCGCAGGGAGCTCAACTGACATGCCATGCCGTTGGGCAACGCCGGATCGTCGGCCCGCAGCGAGCGGGTGTCGCTGCCGGTGGGCATCTGCATCTGCTCGAGCAGCCCGGCGACCATGCGCGCCGAGGCCTCAAGGCGTTGATCGAGGGACTGCATCATCTGCGTGCGCAAGTCGCGCAGCATCCACGCCGCCGCCAGCACCCAGATCAGAATGAACGCCGAGCCCAGAATCAGACTCAGCCGCGTGCGCAGGCTCATCATGGCGTGGGCTCCGAATCATGGCCGGCCGGGCCGAGGCGATAACCGAGCCCGCGGACGGTTTCGATAATGCGGCCGCCCAGCTTGCGCCGCAGGTGATGGATATGAACATTGAGGGCGTTGCTCTCCACTTCGTCGCCGAAGCCGTACACGCAGTCCTTCAACTGTTCGCCCGAAAGCACGCGACCGCTGTTGTTGAGCAACGCTTGCAGCAGGGCCTGTTCCCGGCGGGACAGATCGACCGGCTGACCGGCAAGGCGGGTTTCCCGGCTGCTCGGGTCATAGCTGAGCACGCCATGTTCGATCACATTGACGCTGCGCCCGGCCATGCGTCGCACCAGGGTGTGCAGGCGCGCGCTGAGTTCACGCAGGTCGAAGGGCTTGAGCAGGTAATCGTCCGCGCCGGCCTGCAAGCCGTCGACACGGTCGGTGACGGTATCGCGAGCGGTAAGAATCAGCACCGGGATTTCCACGCCCTGCTGGCGAATCTGGCGCAACAGCTTCAGGCCATCTTCATCGGGCAGGCCGAGGTCGAGGATCATCACGTCGAAATGTGCGGCCGACAGCATCGCCCGCGCCGATGAGGCCGTGGCCACGCGGTCCACTGTCAGGCCCTGGGCATCAAGGCCTGCGACGATGCCGCTGGCAATCAGGTCGTCGTCTTCACAAAGCAGTACGTGCATGGTCGGCCCCGAAAAAAGGCGATTGAAGCGCAGAGGGATTAACGGCGGATTATGCACGAGCCGCCGCAGACACGACGCGCCGCACAGCGTTAATCGACTGTTAATCGCCACTGCGCAGGCTGCGCCCCATTCATAAGGATTGGAAGGTGAGCATGCGTAGGTTGTGGTTGATGATTCTGATGCTGATCCCGTTACTGGCGCAGGCAGTGCCCGGCGGGGATCCCTTCCCGGCGAAATCCGGTCCTTCACTCTTCAGCGAGAAGCCTGATTTTCTGTCGGCGAAGGACGCCTTCATTTTTACCTCGCAGCGAATGGCGTCCGGGCAAACCCGCCTGTACTGGCAGATTGCGGACGGTTATTACCTGTATCAGCAACGGCTCAAGTTCGACGGACTGAGCCAGGAACAGCAGCCCGGCCTGCCGACCGGCGAGGACCATCACGACGAGTATTTCGGCCAGCAGCAGGTCTATCGGCAGGCCCTTGAACTGACAATCCCGGCCTCGGCCAACGGTCAGATCAAAGTGAGCTGGCAAGGCTGCGCCGATGCCGGGTTGTGCTATCCACCGCAAAGCCAGCTCGTTGATGTGGGCAGCGGCAACGCGCAACCGGCTAGCACTGAAAAAGGCAACAACGTCGGCAATCAGGCAGAGGACGAGGCACTGGCGAGTGGCCTGGCGCAGCGTTCACTGGCCCTGAGCCTGCTGGCGTTTTTCGGGTTGGGTCTGCTGCTGGCGTTCACGCCGTGTTCACTGCCGATGCTGCCGATCCTGGCCGGCGTGGTGGTCGGCAGCGGCGCAAGACCCGCCCAGGGCTTAGCGCTGGCGAGCGTTTACGTGCTGAGCATGGCGATGATCTACGCCGGGCTGGGCGTGGTCGCCGCGCTGTTGGGCAGCAACCTGCAATCGACCCTGCAACAGCCGTGGCTGCTGGGCAGTTTCGCGGTGCTGTTTGTGGTGCTGGCGCTGCCGATGTTCGGCTTCTTCGAGCTGCAGTTGCCGGGCTTCCTGCGCGATCGTCTGGAGAAGGCCGGGCGTCAGCGCCACGGCGGCAGTCTGTTGGGCGCCTCTGCGCTCGGCGCGCTGTCGGGACTGATGATCGGCCCGTGCATGACCGCCCCACTGGCCGGCGCGCTGCTGTATATCGCCCAGAGCGGCAATGCGCTGCACGGCGCGCTGGTGTTGTTCGTCATGGGCGTGGGCATGGGCCTGCCACTGTTGCTGCTGGTCACGGTCGGCACGCGCTTTCTGCCAAAACCGGGCGCCTGGATGAATGTAGTCAAAGGCCTCTTCGGCTTCCTGTTGCTGGGCACCGCGCTGATCATGATTCGGCCGTTGCTCGCCGAAGTACTGTGGTTGGGGCTGTTCGGCGCATTGCTGATCATCTTTGCCTACAGCGCCATCGTGCAGACCCGGCCGTTGCAACGCGCTTCACGCCTCTGCGCACCCGTCGGTCTGCTCGTGGGCCTGTGGGGCCTGATGATGGTGATCGGCGCGGCGGCGGGTGGCGACGATCCCTGGCAGCCGCTCAAGGTCTACAGCGGGTCGAAATCATCCACCCCAAGCGCGGCCCATGACGCGTTCACCACGATCAAGGACCCGTTGGCCCTGGACCGCGAACTCGCCGCTGCAGCAGCCGCTGGGCAGTGGGTGCTGGTCGACTATTACGCTGACTGGTGCGTGTCCTGCAAAATCATGGAAAAGACCGTGTTCGCCAAGGCTGAAACCCTGCAGGCCTTGAACGGCGTGCGCCTGCTGCGCCTCGATGTGACGGCCGACAACGACGCCAGCCGGGCGCTGCTTGATCGTTTCAACGTGCCGGGGCCGCCGACGCTGGTGTGGATCGCACCGGACGGCAGCGAAAGACGCGACCGGCGTATCACCGGCGAAGTGGGCCTCGACGGCTTTTTGCAGCACTGGCAAACCACCCGGGGGCGCGACTGATGCTGAGCTTTTCCGTGGGGCCGTTCGCCCTGTCGCTTAATCATTTGCTGCTGCTTGTTGCCTTGGCGCTGGCGACTTTGGTCGGCTGGATCAGTGGCCGCAAGCAGCGAATAAACCCGGAACGCGCCGTCTTCGGCCTGTTTATGTTCGGACTGCTGGTGGCGCGTCTGGCGTTCGTCGCCCGCTACTGGGCGCAGTATGAAAGCGACCTGCTGCGCATCGTTGATGTCCGCGACGGCGGGTTCAGTGCCTGGCCCGGTGTTCTGGCAATTGTGGTCGGCGCCGCTGTCATCGCGTGGCGCCGACCGTTGCAGCGCAGGCCACTGGGATGGGGCGTCGCCAGCGGGTTACTGTTCTGGTGGCTGAGTAGTCTGGCCATTGAAAGCCTGCGTCGGGATGTCCCGCTGCCGGATCTGACGCTGCGCAACGGCGCCGGCGAGTCCGTGCAGCTGCGCGATTACACAGGCCGCAAACTGGTGGTCAACCTGTGGGCGACGTGGTGCCCGCCGTGCCGCCGGGAAATGCCCGTGCTGCAAGCCGCGCAGCAGGCCAATCCCGACGTCGTATTTCTGTTCGTCAATCAGGGAGAAAGCCCCCGTGAAGTGGCGACGTTTCTCAGCAGCCAGGGTCTGCAACTGGGCAACGTGCTGTTCGATGACAGCGGCGAACTGGGTCGCCGTGCCGGTTCAGCCGCCCTGCCCACCACGCTGTTTTACGGGATGAACGGCCGTCAACTGGACGGGCATCTGGGCGAACTGTCCAGCGCCAGCCTCACCCATTACCTGAACGGCCTCAGCCAGCCGCCGAGCGCTTCTTCACCGACGTCTTCACAGCCTTCGTCACCCCCTTCTTCGCAACAGAGGACCACCCCATGAACATCTTGCGCCCTGCGCTCATCGCTATCGCCGTTTCGCTCAGCCTGCCAGGCGCGCTGGCCCACGCCGAAGAACTGCCCGCCCCGGTCAAGGCGCTTGAAGCCAAGGGCGCGACCATCAAAGGCAGCTTCGACGCGCCGGCAGGACTGAAGGGCTACGCCGCCGAGTACCAGAATCAGGGCATGGCGCTGTACCTGACCCCGGACGGCAAGCATGTGCTGGCCGGCAATCTGTTCAATGAAAAGGGCGAGGACCTGAGCACCGCGCCCCTGCAGAAGCTGGTCTATGGGCCGATGTCCGAGGCGATGTGGGGCCGCTTGGAAAACAGCACCTGGATCGCCGACGGCGCCAAGACTGCGCCGAAAATCATCTACCTGTTCAGCGACGCCAACTGCCCGTACTGCAACCTGTTCTGGGAGCAGGCGCGGCCTTGGGTCAAATCAGGGAAAGTGCAACTGCGCCACATCATGGTCGGCGTGATCCGCGAGGACAGCGCCGCCAAAGCCGCGAGCCTGCTGGCCGACGTGAACCCGGAACTGGCCCTGCAGAATCACGAGCAGGCGGGCAAAGCCAGCACGCTCAAGGCCATGCAGAACATCCCCAAAGACATCCAGGCCAAGCTCGACGCCAACATGAAACTGATGGAAGACATGGGCCTGTCCGCCACGCCGTCGATTTTCTACAAGGACGAGGCCGGGCACCTTCAGCAGCAACAAGGCGCACCCCGGCCTGAGGCGCTGGCGAAAATGATGGGGCCAAAATAGCCGAATATCCGCCGTCGTGGGCGGGCGGTGGCGGACGGAGCGCTCTGACCGGTGGCAGCTCGTGTTTCAACGCGGGTACTGCACCGGCCTGTCATCCGTGTAAAAATGTCGACCACCATTTCAAGAGCCACACTCGGGAGGCTCGCTCCATGCGTTACGCCGAAGATCACAAAGCCCAGACCCACCAGCGGATCCTTCAGGAAGCCGCCGCACGCTTTCGCCGTGACGGCATCGGCGCCACCGGTTTGCAGCCGTTGATGAAGGCATTGGGCCTGACCCACGGTGGTTTTTATGCCCACTTCAAATCCAAGGACGACCTGGTCGAGAAATCCCTGCGCTGCGCCGTCGACCAGCTGCAGGCCGCACGCGCCGAGAAACTGGCGGAAGACAGCTCGACCCAGACGTTCATCGACCTGTACCTGTCGACCGCCCATCGCGATCACCCGGAAAAGGGCTGCCCGTTGCCGACCATGGCGTCCGAACTGGGCCAGCGCGGGCAACCGAGCGAGATCACCGACGAGTTGATTCATCGCATGCTCGCAACCCTTGATGCAGGCATGCCGGCCGATGGGCAGAGCAGCGACAAGAGCGTGATGCTGATGTCCGGGCTGGTGGGGGCGATGGTGCTGGCGCGCAGCGCAAAGGATCCTGCGCTGGCCGAGCGGATTCTGGAAACCACCCGCGATCAGCTCAAGCAACTGGTCGAGGGCTGACGCTCACTTCCCTGCCCTTTCTCGGCAGGGAAGCGTGACGTTTGTTTCACTGATGCCTCTCAGGGATGCCAGCGACGAAACAGCACGCTGGCGTTCACGCCCCCGAAGCCAAAACCGTTCGACAGCGCGTACTCGATGTTCATCGGGCGCGCCTTGCCGCGGACGATGTCGATGCCCACCGCCGCCTCGTCGGGGTTCTCCAGATTGAGGGTCATCGGCGCGATCTGATCGCGGATCGCCAACGCCGTGAAGACCGCCTCGATCCCGCCTGCTGCGCCGAGCAAATGCCCGGTGGCGGATTTGGTCGACGTCACCGCGACGCCATTCTGGTCACCAAACACCGTTTTGATCGCCGCCATTTCACCCTTGTCGCCCACCGGGGTGGACGTGGCGTGGGCGTTGACGTGCTGGACGTCGGCAGGCTGGATGCCCGCCTGACGGATCGCTGCCTGCATCGCTCGACGCGCGCCACTGCCATCCTCCGGCCCTGCAGTCAGATGATAAGCGTCCGCGCTGGTGCCGTAGCCGACCAGCTCGACGATGGGCGTTGCACCGCGGGCAAGTGCGTGCTCCAGGGTTTCGATAACGATGATCCCCGCGCCTTCGCCCATGACGAAGCCGTCGCGGTCACGGTCGAAGGGCCGCGAAGCGCGCGCAGGCGTTTCGTTGAAGCCATGGGAGAGCGCACGGGCGGCCGCAAAACCGCCCAGGGCGACGCGGTCGATACAGGCTTCGGCGCCACCGCAGATGGCCACGTCCGCCTCCCCGTTGCGAATCAGCCGCGCGGCATCGCCGATCGCCTGGACACCCGCCGCACATGCCGTCACCGGGGCGCCCAGCGGACCTTTGAAACCGTGCTGGATCGACACATGCCCGGCTGCCAGATTGACCAGAAACGACGGAATGGTGAACGGCGACAAGCGCCGCGGCCCGCGGCTGTCCGTAATGCGCACGGCCTCGGCGATGGCGCCGAATCCACCGACGCCGGCGCCGATGATGGTCGCGGTGCGTTCGCGCTCCTCTTCGGTGGACGGCACCCAGCCCGCCTGCTTGACCGCCTGTTGCGCAGCGCCCAGGGCGAACAAGATGAAGCGGTCCATCTTCTTCTGCTCTTTGGGCGGCGCCGCAGCGTCAGCATCGAACCCGGCTTCAGGGTCTTGCTCCAGTGTCGGCACCGGGCCGCCGACTTTTCCCGGCAAATCAGCCACCGTCCCCTCAGGCAACTGCACAATGCCGGAGCGGCCTTCGAGCAACCGCTTCCATACCGCTTCGACGCCGGAGCCCAATGGCGTTACCAGCCCCATACCCGTCACTACGATGCGACGCTCACTCATGGGTTCACCTTCTCCTCGTTTTTGGCAGTGGCCGGCACCCTTACGCGCCAGCCGTTTTGTAACGCTGCGCCGCGTGCTGCAGCGACAGATTCGGGCCCAGCGCCAGACGTGCCTGGGTGAACGCCTGCCAGAGCGCGGCATCGGGCAGCGACGGAATGGTCACCCGCTCCTGCTGATCAAACCCGGCCAACGCGGCGTCGACCATTTCGTTGACGTCCATGACCATTTCCGGCGGGAAGGCGTTGATGTCCATGCCCGCGCGCTCCCAGATTTCAGTGCGTGTGGCACCGGGCATCACCGCCTGAACCTGCACGCCCCGCTCGCTCATCTCGACGGCCAGCGATTGGGTCAGGCTCAACACATAGGCCTTGCTGGCCGTGTACACCGCGTTGAAGCGCTCCGGCAGCATGGGCACAACGGACGCGATATTGATGATCGCCCCGGTGCCGCGCGCCGCGAAACCGGCCGCTGCCGCTGATGCCAGATGGGTCAGCGCCACGATATTGAGTTGAATCAGGCGGTCCACTTCCCCCAGATCCGATTCGGCAAGGGGCGTACTCAGTGCAACCCCGGCGTTGTTCACCAGCAAAGTGACCGATGCGTCCGAGCGCAAACGCTGCTCGAGAACGCTGACGTCGGCGGGCTGGGTCAGGTCGGCTTTCACCACCTCAACGTGGATTGAATGCTTGGCGCGCAGATCGGTCGCCAGTGCTTCCAGCCGCGCCTGGTCACGGGCCACCAGCACCAGATCAAATCCGCGCCGTGCCAGCCGGTCCGCGTAAGTGAAGCCAATGCCCGACGAGGCGCCGGTGATGACAGCTTTGCCTTGAGTCTGAGTAGTCATGAACGTTCTCCGTGGGAAGGTAAGCGTAGCGGCGGAGAGATATTACATCCGTAATTTAAAAAATAATATGTCAGTCGACATTTTTCATTCTGTGCGTGATTGGCCAGCCCTGGTTTATTGCAGGCATAAAAAAGACCGATCAGTGATCGGCCTTTGCTCACAGGGTTTTAGTTGATCGACAGCTTGTCGCGGTTCTTGTCCAGCAGCGCTTTGCCGATGCCCTTCACTTCGAGCAACTCGTCCACCGCCGTGAAGCCGCCGTGTTCTTCACGGTAAGCGACGATGGCGTTGGCCTTCGCGGCGCCAATGCCGGACAGCTCTTTCTGAAGGGTTTCCGCACTCGCGCTGTTGAGATTGACCTTGGCGTCCTGCATGCCCGCCGGCGCGGACATGGCAGGTTTGCTGGCGTCCGGCGGGGTGGCGGCAGGGGCGGCAGTCACGGCGAGGGACGTACTCGCCAGCAGTGCGAAGATCAGAGAGGACAGGTAAGAAGTACGCATGAGTCATGCTCCATCGGCATCGTAAGTGGAAGCAGCATTCCTGAGCTGCTTCCCAAACCTAGCCGATGGCGGCAGTGCGTCAACGCAGGGATCGGTGACCGGATATGTCCTGTCTCGCAGGCCCCGTGCACAGCGGCCTGGCGCCCGTTTCAGCGATCGTTTGGCTGAGTAAGAAAAGGTTTCCGGTGTGCGTGTACTCAGGGTTCCCGACGACGCTGCTGATGAATCCAGTCAACGATATCGCCCTCGGGCGCATAGCCACTGACGGTGTCCCCGAGGATCTGCCGCACGCGGGTGTAATCATCGTCGTCCAGCGCCTTGAGTAGCTGCGAAAGGCTTTGCTTGAAGACGTCCCACGTGAGGAAGTCCTCCTGAGCTCTCATGATCATCGGGTGGCGAGTCGCTGCCACGTTGTTGCCGATCAGCAGCTCCTCATAGAGCTTCTCGCCAGGCCGCAGACCGGTGAACTCGATGGCAATGTCGCCCTGGGGGTTGTGTTCCGAGCGGATGCTCAGGCCCGACAGATGCACCATCTTCTCGGCCAACTCGATGATGCGCACCGGCTCGCCCATGTCGAGCACGAACACGTCGCCGCCCTGCCCCATGGAACCGGCCTGGATCACCAACTGCGCCGCTTCCGGAATGGTCATGAAGTAGCGGGTGATTTTCGGGTGCGTGACCGTCAGCGGCCCACCGGATTTGATCTGCTGATGGAACAGCGGGATCACCGAACCGGACGACCCCAGCACATTGCCGAATCGCACCATGATGAATCGGGTCTTGTTGACCTGATGCACATTGGAGCGGTCACCGAACATCACCGGCGCGGTTTCCCGGCTCAGTGCCTGCAACGTCAGCTCGGCCAGGCGCTTGGTGCTGCCCATCACATTGGTCGGGCGCACGGCCTTGTCGGTGGAGATCAACACGAAGTTCGCCACGCCGGCCTGCAGCGCGGCTTGGGCCGCATTCAGCGTACCGACCACGTTGTTGAGCACACCCTCGGCGATGTTGTGCTCGACCATCGGCACATGCTTGTAGGCCGCCGCGTGGTAGACCGTATTGACCTGCCAGGTCTTCATCACGTCCAGCAACTTGGCGTGATTGCGAATCGAGCCCAGGATCGGCAGCAACTTGACCTTGAGCGACTCACGAGCCACGCGCCGCTCCAGCTCGGTGAGGATCGTATAAAGATTGAATTCGCTGTGATCGAGCAGCAACAGCGTGGTCGGCTTCAGCAGCAGGATCTGTCGGCACAGCTCCGAGCCGATCGAGCCCCCTGCCCCGGTCACCAGCACGCACTGGTTCTTGATGCAGTGTTCGAGCAGTTCTTCCTGGGCAGGTACGGCGTCGCGGCCGAGCAGGTCGGCGATGTCGACTTCCTGCAGATCGTCGACCTTCACCCGGCCGGCGGCCAGATCAGAGAAATTCGGCACGCTGCGAACATGCAGCGGGAAGCCTTCGAGAAAGCCGAGAATTTCCCGGCGGCGCGCACGGGCTGACGACGGAATCGCCAGCAGGATTTCCTGGGCGCCGGTCACATCGATCATCTGCTGAATGTGCTTGGGCTTGTAGACCTGCAGCCCGGAAATGACCCGGTTAGAGATCGAGTCGTCGTCATCGATAAACGCCACGGGACGCATCGACCGGCCCATGCGCAAGGCGGCAACCAGTTGATTACCTGCCGCGCCGGCGCCGTAAATGGCCACTTTGGGCAGGCCATCGTCACGGGTCGCAAACGGCACATGGCGAGCGGCAGAGAACCAGTCGCCGAGGAAGTACTGACGCATGGCCAGCCGCAGGCCACCGATCATCACCAGGCTCAGCCACCAGTAATTGAACATCACCGATCGCGGCACAACGTGCTGGTGGTTGCTGTAGAGGTAGACCACGACCCCGAGAATCAGGGCCGAAAGGCTGACGGCTTTGATGATCGCGATCAGCGCGTCGTTGCCGAAATAACGCATGACCGCGCGGTACATGCCGAACCGAATGAACAGCGGGATGGCCACCACGGGGGCGCTTGCGAACAGCCAGGTATGGATTTCCAGGGGATTGATGAGCTCGTCGATGCCCAGGCGAACGACGAACGCCATCCACAACGCGAACCAGATCAGACAGACGTCTGCGGCGACCTGCATGATCCGCTTGTGCCGGCGAGGCAGCGCCAGCAGCGAAGTGCGAATTTTCTCCATTGTCCCCTCAAGCACGCGTTCAAACTCCTTTCAGTCGACCCTTGCACCGGCCATTGATTCCTGTCCCGCAAGGGAATCGGATCAACAGCATCAGCGCCAATGTCCACGCTCAGCTTTTTTCAAGCGCCCCTGCCTTGAAGATGACTGCCAGGGCGAGCAATGGAGCGTAAGCAATGATCACGCCGAGTGCCCCGTCCAGCCCGAAACGGGTGACACCTACAGCGACCGGCAACAGCCAGCACAGATTGATTACACCGACTGCGGACGTCACGGGAAGGTGCTTGCCAAAACGGCGCGAGGCGAATTGATAAGCGTGACTTCTGTGCGCCTCATAGACCTTGTCGCCCCGAATGAGCCGACGGATGAGGGTTACGGTAGCGTCTACGATGAAAACCCCGAGGAGGATAAGCCATACCCACAAGAACTGCGAGGAAATCCACGCGCCCTGCAGCGACAGACAACCGAGCATGATGCCGAGAAACCCGCTGCCGGCGTCGCCCATGAAGATCTTTGCCGGGGGGAAATTCCAGGCCAGAAAGCCCGCCACTGCGCACGCCAGCAGGACCGGCAGCCACACCAGCGTGGCGACACCGCTGAGGGCGTAGATGATCGCCGCACCGACGCAGACGCAGATCGCCTCGACGCTGGCAATGCCGTCGATGCCGTCCATGAAGTTGTACAGATTAAGCAGCCAGACCAGGTAAAACGCCGCCAGCACGTTGACGATCAAGCCCGGGGCGAGGGTCATGCCGAACACGCTGATCGGCGGAAGACCTCCCAGCCAGAACAACGCCCACGCTGCCGCGAAGAAGTGCCCCAGCAGGCGCCATCGCGCCGCGATGTGGCCGTGATCGTCGAGAAACCCCAGCGCCGCGATCAACGCGCCCGCGCCGAACATGGCCAGGAACGGATCGCGCCCGATCAGCCCTGCACAAAGCATCCAGACCAGTGCCACCAGGTAACTGATGACAATCGCCACACCGCCGCCCCGTGGCGTCGGGATCGTATGAGAGCTTCTACCGTTGGGAATATCGAGCAGGCTCTTGTGCAATGCATATCGTCGCAATACATGCGTCAGCGCAAACGACAACACCCCAACAGCAACCGCGACCCACCAATAATTCATGCTCGATCCGTAACCAGAAAATGCTCGACGGTCTTTTTCAGGCCGTCCTCTACCGACACCGGGGGCTGCCACTGCAACCGTTCGCGATTTTTGCTGATGTCCACCCGCAGCGAACCCAGCACCCGCTCGGCCGCCGATGTGCGACCCAACAGTGAGGCGCCGAGCATGATAAGGGATTCGGGGACGGGGATAAGCCAACCCGATGCCCCAATGTGCGATTTGAGGCGGGCGGCCAGTTCGGTGGTCGACAGGTCTTGGCCGTCGCTGACCAGAAAGACCTGGTTCGCGGCGGCAGGATGATCGATGCAGACGCGGATCAGGTCGATCAAATTGTCCAGCGAGACCAGGCTGCGCGCATTGTTCACCAAACCGAGCGGCAGCGGCACACCTTTGCGCAGGGTGCGCATCAGTTGCAGGAAGTTCGCCTTGACGCCGGGCCCGTACACCAGCACCGGACGGATGATCACCACTTCCATCGCAGAGGTCTTTGCCAGCGCCAGAAGGCCCTGTTCTGCTTCGTGCTTGGAGATGGCGTAGGGATCGCTCGGATTGGGCGCGTCGCACGGACGAAAGCATTGGCCCCGCGCAGTGGACTCGCCGTTGACCTTGATCGTGCTGATAAAGATGAAGCGCCGGACACCGGCTGCGGCGGCCTGCTCAGCGAGGTTCAGCGTGCCGAGGGTGTTGACCTCCCGGTACAGCGAAAGGGGGTCAGCCGCGGTGTCGTGCATGACATGCACCCGCGCTGCAGCATGAACGACCGTATCGACGTCGTGCAGCACTGCTTGCCATGGGGTGTCGGCAGTCAGCCCGGCAACAGCGGTCGTCGTGACGTTTGCAGAAGAATGGGGCATCGCCCGTCGGCTGACCGCAACAATGTGCGTGTCAGGCAGGTGTGCAAGGTGGTCAACCAGCGCTGTTCCCAAAAATCCCGAACTGCCTGTTACCAGGATTTTTCTGGTCATATCCGATCCATGCACATAAGAATTCGTCGTCAATCATGACGGCCGCTCCGGGGCAGCGGCGCCATTGTAGACGATTGGCTCGCGGCCCTGCCATTCAGTCAGCAGGACCGCGTGCCAAGTGCATCACTTGCCGTTGATCAACGCTTCGATCTCTTTCACCTTGGCCTCGACCAGGGCTGGATCACGACGGCTTTCGACGTTCAGACGCAGCAACGGCTCGGTGTTCGAACCGCGCAGGTTGAAACGCCACTCAGCGAACTCAAGGCTGATGCCGTCGGTTCTGTCGATGTTCGAGCAGGACGGCGTGTAGTGCTCCAGGATCTTGGCGATGATGGATTTGACGTCGTCGACCTTGTAGTTGATCTCGCCGCTGCACGGGTAGGCCGCCATGCGCTCATCGACCAGCTGCGAGAACTTCTTGCCGGACACCGACATCAGTGCAGCGACCAGCAGCCACGGGATCATGCCGCTGTCGCAATAGGCGAAATCGCGGAAGTAGTGGTGCGCACTCATTTCGCCGCCATACACGGCGTCTTCAAGACGCATGCGCTCCTTGATGAACGCGTGGCCGGTCTTGCACAGCACCGGCGTACCGCCCGCCTGCTCGACCTGATCAATGGTGTTCCAGGTCAGGCGCGGGTCGTGAATGATTTTCGAGCCCGGGTGTTGCTTGAGCAGCATTTCTGCCAGCAGGCCCACCAGGTAGTAGCCCTCGACGAAACGGCCTTGCTCGTCAAAGAAGAAGCAACGGTCGAAATCGCCGTCCCAGGCCAGACCCAGGTCGCAACCGTGCTTGAGCAGCGCGTCGCGGGTGATGCTGCGGTTTTCCGGCAGCAGCGGGTTCGGTACGCCATTAGGGAAGTTGCCATCCGGCTCAGCGTTGATGATGACCCACTCAAACGGCAGCTGGGAGCGGATCGCCTCCAGTGCAGGACCGACCGCGCCATTGCCCGGATCAGCGAGGATCTTCAGTGGACGAAGATCGGCGTCTTTGACGTAGGTCAGCAGGTGCTGAATGTAGGCCGTTTTGTCCGGCTTGGACTGAACGCTGCCGTGCTGGGCGGCAACCTGACCGAAATCGCCCGCATCGACACGCTGGCGAATGGCATCAAGGCCGGTGTCACCGCTGATAGGACGAGACGACTTCTGCACCAGCTTCATGCCGTTATAACCCTTCGGGTTATGACTGGCCGTGACCATCACGCCGCCGTCTGCTTCGTAGTGGCTGGTGGCGAAATAGACTTCTTCGGTGCCGCACAGGCCGATGTCGATGACATCCGCCCCGGCTTCCTGGATGCCTTTGATCAACGCTTGAGCCAAGGCCGGGCTTTCAAGACGCATGTCTCGGCCCACGACGATATTTTTGGCACCCAGTTCGACAACCATGGACCGACCGATGCGGTACGCGATGTCATCGTCAAGGTCATTAGGCACCTGACCACGGATGTCGTAGGCCTTGAAGCAGCGAGTCTGAAGAGCGGGATAGTCGGAATTCATGTGTAAAAACCTATGCGACGAAAAAACCCGAAGGTTCCTCTGTTCAGTAGAAGCAGCTCGAATGAAGAACTGCACGCAACCCTCGCGCCTGAAAGCTTGAGGCGTGGGTTAGGCATTGAAAAAGGGAATTAGTTATAGGTGCGCTTGTAATTATCTTCAACGCAAGCGTTGAGGTGTCTGGCGCGCGGGGATTCTATCAGGGCAGGCGTGACGCTTTGGTCTTCCTGCGCAGACGCGCGACTGAAACCAACAGCGGGCCCATCAACATGCCCACCAGCAGTGCAAAGATCACCGGCACGGCAACAGGCAGCTCGGGCGCGTTCCAGCCAAAGAATACCAGTGCGACGGTTTGCTGGTTTTCCAGCACAAATACGAGAATCGCCGCTGCGATCAACAGGGCGATAACTAAAAAGATCAGACGCTTCACATTTCGCATGAGAACTCCTCAAAGAGCTATTGGAGCTCGTGCTCCTCTTCTTCGTTCACCCGGTCGCGGAGCTCTTTGCCTGGCTTGAAGTGAGGGACAAACTTGCCATCGAGGCTGACAGACTGGCCTGTCTTTGGATTGCGGCCTACGCGAGGCGCGCGATAATGCAGGGAAAAGCTGCCGAAGCCGCGTATTTCAATACGGTCGCCCGTCGCGAGGCATTGCGACATCTGCTCAAGCATGGTCTTGATGGCCAGCTCCACATCTTTGGATGAGAGCAGTCCTTGATGGGTGACAATTCGTTCGATCAACTCCGACTTCGTCATGTTTTTCCCTTCTTTTTCAAGCAGCTAGGTAAAGCGCTTTGAAGGTTTTAGCATGACCTGAAGCATTTGAACAGAGTATGTCCAGACTTAAATCAACCGAGCTTGAAGATCGTCAACAGGCACTGGCCGAACATGCCGCAAAAACACCCGCCCACAAAAAAGGGCGACCGAAGTCGCCCTTTTTCAATGGTCAGACAGAACTCAGTTCTGTTTTTCCATTTGAGCACGCAGCAGGTCACCCAGAGTGGTAGGACCAGTGCTTTCAGCGGTTTCAGGCTTGCTACGCAGGCTCTGAATCGCTTCTTTCTCGTCTTCAACGTCTTTCGACTTGATGGACAAGCTGATCACGCGGCTCTTGCGGTCAACGCTGATGATCTTGGCTTCGATCTCTTCGCCTTCTTTCAGAACGTTACGCGCATCTTCAACGCGGTCACGGCTGATTTCGGAGGCTTTGAGGGTCGCTTCGATGTCGTCGGCCAGAGTGATGATGGCGCCTTTGGCGTCAACTTCTTTAACGATACCGCGGACGATAGCGCCTTTGTCATTGACAGTGACGTACTCGGAGAACGGATCGCTTTCCAGCTGCTTGATGCCCAGCGAGATGCGCTCACGCTCTGGATCAACCGACAGGATCACGGTGTCAAGCTCGTCGCCCTTCTTGAAACGACGTACGGCTTCTTCGCCCACTTCGTTCCAGGAGATGTCGGACAGGTGAACCAGACCGTCGATGCCGCCGTCCAGACCAATGAAGATACCGAAATCGGTGATCGACTTGATGGTGCCGGAGATCTTGTCGCCCTTGTTGAACTGGCCAGAGAAATCTTCCCACGGGTTAGATTTGCACTGCTTGATGCCGAGGGAGATACGACGACGCTCTTCGTCGATGTCCAGAACCATGACTTCCACTTCGTCGCCAACCTGAACGACTTTAGACGGGTGGATGTTCTTGTTGGTCCAGTCCATTTCGGAAACGTGTACCAGGCCTTCCACGCCTTCTTCCAGCTCTGCGAAGCAGCCGTAGTCGGTCAGGTTGGTAACACGCGCGGTAACGCGAGTGCCTTCCGGGTAACGAGCCTTGATAGCAACCCATGGATCTTCACCCAGTTGCTTCAGACCCAGGGAAACACGATTGCGCTCGCGATCGTACTTCAGGACCTTTACATCGATCTCATCGCCAACGTTGACGATTTCCGATGGATGCTTGATGCGCTTCCAGGCCATGTCGGTGATGTGCAGCAGGCCATCGACGCCACCCAGATCGACGAATGCGCCGTAATCGGTGAGGTTCTTGACGATACCCTTGACCTGTTGGCCTTCCTGCAGCGATTCCAGCAGAGCTTCGCGCTCGGCGCTGTTTTCGGCTTCCAGGACACTGCGACGGGAAACGACAACGTTGTTGCGCTTCTGGTCCAGCTTGATGACCTTGAATTCCAGCTCTTTGCCTTCCAGGTGCGTGGTGTCGCGCACTGGACGGACGTCAACCAGAGAACCTGGCAGGAACGCACGGATGCCGTTAACGTCGACTGTGAAGCCGCCTTTAACCTTACCGTTGATAACGCCCTTGACCACTTCCTCAGCTGCGAAAGCCGCTTCCAGAACGATCCAGCACTCGGCACGCTTGGCTTTTTCGCGGGACAGCTTGGTTTCGCCAAAGCCGTCTTCGACCGCGTCCAGCGCAACGTGGACTTCATCGCCGATCTTGATGGTCAGCTCGCCAGCATCGTTGTGGAACTGCTCCAGCGGGATGAGGCCTTCGGACTTCAGACCAGCGTGAACGGTGACCCAACCAGCCTGGTAATCGATATCGACGATGATCGCGGTGATGATCGAACCGGCCTGAAGGTTAAGAGTCTTTAGGCTTTCTTCGAAAAGTTCAGCAAAGCTTTCGCTCATTTTAATTCCTGTTGATAAGGGCGAAGAATACGCCCATCTGCCACGCTCCAGACAACGTGGGTTTCGTTCATATGAAAGAAAGCCTGCGGGACTATGACTGGTCTCCCACATGGCTTTCTGGTCATCCGGCGAGATCGCGGAGTGCGACTTCACTCAGGATGCGTTCAAGCACCTGCTCGATGGACAATTCGGTGGAATCCAGCTGAATGGCGTCATGCGCCGGCTTGAGCGGGGCTACCGCTCGCTGGGTGTCACGCTCGTCGCGGACACGGATCTCATCTAGCAGACTCGGCAGACTAACATCGTCACCCTTGGCCTTCAACTGCAAATATCGCCGTCGGGCACGCTCGTCGACGCTGGCCGTCAGAAAAATCTTCAACGGCGCGCCGGGAAAGACCACCGTGCCCATGTCGCGGCCGTCGGCAATCAGGCCCGGAAACTCCTGAAACGCCCGCTGGCGCTGCAGCAGTGCTTCACGAACAGCGGGCAACGACGCCACCTGCGACGCGCCACTGCCGACATGCTCATTGCGGATGGCCGACGTCACGTCCTCCCCTTCGAGGATAATGCGCTGACCGTGGTCATCGGTCGCTGCCATGAACTGCACGTCCAGGTGCGCAGCCAGCAGTTTCAGTGCTTCTTCATTGGTCAGATCGACGCCATGGTTGACGGCCGCGAAGGCCAGCAGCCGATACAGCGCGCCGGAATCCAGCAGGGACCAGCCCAGACGTTTGGCCAGCTTGCCGGCCACCGTGCCCTTCCCGGAACCGCTGGGTCCGTCGATCGTAATGACCGGAGCTTGAACTTTCACGATTGCCCCTCTTGCGTTACACGAATACCCACCTGAGCACACAGCGTCAGGAAACTGGGAAATGAAGTCGCCACATTGGCGCAGTCCCGGATATGAATCGGGCTGGCCGCACGCAGCGACGCGATACTGAATGCCATGGCGATGCGGTGATCGCCCTGCGCGTTGATTTCACCACCGCCGAGGTTTCCACCATCAATAATGATGCCATCTGCGGTCGTTTCAACGTTTATGCCGAGCGTCGCCAGACCGTTGGCCATGGCGCCAAGGCGGTCTGATTCCTTGACGCGCAATGCCTGAGCGCCCTTGAGGACCGTTCGCCCTTCGGCGCAAGCGGCGGCAATCAAGAGCGCCGGGAGCTCGTCAGTGGCCAGCGGTATCAGGGCCAGCGGGATATCGATACCCCTGAGACGGGCATGGCGCACGTGCAGATCAGCCACCGGCTCACCGCCCGCATCGCGCGGGTTGTCCAGCGTGATGTCCGCGCCCATCAGGCGCAGGATATCGATGACGCCCGAGCGCGTCGGGTTCACACCCACCCCTTCGAGGATCAAATCCGAGCCCTCAGCGATGGAGGCTGCCACCAGAAAGAACGCCGCCGAAGAAATATCGGCGGGCACTTCGATGCGGGCGGCCTTGAGCTCAACCCCTGACTGCAACGCGACTGTCGCGTCATGAGCGGAAACCGAATGACCCAACCCTTGCAGCATGCGCTCGGTGTGGTCCCGGGTCGGGGCTGGCTCATGCACCATCGTTGTGCCATTTGCGTAGAGACCGGCGAGCAACAGCGCGGATTTCACCTGAGCGCTGGGCAATGGCATGTCGTAGCGGATGGCCTGAAGACCCTGCCCGCCGCGAAGGGTCAGCGGCGGCCGGCCGTCTTCTGCGGTGTCGATCACGGCGCCCATCTGGCGCAACGGTTCGACGACACGGGTCATCGAATGCCGTGACAGCGAGGCATCGCCGGTCAGCACGCTGTCGAATCGCTGCCCGGCCAACAGGCCACAGAGCAGGCGCATTGACGTGCCCGAGCTTCCCAGATAAAGCGGTCCCGGCGCAGGTCGCAGCCCGTTGAGGCCGACGCCATGAATGTTCAGGCGACCGTGGTGTGGCCCCTCGATGACCACACCCAGGTCGCGGAATGCCTGCAACGTCGCCAGCGCGTCCTCACTCTCGAGAAAGCCTTCGACGACGCTGGTGCCCTGGGCCAGGGACCCGAGCATGATCGCCCGATGGGAAATCGACTTGTCACCCGGCACGCGAACCCGCCCCCGGACAACGCCGCCAGGCTTCCCGATAAACTTCAGGTCGGCGCACGTGGCGTGTTCGACGTAGGCACGACGGGCAAGGATCTTGCCGAAATGCTCGCGGGCGACCCGGGCCCGGGTGAACACACCGAGCAACTGGTGGCCATCGCCTGCATCCACGGCATCGCGCAGCGCATCGAGGTCGCTGCGGAACGTGTCGAGGGTGCGCAGCACGGCCTCGCGGTTCGCGAGGAAGATGTCATGCCACATCACCGGATCACTGCCGGCGATGCGCGTGAAGTCGCGGAAGCCCCCCGCCGCATAGCGGAAGATGTCGAGGTTTTCGTTGCGCTTGGCCAGCGAATCCACCAGGCCGAACGCCAGAAGGTGCGGCAAATGACTGGTCGCCGCCAGCACTTCATCGTGGCGCTCGACCTGCATGTGCTCGACGTCGGCGCCCAGTGCCGACCAGAGACGGTCAACCAGCGCCAGCGCCAATGGGTCGGTTTCGGCCAGTGGCGTGAGGATGACTTTGTGCCGCTTGAACAGCTCGGCGTTGGAGGCTTCCACTCCGCTCTGCTCGGAGCCGGCAATCGGGTGGCCGGGCACGAAGCGCGGCGGCATCACACCGAACGCTTCACGCGCGGCGCGGACCACATTGCCTTTGGCGCTACCGACGTCGGTCAGCACGGCATTGCCCAGGTCCAATCCAGCCAGTACGCCGAGGAGTTTTTCCATGGCCAGAATCGGCACGGCCAACTGAATGACGTCAGCCCCTACGCAGGCGGCAGCGAGAGTGTCTTCACAGCGATCGACCACGCCCAGCTCCACGGCCAGTGTGCGCGATTGCGGATCGAGATCGACGCCCACGACTTCGCGACACAGGCCACTCTCCTTCAAGCCCTTGGCGAACGACCCTCCGATCAGGCCGAGCCCGACCACCACCAGGCGGCCGATCATAGGCGCAGCGGGTTGCAGCGACGTGACATCAACCACGTGCCAGAACCTTGCTCAACGCCTCGATGAAACGACTGTTCTCGCTCGGCAAACCGATGCTCACCCGCAGGTGATTGGGCATGCCATAACCACCAATCGGGCGAACGATCACACCTTCACGCAGCAATCCTTCGTAAACCGAAGCGGCCTCGCGGCCCAGGTCTACGGCGATGAAGTTGGCTTTGGAGGGAATCCAGCTCAGGCCCATCTGACCAAGCCCCTCTTCCAACTGCTGCATGCCGGCTTCATTGAGCTGACGGCTTCGCGCAACGTAGTCCACGTCGCCCAGCGCAGCGCAAGCGGCGGCCAGCGCGAGGCTGTTGACGTTGAACGGCTGACGCACGCGGTTCAGCACGTCGGCCACGACCGGCGAGGACAACCCATAGCCGACGCGCAACGACGCCAGGCCATAGGCCTTGGAAAACGTCCGCGACACCAGCAGGTTTGGATAGGCGCTCAGGAAGTTAAGCCCGTCAGGCAGCTCGGCGCTTTCGGCGTATTCGATGTAGGCCTCGTCCAGCACGACCAACACGTTGTCAGGCACCTGCGTGAGGAAATCCGCCAGCGCGCTTGGCCCGAACCAGGTCCCGGTGGGGTTGTTGGGGTTGGCGATGAAGACGACTCGGGTGTTGCTGTCGATGGCGGCGAGCATGGCCGGCAGGTCGTGACCCCACGCCTTTGCCCTGGCGACGTGAGCAGTCGCGCCCACGGCCTGGGTGACAATCGGATAGATGGCGAACGCGTGTTCGCTGAACACCGCATTCAGCCCCGGCGCCAGATAGGCACGGGCGACGATTTCCAGAATATCGTTGGAGCCGTTGCCCAGCGTCACTTGCTCGGGCTGCACGCCACAGGCTTGCGACAGCCGCTGCTTGAGCTCGAAACCGTTGCCGTCCGGGTAGCGGGTCAATTCCGCCAGCGCGTCTTTGATCGCCTGCAACGCCTTGGGGCTGGCGCCCATCGGGTTTTCATTGCTCGCCAGCTTGATGATGCGCGCCGGATCGATATCCAGTTCACGCGCCAGTTCGTCCACCGGTTTGCCGGGAACGTAAGGCGATAGTTTTTGCACGCCGGGCTGTGCCAGCGTGAGGAAGTCGCCGCTCATGTACCGCTTTACCTCTTCAGTGAAACCCGTAGGGCTACAAGTCCGGACGCAGGATCAAAGCACTGCCTTCGGATAGGAACCCAACACCTTGAGCGCCACGGCTTCCTGGCTGATCTGCTCGAGGACGGCCTTGATCAGCGGGTCGCGGTGGTGGCCGACGAAGTCGATGAAGAACACGTAGGTCCATTTCCCGCTTCGCGAGGGGCGCGTCTCGATGCGCGTCAGGTCGATGCCGTTTTGGTGAAACGGCACCAGCAGTTCATGCAGCGCGCCCGGCTTGTTGCTCATCGACACAATGATCGACGTTTTGTCGTCACCGGTCGGCGGCACTTCCTGATTGCCGATCATGAGGAAACGCGTGGCGTTGTCCGGACGGTCTTCGATCTTCTCGGCAATCCGCGTCAGGCCGTAAAGGCCCGCCGCCATATCACCGGCGATCGCCGCCGAGTTCCACTCGCCCTTGACCCGCTTGGCCGCATCGGCGTTGCTGGCAACGGCGATGCGCTCGACGTTCGGGTAGTGCGCGTCCAGCCACTTGCGGCATTGCGCCAGGGACTGGGCGTGGGAATAGATGCGGCTGATGCTGTCAGTCTTGGTGCTTTCGCCCACCAGCAGATGATGGTGAATGCGCAGCTCGACTTCGCCACAGATCACCATGTCGTGCTCAAGGAAGCTGTCCAGCGTGTGGTTGACTGCACCTTCGGTGGAGTTCTCCACCGGGACGACACCGAAATTCACCGCACCGGCGGCCACTTCACGGAACACTTCATCGATCGCAGCCATCGGCTTGCTGATGACGGCGTGGCCGAAATGCTTCAGCGCGGCAGCCTGGGTGAACGTGCCTTCAGGACCCAGATAAGCGACCTTGAGCGGCTGCTCCAGCGCCAGGCACGAGGACATGATTTCGCGGAACAGCCGCGCCATCTCTTCATTGCTCAACGGGCCACGGTTGCGCTCCATGACACGTTTCAGGACCGCCGCTTCACGCTCAGGCCGGTAGAACACCGGCACCTCGCCCGCTGGCAGGTCGGCCATCTTGACCCGGGCGACTTCCTGGGCGCAGCGGGCGCGCTCGCTGATCAGCTCCAGAACCTTTTCGTCCAGGCTGTCGATGCGGACCCGCAGGGCCTTGAGTGCTTGTTCAGACATTAGCCGTGTTCCTTCTCGAACTCTGCCATGTACGCGATCAGGGCGTTGACCGCACTGAGGTCGATGGCATTGTAGATGGACGCGCGCATGCCGCCGACTGAACGGTGGCCTTTGAGGTTGAGCAGGTTGCGCGCTTCGGCACCCGCGAGGAACGGCTTGTCCAGGCGATCATCGGCCAGACGGAACGGCACGTTCATCCACGAGCGGTCGGACGGGTTGATCGGGTTGCTGTACAGGCCGCTGGCATCGATGAAGTCGTACAGCGTGCGCTGCTTGAGTTCATTGCGCGTGGCCATGGCTTCGACACCGCCCTGCTCTTTCAGCCATTCGAAGACCAGACCGGACAGATACCACGCCAGCGTCGGCGGCGTGTTGTACATCGAGCCGTTGTCGGCCGCGACCTTGTAGTTGAGCATCGTCGGGCACAGGGAACGCGCGCGACCCAGCAGGTCCTCGCGGATGATCGCCACGACGATGCCGCTCGGGCCGATGTTCTTCTGGGCGCCCGCGAAGATCATGCCGAAACGCGAAACGTCGAGGCGGCGCGAGAGGATGTCCGAAGACATGTCGGCGACCAGCGGCACGTCGCCGGTTTCCGGAATCCAGTTGAATTGCAGACCGCCAATGGTCTCGTTGGGCACGTAGTGAACGTAGGCCGCGTCTTTCGACAGCTTCCACTCGCTCTGGGCGGGAATGGCGAAATAATCGGCAGGTTTGGCGCTGGCGGCGACATTGATGTTGCCGTAACGCGATGCTTCTTCAATGGCTTTCTGCGACCAGATGCCGGTGTCGATGTAGTCGGCTGTGCCGTTTTCAGGCAGCAGGTTCAATGGAACCTGAGCGAATTGCTGGCTGCCGCCGCCTTGAAGAAACAGCACTTTGTAATGGGAGGGGATGGACAGCAGATCGCGAAAATCCTGCTCCGCCTTGGTGGCAATGGAGACGAACTCGTCGCTGCGATGGCTCATTTCCATGACGGACAGGCCTTTGCCATGCCAGTCCAGGAGTTCGGCCTGGGCACGCAGCAGAACAGCTTCAGGGAGCGCGGCAGGACCTGCGCAGAAGTTAAAGGCTCGCTTGCTCATATCCACTCTCGTCGTGTCACTGAATTAATTTGGAACGGGTGAAGTGCGGGGAAGTGCGGAAGGTGCTCGTTTCATTACGATCACCCGTTACCGGAACTGTTGACCGGCGCGTAGGGCATCGGTCAAAAAGGGGGGGCTGTCACCAGCCCCCCTCTCGGCGTTACTCCTGCGGCTCTTCTTCGTCAGCCGCGGGATCCGCTTGCGCATCGTCAGCGGACTCGTCGGTGTCGACGGCACCAATCACGTCAGCATCAACCTCTTCGCCTTCGAACGCTTCACCTTCCAGCTCTTCGCCCTCGACTTCCGATGGCTCCTGGACGCGCTCCAGACCGACCAGTTTCTCGTCCTTGGCCAGCTTGATCAGGGTCACGCCCTGAGTATTGCGGCCCAGACTCGAAACTTCGCCAACACGGGTACGCACCAGCGTGCCTTGGTCGGAAATCAGCATGATTTCCTCGCCTTCCTGCACCTGAACGGCGCCGACCAGACGGCCGTTACGCTCGTTGCTGACCATGGCGATGACGCCCTGACCGCCACGCTTGTACTCAGGGAACTCGGTGATCGCGGTGCGCTTGCCGTAGCCACGCTCGGAAGCGGTGAGGATCTGGCTGCCCTGCTCCGGAATCAGCATGGAAATCAGCTTCTGACCTTCCGGCAGACGCATGCCGCGCACACCGCGAGCCGTACGGCCCATGGCGCGCACTTCGGATTCCTTGAAGCGGGTGACCTTGCCGCCGTCGGAGAACAGCATGATTTCCTGCTCGCCATCGGTAACCGCGGCCGAGATCAAGATGTCGCCTTCGTCCAGCTCCAGCGCAATCAGGCCGACGCTGCGTTGACGACTGAACGCCACCAGCGGGGTCTTCTTGACGGTGCCGTTGGCGGTCGACATGAAGATGAACGGCGCCTTCTTCTTGTCAGCAGCCTTGATGCGCGCCTTGCGCTCTTCTTCGGTCTCGTTGCTGTTTTCGAGGTCTTCGGCCTCGGCGTCCACGCCTTCGGCTTCTTCTTCGTCAGCACGCTTGCGCATGGCTTCGAGATCGACCGGCAGCATGGTGGTGATGTATTCGCCTTCGCTCAGCGGCAACAGGTTGACCAGCGGACGACCACGGGCAGCGCGGGACGCTTCCGGGATCTCGTAGGTCTTGAGCCAGTACACCTTGCCTTTGCTGGAGAACATCAGCAGCGTGGTGTGACTGTTGGCGACCAGCAGGTGAGCGATGTAGTCCTCATCCTTGACGCCGGTGGCCGACTTGCCTTTGCCGCCGCGACGCTGGGCCTGATAGACAGCCAGCGGTTGAGTCTTGGCGTAGCCACCATGGGAGATGGTCACGACGCGCTCTTCTTCCGGGATCATGTCGCCGAGGGTCAGGTCCAGGCGCGCATCGAGGATCTCGGTGCGACGCACATCGCCGTACTCGGCGCGGATCAGCTCGAGCTCTTCGCGGATGACTTCCATCAGGCGCGTGGCGCTGTTGAGGATGCGCAGCAGCTCGCCGATCTGAGTCAGGATTTCCTGGTACTCGGTGAGCAGCTTCTCGTGTTCCAGACCGGTCAGGCGGTGCAGACGCAGCTCGAGGATGGCCTGAGCCTGTTCCGGCGACAGGAAATACTTGCCGTCTCGCATGCCGTACTGAGGATCGAGGTTTTCCGGGCGGGACGATTCGGCGCCCGCGCGCTCGACCATCTCGACCACGGCGCTGGATTCCCACGGCGTGCTGATCAGCCCTTCCTTGGCTTCGGCCGGGGTCGGCGAGGCTTTGATGAGGGCGATGACCGGGTCGATGTTCGACAGGGCAACGGCCTGACCTTCAAGAATGTGACCACGCTCGCGGGCCTTGCGCAGTTCGAACACGGTACGGCGGGTAACGACTTCGCGACGGTGACGAATGAAGGCTTCCAGCAGGTCCTTGAGGTTCAGGATGCGTGGGCGGCCGTCGATCAGCGCAACGATGTTGATACCGAAGACGCTTTGCAGTTGGGTCTGGGCGTAGAGGTTGTTGAGGATGACCTCAGGCACTTCGCCGCGACGCAGCTCGATGACCACGCGCATGCCGTCCTTGTCGGACTCGTCGCGCAGTTCGGTGATGCCTTCAAGCTTCTTCTCTTTAACCAGCTCGGCGATCTTCTCGATCAGACGCGCCTTGTTCAGCTGGTACGGCAGCTCGGTGATGACGATCTGCTGGCGACCACCGACCTTGTCGATGTCTTCGACAATGGAGCGGGCGCGCATGTAAATGCGGCCACGGCCGGTCTTGTACGCTTCTACGATGCCGGCACGACCGTTGATGATCGCGGCAGTCGGGAAGTCCGGGCCGGGGATGTACTGCATCAACTCGTCGACGGTGAGGTCGCCGTTGTCGATCAGCGCCAGGCAGCCGTCGATGACTTCACCGAGGTTGTGCGGCGGAATATTGGTCGCCATGCCCACGGCGATACCGCTGGAGCCGTTGACGAGCAGGTTGGGAATACGGGTCGGCATGACCGCAGGAATCTGTTCGGTGCCGTCGTAGTTCGGCACCCAGTCCACGGTTTCCTTGTGCAGGTCGGCCAGTAGCTCGTGGGCCAGCTTGGTCATGCGCACTTCGGTGTATCGCATGGCGGCGGCGTTGTCGCCGTCCACCGAACCGAAGTTGCCTTGGCCGTCTACCAGCAGGTAGCGCAGGGAAAAGGGTTGGGCCATACGAACGATGGTGTCGTAGACCGCGGTGTCGCCATGCGGGTGGTACTTACCGATAACGTCACCGACCACACGGGCGGATTTCTTGTACGGCTTGTTCCAGTCGTTACCCAGTTCGCTCATCGCGAACAGTACCCGACGGTGCACGGGCTTCAAGCCGTCGCGCGCATCGGGGAGAGCACGTCCGACGATGACGCTCATCGCGTAGTCGAGGTAGGACTGCTTCAGCTCGTCTTCGATATTGACCGGGAGGATTTCTTTGGCCAGTTCGCCCATGAGAAGCCTGATTCCTTTTTCTGGTGAAACCGCGTTCAGCCATCCGGGATGAACGAGGCTTGCCGCTGCCGACGATTGTCAGGCAACGACTTACGACAAATCAGCGAGTTATGCCATGAATGTGCGCAGTCATAAGGGTCGCCATGCGCCCCTTTGGAAACCGCCGGATGGTACCACAATCGCCGTCAGGCACGAAGTGTTTGCAGGCGCCGCGAACAAGCCGTTTCGCCAGCAGACGCCTGAGAAGCGCTCACAGAGCCCGATAGCGCGTTTGACGACGAATGGCATTATCGGCTGCGGGGTGATCAATGCAGGCGTTTGCGGCACATCAGCAGGGCCATTTTTGCCGTATCCGGGCGTTCGACAATGCCCTTCTCGGTGACGATGGCGTCGATGAGATCAGCAGGTGTAACGTCGAAC
This sequence comes from Pseudomonas sp. W5-36, assembly GCF_046540455.1. Lineage (NCBI taxonomy): Bacteria > Pseudomonadati > Pseudomonadota > Gammaproteobacteria > Pseudomonadales > Pseudomonadaceae > Pseudomonas > Pseudomonas sp. W5-36. Next base: position 136,986 of record NZ_JAXCIQ010000004.1, on the reverse strand, counting down.
ACCGGGTTGAACGCATCGACGTCGGCCCCCACGCGTTTGCCGCCAACCTCAAGCAATTCGCGGCCGTCGCGTTCTTCGATGGGGATGTCGTCGCCACTGGCCAGGTTCATGTCGATGGTCGAGCTCGGCGCCACTACCATGAAGCGCACGCCGTGGTGCATGGCCGCGACCGCCAGCTGGTAGGTGCCGATCTTGTTGGCGACGTCGCCGTTGGCGGTGATGCGGTCAGCGCCGACGATGACCCATGTGATGCCTTTGGTTTTCATCAGGTGCGCGGCGGCGGAGTCGGCATTGAGGGTGACCGGGATGCCTTCGTTGACCAATTCCCATGCGGTCAGGCGCGAGCCCTGCAGCCAGGGCCGGGTTTCGTCGGCATAGACACGCTCGATCATGCCTTCCAGGTGTGCCGCGCGAATCACGCCGAGCGCCGTCCCGAAGCCGCCTGTGGCCAGCGCGCCGGTGTTGCAGTGGGTCAGCACGGTCTGCAGATTGCCCTGATGCTTGCGGATCAGCTCTGCCCCCAGTTGCGCCATGGTCAGGTTGGCTTCGCGGTCGCTCAAGTGAATGGCCACGGCTTCGGCTTCCATGGCCTTCAGGGGATCTTCGTGATCCTTGAGGCGATACAGGCGCTCGCGCATGCGGTTCAGCGCCCAGAACAGGTTGACCGCCGTGGGCCGGGAATTGGCCAGCAGGTCGAAGTCCTCCTCCAGAGCCATCTGCCAGTCACCGCCTTCGGCGAGCCGATCAACCACCGCCAGGACGATGCCGTAGGCCGCACTGATGCCAATCGCCGGCGCGCCGCGCACGACCATCGTGCGAATGGCTTCGGCTACGCCTTCAGCACTGGTGTAGGGATGCCAGGTTTCTTCGAAGGGCAAGACCCGCTGATCCAGGAGATACAACGTGCCGTCCCGCCAATCGATGGCCTTTACCTTCTCCGCAGCCAGTAATCGATCGCGCATTGCACACCCCACTTGATGAATTTTGAAAAGCTTGCCGCCACAGCGACGGTGCAAAGAAGCAAATCGCAAGCACCTTAAAAAGCCGCCGATTATAGCGAGCCGCCTGCGAAGACGCTCGGGTATACTTCGCCGTCCCCGTAATAAGCCATTGGATGCCCGCCCCATGCCCCATTCCGCTGCCCCGCTCGACCTGTTGTTGCTGCCGGACTGGCTGGTACCGGTCGAACCCGCCGGCGTTGTGTTGCAGCAGCACGGGATCGGCATTCGCGACGGCCTGATCGTTTATATCGGTCCGCGCGCCGAGGCCCTGCGCCAGCCGGCCATCGAGGTGCGCGAGTTACCGGGCATGCTGCTCAGTCCCGGGCTGATCAACGCCCACGGCCATGCGGCGATGACCCTGTTCCGCGGGCTAGCGGACGACCTGCCGTTGATGACCTGGCTGCAGGATCATATCTGGCCGGCCGAGGCGAAGTGGGTCGACGAGGATTTCGTCCGCGACGGCACCGACCTCGCCATCGCTGAACAGTTGAAGGGCGGCATCACCTGCTTCTCCGACATGTATTTCTTCCCGAAGGTCGCGTGCGAGCGAGTGCACAACAGTGGCATTCGCGCACAGATCACCGTGCCGGTGCTGGACTTCCCGATACCCGGCGCGCGCAACAGCGACGAATCCCTGCACATCGGCATCGAGCTGTTCAACGATCTGGCCCACCACGACCGCATCAAGATCGCCATGGGGCCCCACGCGCCCTACACCGTCAGCGACGAGAACCTGGAGAAGATCCGGGTCATCGCCGATGAACTGGACGCGATGATCCAGATGCACGTTCACGAAACCGCCTTTGAAGTGCACGACGCCGTTCAGCAACGTCAGGAGCGCCCCCTTGCGCGGCTGCATCGCCTAGGGCTGCTGGGCCCGCGCTTTCAGGCGGTGCACATGACCCAGATCAGCGATGACGACCTGGCGATGCTGGTCGAGAGCAACTCCAGCGTCATCCACTGCCCCGAATCGAATCTGAAACTGGCCAGCGGCTTCTGCCCGGTCGAGCGCCTGTGGCAGGCCGGTGTCAACGTCGCCATCGGCACCGACGGCGCGGCCAGTAACAACGATCTGGACCTGCTCGGCGAAACCCGCACCGCCGCGCTGCTGGCAAAAGCCGTTGCCGGCTCGGCCACCGCGCTGGACGCCCACCGTGCACTGCGCATGGCCACGCTGAACGGCGCCCGCGCCCTGGGCATCGACGATCACACCGGCTCGCTGCAAATCGGCAAGGCCGCCGACATGGTCGCGTTCGACCTGTCCGGCCTTGCGCAACAGCCGGTCTACGATCCGGTATCACAACTTATTTATGCAACGGGTCGCGATTGCGTGACGCACGTCTGGGTCGCCGGCAAGCCATTGCTGCAGGACAAACGCCTGACCCGCATGGACGAAGAAGCGCTGACCCGGACCGCCAAAGCCTGGGGCAACCGCATCGCGGCTGACAAAGCCTGACCCATTGAGCGCCGCCACGGTCAGATACCGTGCCCGGACACCGAATTCAAGTTTCAGAGGATCACACATGAGCAACGTCGACAACGCCGAAATCGCCAAATTCGAGGCCCTCGCCCATCGCTGGTGGGACCGCAACAGCGAGTTCAAGCCCCTTCACGACATCAATCCGCTGCGCGTGAACTGGATTGACGAACGGGTAAATCTCGCGGGCAAGAAGGTCCTCGACGTCGGCTGCGGCGGCGGCATTCTGAGTGAGGCCATGGCCTTGCGTGGCGCGACCGTGACCGGCATCGACATGGGCGAAGCGCCGCTGGCCGTGGCGCGACTGCACCAGCTGGAATCCGGCGTGAGCGTAGAATACCGGCAGATCACCGCCGAAGCGCTGGCCGAAGAAATGCCCGAGCAGTTTGATGTCGTGACCTGCCTGGAAATGCTGGAGCACGTGCCGGACCCGTCGTCGGTGATCCGTGCCTGCTACAAGATGGTCAAGCCGGGCGGTCAGGTGTTTTTCTCTACCATCAATCGCAACCCGAAGGCCTACCTGTTCGCCATTATCGGCGCCGAATACATCATGAACCTGCTGCCGCGCGGCACCCATGACTTCAAGAAATTCATCCGCCCTTCCGAGCTGGGCGCGTGGAGCCGCGATGCCGGGCTGCAGGTCAAAGACATCACCGGTCTGACCTACAACCCGTTGACCAAGCACTACAAGCTGGCCTCGGACGTCGACGTCAATTACATGATCCAGACACTGCGGGGAGTCTGAGCCATGCGCTTGAGGGCAGTTCTCTTCGACATGGACGGCACGCTGCTCGACACCGCGCCGGACTTCACCGCGATCTGCCAGGCAATGCTGGCCGAACGCGGCTTACCGCCGGTGAACGACAAGCTGATCCGCGACGAGATCTCCGGCGGTGCCAGGGCGATGGTCTCGGCGGCGTTCGCGATGCCCCCCGAGGCAGCGGAATTCGAGGCGCTGCGCCTGGAATTCCTGGCGCGCTATCAGACCGATTGCGCGGTGCACAGCAAACTGTTCGACGGCATGGCCGAATTGCTGGCCGACATCGAGAAAGCCAGACTGATCTGGGGCGTGGTGACCAACAAACCGGTTCGTTTCGCTCAACCGATCATGGAGCAACTGAGTTTGTCGGAGCGTTCCGCGGTGCTGATCTGCCCGGACCATGTGACCAAGAGCAAACCCGATCCGGAGCCGCTGCTGCTGGCCTGCAAGATGCTCGGTCTGGACCCGGCCAGTGTGCTGTTCGTGGGCGATGACCTGCGCGACATCGAATCCGGTCGCGACGCAGGCACCAAGACCGCCGCCGTGCGCTATGGCTACATCCATCCCCAGGACAACCCCGATCACTGGGGCGCGGACGTGGTGGTGAATCACCCGCTGGAGCTGCGCCGGGTCTTGGATGACGCGTTGTGCAGTTGCTGAGGCGACAGTCCGCAACCAAATCCTTCACTGCGCCCATTTAGACATTAGAAAGGAGCCGCCATGTTCAATTACTCCGCCCGCCCCGACCTGCTCAAAGGCCGGGTGATTCTGGTGACCGGGGCCGGCCGTGGCATCGGCGCCGCTGCCGCGAAAACCTATGCCGCCCACGGCGCGACGGTCTTGCTGCTGGGCCGGACCGAAGCGAATCTGAGCGCGCTGTATGACGAGATCGAGGCTGCCGGGCATCCGCAACCGGTGGTCGTCCCGTTCGATCTCGAGACTGCCCTGCCCCGTCAGTACGACGAGCTCGCCGCGATGATCGAAGCAGAGTTCGGCCGCCTGGACGGCATCTTGCACAACGCCTCGATCATCGGCCCGCGCACGCCGGTCGAACAGCTCACCGGTGAGCAGTTCATGCAGGTGATGCACGTTAACGTCAACGCCACGTTCATGCTGACCACCGCCTTGCTGCCGTTGCTCAAGCTTTCGGGCGACGCGTCCATCGCGTTCACCTCCAGCAGCGTCGGGCGCAAAGGCCGCGCATACTGGGGCGCCTATGGCGTGTCCAAGTTCGCCACCGAAGGGCTGATGCAGACGCTGGCCGACGAGATCGATGGGCTTGGTTCGCTGCGCGCCAACAGCATCAATCCGGGCGCAACCCGCACCGACATGCGCGCCCAGGCATACCCGGCGGAAGATCCGACCAACAACCCGACGCCGGAAGAAATTATGCCGGTGTACCTGTACCTGATGGGCCCGGACAGCATCGGCATCAACGGACAGGCATTGGATGCCCAGACCCGCTGAACCGGGTGATGCTGACGCGGTTGGCTCACCAAGGCGAGTGACTGCGCAGCGCCGCACTGCAACGCTTTTATCCGCTGAAGGGACGGGCGTAGACCTGGCGGTCAGCCTCGGTTGCTCGACGCTGCCGCCGGGCGAATCGCCCGACAGCATGGTGCAACGTGAGGACACGGCCCTGTACGCCGCCAGGCGCAAGGGCCGCCACCGCCTGGATACGGCGGGCTGAGGGATCAGGCGCGGGCGGGGATCCGGTGTTCACGGACCGAGCCGCTGCCTTCCTGAGATCGTTCCAGCGTCATGCACCGTTCCAGGAACAGGAACATGTACTCGTAGCTCTTGCAGACCGCCATTCGCAGGTCGCTTTGCAATTGCTCGCTGGGGTTGTTGCCGGCCAGGGTGCAGATGATTTCCAGCGCTTCCCAGGGGTGGGAATCGTCGTACTGCGCGTGCATCTTCAGCCACTTCATCGCCCGCTTTCGTGTGTCCGGCGGGAACATGTCCGCGTAGGTGTCCTGGGAACAGACCACGGCCGACCATTCACCGGTGGCGCCTTCGATGGCGTAGTTGGTCGCCGCGATGGCCACCACCAGCGAATCCGACGAACAGCTGTGCCAGCACCAGTGATTCAGGGCGTGAAGTTCCGACGGCACCCGCTGCGCCTGCAAGTCTTCCAGGCTCACCCCGTGGGCGGCGCTCCAGTTGACCCAGTAATCGGCGTGGTTGAGTTCGACCCGAATGTTGCGCATCAACCATCGTCGCGCCATGTCTTCACCCGGGTGTCGGGCGAATCGGGTTTTGGTCAGGTTATGCGCCATATAGACCGCGAACTGTTCGACGACCGGCCAGCCACCAATCAGGTACTGGCGCATGGTCTTAGAACTGAGCCGCCCGTCACGCATGCGTTGATAAAGTTCATGCCCTACCACCTTGGCCTTGGCGTCACTGCAATCTTCAATCAATTGCTGTGCCCAAGCGGGGTAACTGCTGGCATCCATCAGCGGACCGGTTCTAATGAACATATCGATCACTGTGTAGCTCCTTATATGAGTTGCTTAATGGTGTGTTCAGCGAAAAGTCCCGGGAGCGCTGAACAACAGTGGGGTCTGCCTCGCGGGCCGTGCGTGCAGACATTCACAGGTGAATAATTGCGGTCGCTCGATAACGTACCCCTGAGCGTAGTCCACACCGATTTCCAATAACGCCTGCTCTATCTGAGGGCTCTCGACGAACTCGGCGATCGTCTGTTTGCCCATTACGTGCCCGATATGGTTGATCACTTCTACCATCGCCCGGTTGACCGGATCGTCGAGCATGTCCTTTACGAAACTCCCGTCAATCTTCAGAAAATCCACAGGCAAGTGCTTCAAGTAAGCGAATGACGACATGCCTGCACAGAAGTCATCCAGAGAGAAACGGCATCCCAGACCTTTAAGTTCATTGATGAACCGAATGGCGCTGCCCAGATTGGCGATCGCACTGGTTTCGGTGATTTCAAAACAGATAAGTTCAGGGGGGATTGCGTAGATCTGGAACTGCTGTCGCAAATACTCGAGGAAGGCGTCGTCGCCAATGCTGCTCCCGGACAGGTTGATCGCACACACGGCCATTGGCCCTTCGCGGTGTCCGGACTTGAGGCACTCGGCGATGATCATGAAGACGTGCTGCACGACCCAGCGGTCCAGGGTGGTCATCATGCCGTAGCGCTCGGCGGCGGGGATGAAACTGTCGGGCAGGATCATGCGCCCGGACTCGTCGCGCAGCCGCAGCAGAATCTCGATATGGCCGTGGCGTTGCTCGGCATTGCGACCCAGCGCTGCAATTTCCTGGGAATACAGGCAGAAGCGGTTCTCTTCGAGGGCCATGTGCAGGCGCTGAATCCAGGCCATCTCGCCGAAGCGGGTGGACAGATCAGAGTCATCATCGTGATAGACCTGAACCCGGTTGCGGCCTTTTTCCTTGGCCATGTAGCAGGCCATGTCGGCGGCGCGCAGCGACGTCTCAAGGGTGGTCGGGACGTCGTCGATGTGCACCAGACCAATGCTGACGGTGGTGACAAACGGCCGGCCTTTCCAGACAAAATGCAGGCTTTCCACGGTTTGGCGCAGGCTCTCGGCCACTCGCTCGGCGGCCTCCGGCGCGCAGTGTTCAAGGAGGATGCCGAACTCGTCGCCGCCCAGACGTGCCAGCGTGTCGCCTTCGCGCACGCCCTGTTGCAGCAGCGTGCAAATGTGCCGCAGCAGTTCATCCCCCGCAGCGTGACCGCTGGTGTCGTTGACCAGCTTGAACTGATCGAGGTCCAGAAACATCAACGCATGCCGCGCCGGCTGTTCGGTCAGGCCGTTGAGGGCCAGCTCCAGGCGGTATTCGAACTCGCGGCGGTTGGTCAGACCGGTCAGCGCATCGTGGGTCGCCTGCCAGGACAAATTGGCGATGTACTGCCGCTCCTGGGTCATGTCATGCAACACCAGCACCGCGCCGCTGACTTTGCCTTCGGTGCGAATCGGCGAGCCGACTAGCGCGACCGAAACGGTGCTGCCGTCCAGGCGTTGAATCAGTCGTGAGCTTTCACTGCCGCCGCCCAGATTGCCGCTGAGCATGCGCTCGATCAGGGTCGAGGTGTCTTTCTGGTCATTCTCGTCGAGCAGACTGAACAGCGCCGCCAGCGGCAGGCCGGCCGCCTGCTCGTTCTTCCAGTGGGTCATGAGCTCGGCGGCGGGGTTCATGTAGACGATGGAGCCGTCGACATCGGTGGTGATGACGCCATCACCGATGGACTCCAGGGTAATCTGCGCGCGTTCTTTTTCCATCTGCAGCGCAATCGCAAAGCCGTGGCGCTGCTCCAGCAGTTTATGGGTGCGCAGCAGCGCGAGGATGATCAGGCACAGCGCGGTGGCGAGGTTGACCACCAGCAGAATCCGCAGGATGACCCGCGAGCCCTCGCCCAGCGCGTCGCTGAAGGCCATGGCCGCCGGCGTGACGCCTTCGTTGATGGCACTGATGCGCTGGCGCCAGCCCATGACTTCACTGTTGGTGACGTTGCCTTCCTGAATGCGCGCGTGCATTTCGCGGGCGACTTCATCCAGTTGCACCAGATAGTTGTCACCGACCTTCCACAGGTCGATGGCCTTCTCGAGATAGCTGAAGTGCTGAAAATTCAGGTAGAGCCAGATGATGCTCTGGGCATCGTCGGGATGGTTACCACCCTGCAGAATCCCCGCAGTAGCGCGCGCGATGTCGGGCACCGGCTGATCCATTGCCAGGCGCAAGTCATGCCCGCCCTGGGGAATGGCAATCGCTTTCTGATATTTCAGGTAATTGATGTCATCTCGACTGTTGGCGTAGAGATTCAGGTAGTAAATGGCGTCCTTCTGGCCCTTCGACCACAGGCTCTCGCCGCCAATGTAGCTGCGGACCGCCGACATCATGTACAAGCTGACGCAGCCGAGCAGTGCCTGTAACAGCACGACGGCGATAAATGGCCAGACGATGCCCAGAAGACGAGGCTTCTCGAGAATCCGCTTTTGCTTCATGGTGTCCCTTTGATCAGCACTGCCAGATACTCATTCCCCCTTCACCAGGCAACCTTCCTGGAGCCTGAGGGACTTCGCTAATTTCCACGATGCAGCAGACAATCTCTCACATCTTTTACAAGACGTAACCAGCCATTTGAGTGCGGAGACGTAAATATGACGCTTTTCACATTTTCAGTGATTGCCATGGGAGAGCATAGCCCGAGGATTGACGTGGTCCAGTTGCGATACGCCATTTCAGTGTGGCGGCTCTAAAACCCGTCGCGCTGTGTCACACCTGTTGCAGGTGTCCGTAGAGCCTGGCGTACAGCCCGCCGTCTGCAATCAGTTGCTGGTGATCACCGTCTTCGGCGATCCGCCCGCCATCGAACACCAGTACACGGTCCGCCTGTTTCACCGCCGACAGTCGGTGGGCAATGATCAGCGTCGTGCGGCCACTGAGAAACCGGTTGAGCGCCTGGTGCAGGTTGTACTCGGTGGCGGCGTCCAGCGCAGAGGTGGCCTCGTCGAGAATCACCACCTTGGGATCGGCCAGCACCATGCGCGCAATGGCCAGCCTTTGGCGCTGGCCGCCGGACAACCGAACACCCGAGCGCCCGACCACGCTGTCCAGCCCCAGCGGCAGCGCGCGGATCGTCGCATCCATCTGGGCGATTTCCAGCGCCTGCCAACAGGCCCTGTCGTCCTGCTCCCGGCCCATCAACAGGTTGGCGCGGACGGTGTCGTTGAACAGCGCCGGATGCTGCAAGACCACGGCGACGTTCTCGCGCACGGTGTCCAGGCCGATCTCCTGCAAGCTTGAGCCACCAAACCGGATGAGACCGGATTTCGCGGTGTAGAGCCCGAGCAGCAACTGCACCAGGGTGCTTTTGCCACCGCCGCTGGCGCCGACGATCGCAACTTTTTCGCCGGGATTGATCGACAGGTCCAGCTGATCGAGGACCAACTCGTCGTTGTAGCCGAAGCTCAGCCCGCGGACGTCGATGCTCACCGTCTGCCGACCCGCGAACGGATTGCTGTGCCCCGGATACTGAGGCTCGTCCGCGCGGGCCAGCAGTTCGTTGATGCGCGTCAGAGCACCGCCCGCCGCGTAATAGGCGTACTGCAGATTCAGCAGTTGTTCGACCGGACCGATCATGAACCACAGGTAGCTGAACACCGCGAGCATGTGGCCGATGGACAGGTCGGAGAACAACACCGTGAGCATCGCGGCAGCGCGGAAAATGTCGATGCCGAATTGAAACAGCAGCCCGCTGGCCCGGCCCGACGCGTCGCTCTTCCATTGGGACGACACCGCGTAATCGCGTACTTCCCGGGCACGCAGGCCGAGCAATCCGAGGAAATAGCCCTGACGGTTACTGGCACGGATCTCCTGAATACCCTCGAGGGTTTCGGTCAGCGCCTGGGTGAAGCGTGAGGTGCTGTCGTTTTCCAGTTTCTTGAGGTGCTTGACGCGCTTGCCGAGCTTCACCGTGGCGAACACCACCAGCGGGTTGAACAGCAGGATCAGCAGCGCCAGTTGCCAGTGCATCCACATCAAAATCGCAGCGGTCCCAGTGAGGGTCAGCATCGCCACGAGAAACTTGCTCAGCGTCTCGCCGACGAATTTGTCCACGGTGTCCAGATCCGTCACCAGATGCGCGGTGACCGTGCCAGTGCCCAGGCTTTCGTATTCGCTCAGCGAGATCCGCTTGAGCCGCTCGATCAGGCGCGTGCGGATGCGATAGACGATGTCCTTGGCGAGCCCGGCGAACAAGCGCGACTGGATCACGTTGAACACCAGTGCCCCCAAACGCAGACACAGTGTCGCCACCAGCATCAGACCGATATAGCCGACGGGCTTTTGCAGGCTGTCCGGCAAAAACTGATTCATGAAGACGAGTGCCGAATTACCTTTGCCCAGCAGCACTTCATCGACCAGCAAGGGCAGCAGCAGCGGGATCGGCACCGAGCAGAGCACCGCCAGGACCGCGACGCCATTGGCCACCCACAGCGCCTTCTTGTGCTGCAGCGCGAGGCGCCTGATCTGCGCCCAGTTCAAGCGGTCAGCGACAGGAGGTTCATTAGCCGGTGCAGCGGGATGGCGATGTTCCAGATCAGGGACGTCAGGCACTGGCGTTGCGCTCCAGCCAGCGACCCAGCAAAGGCCCGAGGACCTCCAGGGGTTGATAGCCGTTAGTCAGCAGCGCCAGTTGGCCGTTGCGCTCGGCGAGCATCGTCGGGAAACCCGCGATGCCCAAGTCCTGAACCCAGGAAAAATCCGACGCGGTCGCCGTGTGCTGTTCGACGCTGTCGAAGGCTTCGGCGAACTCGATGCGCGGCAAACCGGCTTTTTCGGCGAGTTCGGCCAGCACCGAGCCGTGGGTCACGTCGCGACCGTGAAGGTAAAAGGCCTGCTGGATTTCTTTGACCAGCCGCCAGGCGACGTCCGGTGCCAGGCTGCGCGCCGCAACGATGGCCCGGCAGGCGGGCGCAGTGTCGTAGACGAAACCGTCGGGCAAGGCACCCTCAAAACGGAACGTCTGGCCCGTGGCCTCGTGCACCGCTTGCCAGTGTTCAAGAATGTAACGTTTGGTCGTCGGTTCCAGCGCCGCGCCACTGCCGGTGCGCAATCCGCCCACCACCAGATGCAACGGCACCCCCGCCGCTCCCGCCTGCTCGACCAATGCTTCGGCCACCGGAGAAAACCCCCAGCACCAGGAACACATCGGGTCCATCACGTACAGCAGGCGGGTGGACATGGTTCAGGCCTCGTTGCTTGGGGTTTCAGTCGCCTGGCCGTCGAGCGCACGGTAATTGCGACCGATGGGGTGCGGCTGATTGCGCGCCTTCGCCAGTTCGATCTGCTTCTGCCGGTCGATGGCGCTGCGGCGGGTTTTCTCGCTCAGCGAATCCCAGCAGTGCGGGCAACTGACGCCCGGCGAATAATGCTCGCTGGCACGGTCTTCTGCGCTGATCGGCGTGCGGCAGGCATGGCATTGATCGTAGTCGCCTTCGGTCAGGTCGTGGCGGACTGTGACGCGATTGTCGAATACGAAGCAGTCGCCCTGCCAGCGGGTTTCTTCCTCGGGCACTTCTTCCAGGTATTTGAGGATGCCGCCCTTGAGGTGATAGACCTCTTCAAAGCCTTCACCGAGCATGTAGCTGGACGCCTTTTCACAGCGAATGCCGCCGGTGCAGAACATCGCGACCTTCTTGTGCTTCGCCGGATCGAAGTGGGCCTTGATGTACTCCGGAAATTCACGGAAGGACGTGGTTTTGGGGTCAATCGCGCCTTCGAAGGTGCCGATGGACACTTCGTAATCGTTGCGCGTGTCGATGAGCAGGACTTCAGGGTCGGCGATCAGCGCATTCCAGTCCTTGGGATCGACGTAGGTGCCCACCGCCTTGTTCGGGTCAACGCCCGGGACGCCCAACGTCACGATCTCTTTCTTGAGCTTGACCTTGGTGCGGTAGAACGGCTGGTCGTTGCAGTACGATTCCTTGTGGTCGATGTCGACCATGCGCGGATCGTTCTTCAGCCAGGCCATCAGGCCGTCGATGCCCTCGCGGCTGCCGGAGACCGTGCCGTTGATGCCTTCTTCAGCGATCAGCAAGGTGCCTTTGATGCCGTTGTCGACCATCGCCTGCAGCAGGGGCTCGCGCAGTGCGACGTAATCGGAAAGGGTGACGAATTTGTACAGCGCCGCGACGACGATGGGGGCGGTTTGGGTCATGTAGCGTCTCCAGGTGGTGACCCTCGCAAAGGGCCTACCGGGTGAATGATTCAGATGAACGCGTGCCGACCGGGCAACGCGGCGCGGATTCTATCAAGAATCGAACGTAGGCAGGCAGGCGGGTTGATCAATCGTCTCAATCACCCTGCTCATCTATCGGGAACATCGGCATCCGCCTCACAGACGCCTCAAAACCTGGGCACGAATGGTGGGTATACCGGCCATCGACGCGGTGGTCTCGGAGGCAACCCTCGCGGATTCGACGACCGCAGAAACGAATTTCAACGCGGCGCTGGCACAGGCCTCGAAGCTGGCTGCAGATCTGACGTGAAGGGTGGTTAGCATGAGGCAGAAACAAACCTAACGAATGTTAGGTAGCCTATTGACGTCTACGGTTTTCGCGCCTAAGGTTTGCCTACCTAACAAACGTTAGGTGAACATTCTTCCACCACAGGACGGCGCCATGACAACCAAATTGCAGCTTTTCACCTCTCCTTCGGCGTTTCCCAATCCCCAGCGACTGCGCCTGTTCATGCACGAAAAGGGCATCGCCGATCAGTTCGATGAAACCATCTATGACATGGCGCCCGGTGGCGAGCAACGCGGCTGGCGTCACCTCAACATGAACCCTTGGGGAGAAACCCCTACGCTCCAGTTGGCGGATGGCAGCTATATTTCCGAAACACCGGCCATCGCCCGTTTTCTCGACCAGTCCTACCCAGGCCGCAAGATCATGGGCGAAAGCGCGCTGGAACAAGGCCTGGACAACATGTGGGATAACCGCATCTGGGTGCATATCCTGTATCGGATCGTCACGGCTTTTCACGTCTTGCACACCGGGCTCGGCTTCAAGCTGGAGCTGACGAAGAATGAGGCATGGGGTGAGCACTGCCGCAAGGAGGCACTGATGCACGCCGCCCTGGTGAATCGTCATCTGGCTGACGGTCGCGAGTGGCTGCTCGGCGGTGCCGAACCCACGTTTGCCGACATCACGCTGGCGACCGCGATTGCCTTCTCCAAATTCCCGGTGAACGCAACCCCGCTGGACGAGCGTTTCGAGCACCTGGACAGCTACTGGCAGCGCTGGCAGAAACGCCCGGCCTTCCAGGCCGCCTACGCTGATCGCAGCAGTGGCATACCGGAGCTGGATTCGCCTTCCGCGTGATACGTCCGTAGGGCAAGTCATGATCTGTGAGGACGGTTGCAGGGACTTTTGCTTTAAGATCGCCGGTTCCACTGCAACTCGTCCGACCCAGGAAAGGCACGACAATGAGCATCAACGCCCGCGAAGCCATCCTTCTGGCCGCCCGAAACATTGCCCAGTCACAGGGTTACAACGGACTGAATTTTCGCGACCTGGCCCAAGCGGTTGGCATCAAGCCAGCCAGCATCTACTACCACTTCCCGAGCAAGGCTGACCTGGGCATTGCCGTTGCCAGGCGGTATTGGCAAGACGGTGCGGCGGCGCTGGAGACGCTTTCTGAGGAGACGCCGGATCCCGCTGAAGCACTGCGTCGTTTTCCAGAGATCTTTCGTCGCTCGCTGGAGGCCGGCAACCGGCTGTGTCTGGCCAGCTTCGTGGGAGCGGAAACCGATAATCTGCCCACGGCCATGGCCGAGGAGATTCAGGCTTTTGCTCAGGTGAATACAGACTGGCTGCGCCGACAGCTTGTCGCCGCCAACTGCTGCGAGGCAACCGACAGCGACGTCCGCGCGCGCGCCATTTTTTCGGCCGTCGCGGGGGCCCAGCTCATCGCAAGAAGCCGGTCAGACATCACGCTGTTCGATACGTTGATCGAGGCCTATCGCGCTTATGGCCCCTTACCGGCTTGATAGCCGCTTGCCCCCGAAGCCTGCAGCAAGGCCTGCTTCGGGGGGCAGGCGTCAGTCATGCCCACCCGCACAGGTCGGTGAAGACGGCGCGGCGCCGAGCTTCGCCCATTCCTCCGGTGTGTAGGTGTGCAGCGCCAGAGCGTGGAACTCACCCATCAGGCCACCGAGCAGGCCGTAGACCTTCTGGTGACGCTTGACCGCGTTGAGGCCGGCGAACTGCTCGCTGACCACCACCGCCTTGTAGTGAGTGTCCGTGCCGCGACTGTGCATGTGGCTTTCATTGAGCACCTGAAGGTACTCGGGCTGAAAGACCGTCAACGCGGATTCGATTCGCTGTTGCATGCTCATGTCAGGCTTCGCTTATGGCTTCTTGGCAGGAGCGGCCGGTGCAGCTGGCTTGGCGCCGGCCGGGGTCAGTTCCTTGGTCATGTCGGCGAGCAGCTTGTTGACCACAGGCACCGCGCTTTCCAGTTTGCTCTGGGTCAGCTGGAACGACTGCTGGCTGATCTGCGGCATCTTCGCCTGGACTTTCTGGCCCAGTGGCGACTGATAGAAGGCAACCAGGTCTTTCAGCTCGCTTTCGGAGAAGTTCGAGGTGTACAGCTTGACCATGTCAGGCTGCAGTTTTGGCCAGCTGATCACCTGATCCAGCGCGGCGTTGGCCTTGCCCTGATAGGTTTCGAGAGTGGCTTGCTTGGACGCAGGTGCTTTGGTTTCAGCGAAGCGCTGAGCGAACATCTGCTGGACTTGCATGTAAACCGGCGCACCCAGTTGATCGGCGTGAGCCAGTTTGAGGAACGCTACAGCACTGGCTTCATGGCTGGCGGTATCGGCAAGAACCTGGCCGCTGGCACATACCAGAGCAACCGCAGCACAAATGGCACGAAGACGGGTCATCGAGTTTCCTTATCTAGCAGGCGAGGCAGAACCCCAAGGCCGGCCATTCTGCGCCCCTTTGCGCATTTCCCTCAACCCCCGACCCTACGAGCGGTTATCCCGCAACCGTAACGCCCTCGCCCTCACGAAGGTTTAAGGCGACCGGCCCGGGCGTTTTGTCGCACACTGTGCGCACCTGTTCCGACCGCACAGCAGCCACGGGGAACCCACCGACTCCCCCGGTTACTAAACTGCGCCAATCGATCTTAAGGAGAGAGTCCAGTGAGCCGTACCGAAACCGACAGCATAGGTCCGATCGACGTCCCCGAAGACGCTTACTGGGGGGCACAGACGCAACGATCCCTGATCAACTTCGCCATTGGCCAGGAGCGCATGCCGCTGCCGGTATTGCACGCGCTGGCGCTGATAAAAAAAGCCGCTGCGCGGGTCAATAATCGCAACGGCGACCTGCCGGCCGATATTGCCAACCTGATCGAGCAGTCCGCTGACGAGGTGCTGCAAGGCCAGCTCGACGACCAGTTTCCCCTGGTGGTCTGGCAGACAGGCAGCGGCACCCAGAGCAACATGAACGTCAACGAAGTCATCGCCGGCCGTGCCAACGAACTGGCGGGTGGTGTTCGCGGCGGCAAATCGCCGGTTCACCCCAACGATCACGTCAATCGCTCGCAAAGCTCCAACGACTGCTTCCCCACCGCGATGCACATCGCGGCCGTGCAAGCGGTGAAAGAGCAACTGCTGCCGGCGATCGCCGAACTGTCCAGCGGTCTGTCCGAGCAGTCCTCGCGGCATATGAAGCTGGTGAAAACCGGCCGCACGCACATGATGGACGCCACGCCGATCACCTTCGGCCAGGAGCTCTCGGCCTACGTCGCCCAGCTCGATTACGCTGAAAAAAGCATCCGCGCCGCGTTGCCTGCGGTGTGCGAGCTGGCCCAGGGCGGCACCGCTGTCGGCACCGGCTTGAACTCGCCCCACGGATTCGCCGAGGCCGTTGCCGCCGAATTGTCCGCACTGTCCGGCCTGCCCTTCGTCACCGCGCCGAACAAGTTTGCCGCGCTGGCCGGCCATGAGCCCCTGACCGCCCTGTCCGGCGCGCTGAAAACCCTGGCCGTGACCCTGATGAAGATCGCCAACGACCTGCGCCTGCTGGGTTCCGGCCCACGTGCGGGCCTGGCTGAAGTGAAGCTGCCGGCCAACGAACCGGGCAGCTCGATCATGCCGGGCAAGGTCAACCCGACCCAGTGCGAAGCGCTGTCGATGCTGGCGTGTCAGGTGATGGGCAACGACACCACGATCACCTTCGCCGCCAGTCAGGGCCACCTGCAGCTGAACGTGTTCAAGCCGGTGATCATCCACAACCTGTTGCAATCGATCCGCTTGCTGGGCGATGGCTGCCGCAACTTCAACGAGCACTGCATTGCCGGCATGGAACCGGATGCCGCCAAGATGGCCGAGCATCTGGAGCGCGGCCTGATGCTGGTGACCGCGCTGAACCCGCACATCGGCTACGACAAGTCGGCGCAGATCGCCAAGAAAGCCTACAGCGAAGGCTTGACCCTGCGCGAAGCGGCGCTGCAGCTGGGCTTCCTCACCGACGCCGAGTTCGACGCCTGGGTGCGTCCGGAAAAAATGCTCGAGGCCGGCAGCAATGGCTGAATCCATCAGCGGCGCCACGCCACTGGAAGGCTATGGCAAACGTATCCTGATGATCATCGGCACGCCGAAAAGCACCAGCCTCGGCCACGCGCTGGGCGAGGCGTATGCCCAGGGCGCGCGTAGCAAAGGTCATGTGGTGCGGGTGCTGAAGCTCGACGAAATGGATTTCGACCCGGTGCTGCGCGGTGGCTATGAGTCCGCCCAGACCCTGGAACACGATCTGCTTGAAGCCCAGCGCGAGGTGCACTGGGCACAGCATCTGGTGTTTGTGTATCCGGTCTGGTGGGGCGGTTTGCCGAGCCTGCTCGGTGGGTTCTTCGACCGGGTGTTCATGCCCGGTTTTGCCTTCAAGGCCCATGGCAGGCACCACCCTTCCAACGAGCTGCTGAAGGGCCGGACAGCGGAATTGCTGGTGACCATGGACACGCCCTCGCGGTATTTCCGCTGGGTCTTCAAGGCCCCTGCCCATCGGCAGATGGTCCGAACCATCCTTGAATTCTGTGGGATCAAGACCACACGCCTGACGGAGTTCTCGCCGGTGCGCACCTCTACCGAGGAGCAGCGTCAGCAGTGGATTCGTCAGGCCGAGGGGCTGGGGAAGCGCTAAATCAAGTGCCTGCACTTCCAAAAATGGGGGGCGGAGGTGCAAGTTGATGGAACCGTTAAGAACGCTACTATTCAAATGCTCTGACTCACATTGTGGCGGCGCCTGTCGCCCATTCAGATCATTCGCGTACCAACCCAATGCCCGGAGAAGGCCATGTTAAGCAAGCGTGAACAAGATCCAGCCCCCACTGTTCGTTTTCGCAGCGACCGCGTTTCCCGTGTCAATGGCCTCTACTTCTTCAGCACCCGGGAAAACACCCTCGAAGGTCCGTTCATGAGCAAGGAAGACGCTGCACGGGAAACCGAGGTCTATGTCCGTCGCATGCAGGCGGCCAGCGCGTATCAGCCAGGCATGCCCTCCTCGCTCAACGGCTGACCGATCCCGCCTTTAGGAATGATTGCGGCGAAACGTCTCTTCGCCCATTGCCGCAATCTGTCCGTCGATCAGTGCATCGAACGGGCGCAACAAGCCCTCGAATGATGTCTCCGGCTCCAGCGTGTGCAGCGCATGGACAATGGCCTCCAGCGTCGACAGCGCGTCGGGCCCCGGCGCCTTGCGCAATCGATAGCGTGAGCGCGGCGCGTCCGTCAGCACGACCCTGGGCAACGCCGCCAGCAAGGGGTTCAGGTGCAGCAACTTGCGCGCTTTGCGCCAGGTGCCATCAGGCACGACGAGCAGCAAGGGCACTTCGTCGGCACTGCTGGCTGTCAGCGCCACGGCCTCCTCCCCCGGGAATAGCAGACACGCTCGATAACCGGGCCGGCTCAGCCATTGCGTCAGATCCTCGAACACCTCCCCCACGTGCAACTCCGCATTCTCAAGGCCCAGGGCTGCGAGGCGCGCCGTGTTGAGCGCGTGATTGACTTCGCTGGGATGCTGCAGGATCAATACCCGCGTCCGGCTGCTCAAAGCAGGTATGAGCGCACACAGGCAATGATCGGTCGGACGCAGGCAGCGTTCGCAGCGGGCACGGGACATCGTCGGTTTCCTACAGTGGATTAAGCTGCGCTTTAAGCAGATCCCGAAAGGTCTGAATCAGCGGCTCACGGCTGCGACCGCGACGCAGGATCATTGAGAACGGCGCCTGATAGCCAAAGGTTGCCGGCAGCAAGACCCGCAGGTGCCCGGAATCCACCCACGATTGCGCGTAGTGCTCGGGCAAGTAACCGATGTAGGCGCCGGACAGCACCAGAATCAGCTGCGCTTCCATACTCTCGACGGTCGCGGCGCTGTGCTTGAAGCCGTGACGGGCGAGTTCGGCCTGGCTCCAGTAGCCGCGTCCGACCATGCGCTGTTGAGTGATGACGGGCTCGGGAATGCGCCGCTCGGCATACAGCGCGTGGCGATTGCTGCAATACAGCCAATGCTGCTCGCGGTACAGCGGCTGATAGAGCAGGCCGTTCATGCGCGTGGAAAACGATCCGATCGCCAGGTCCAGCCGGTTGTCCAGCACGCCCAGCTGCAGTTCGTAGGGGCTCATCACCGCAAGGTGCAAATGCACGGCCGGATGCTCCGCACTGTAGGCGCCGATGACTTCCGCAAAGGGCAATGCGCGGTCACTGACCGTCGAGTCCAGCACGCCGAGATTGAGCGTGCCGCGCAGCTCGCCCTTGAGCGCAGCGGCGTAGAGTTCGAAGCCTTCCAGCTCGCCGAGCAGGCGCAGGGTTTCCTGATGAAACAGCTCGCCCTTGCTGGTCAGGCTGAACCCGCCACGCCCGCGATGACAGAGCACGATGCCGAGCGCGGCCTCAAGCTGGCTCATGTAGGTGCTGATCGCCGAGGTCGACAGATTGAGTTCTTGCTGAGCGCTGGCAAAGCCCTGATGGCGCACGACGCAGGCGAAGATGCGCAGCAATTTGAGGTCGGGAAGCGCGCTGGGCATGGGGTTTCCAGGATGGTTTTCCGCGCAGCTTACCCGATACTTCAGGAATATCTGAACTAAGTATTTCGCCTGACGGATTGTTCGCGGCGGGTCCGGTCAACAGAATCGGGGCCATGCCGGAAGCCTGCTTCCGCCCCTTTTGCTTACCACCGATGAGGCATTCCCGTGGACAAGATTTTCCATCAACCACTGGGCGGCAACGAAATGCCGCGCTTCGCCGGCATCGCCACCATGATGCGCTTGCCGCACCTGCAAACCGCGGCCGGGCTGGACGCGGCGTTCATCGGCGTGCCGCTGGACATCGGTACGTCCCTGCGTGCCGGCACCCGCTTCGGCCCACGGGAAATCCGCGCCGAATCGGTGATGATTCGCCCCTACAACATGGCCACCGGCGCCGCCCCCTTTGACTCGCTTTCAGTGGCGGACATCGGCGACGTGGCGATCAACACGTTCAATCTGCTGGACGCCGTGCGCATCATCGAAGAGGCCTACGACGGTTTTCTCGAGCACGGCATCATCCCGCTGACCCTCGGCGGCGATCACACCATCACGCTGCCGATCCTGCGCGCCATGAAGAAGAAACACGGCAAGGTGGGGCTTGTGCACATCGACGCCCACGCGGACGTCAACGATCACATGTTCGGCGAGAAGATCGCCCACGGCACCACCTTCCGCCGAGCGGTGGAGGAAGGTCTTCTGGATTGCGATCGGGTGGTTCAGATTGGTCTGCGTGCCCAGGGCTATACCGCCGAAGATTTCAACTGGAGCCGCAAGCAGGGGTTCCGCGTGGTCCAGGCCGAGGAGTGCTGGCACAAGTCGCTGGCGCCGCTGATGGCCGAAGTGCGCGAGAAGGTGGGCGGGGGTCCGGTGTACCTGAGTTTCGACATCGACGGCATTGACCCGGCCTGGGCGCCGGGCACGGGTACGCCAGAGATCGGCGGGCTGACCACCATTCAGGCCATCGAAATCATCCGTGGGTGCCAGGGGCTGGACCTGATCGGCTGCGACCTCGTCGAGGTCTCGCCGCCCTACGACACCACCGGCAACACCTCGTTGCTGGGCGCCAATCTGCTCTACGAAATGCTCTGCGTGCTGCCCGGCGTGGCACACCGCTGACAGACCACATTTGACCCGCCGGCCCCTTCCCTGCTAGAGCCGGCCCCACAATGGGTGTGCGCTGTGTCAATAAGGCCAGGCGCGCTGCTTTCTAGTGGGACCGGCTTCAGCCGGGAAGAGGCCTGTATGAACACCCTCAATTTTGCGGCGTAGCGCCTGACGCCTTCCCGGCTGAAGCCGGTCCCACATGTGTGCGCTGCATCGGGCGCGCCGTTCTTTCATTGCTCGCCGTTACAAAAAATCCGCACACACCTTCCATTCGTGTCCCGCCAACTTGGGCTAGCCTTAGTCCGAGACCGCCGACGTTGCGCATCGCAGCGCAGGTTTTCAGGGTGGTTGCTCACTGGGCATTTCTGCCACAACCCTCTGTTTTTTGATGTTGGGGTGATTACCACTTGAATCAAAGCAGAGGCCTGCCATGAAGCGAAGCGAAGTCAGACAACATGTCATCGACACAATCGGAAAGATTCTGGTCGATAAAACCCTGATTCAGGAAGAAGAGGACGTGACGCTGAGCGCGCTTGAGCTGGATGAAGCCGACTTCAACGAATTTTTTTCAATTCTGCAAAGCGACTTTGGCGTTGTCCTCCCGAATCAGATTAAGGCCGACATAGCAGGTATGTCCGCGCATTCACCCTACGGACAACTGACGCTGCAGGGCCTGGTTGACCTGATTCTCGTCGAGAAGAAACGCAGAACCCATCACTGAGGGCAATCGGCATCGATTTGGGAAAGCAACTGAATCATGCGGGAGAGGTGACCGAACGGTCGGGGAAAACAGAGCGGGCTATCGGGCGATAGCGCCGCTTTTTTTACACGTGTTACCGGGCACTCAACGGCGTGGACGACGACGCTCATCATCGTTGCTGCGCACGGGAATGGGTTGCAGCTTTGGCTTTTCAATCAACCCGAGCGCGACGCCTACATCGTGAAGCCATTCTTGCAATTTGCTGTTCATATAACGCCCCCTTCAGGGAAATACTCGGCAGCCAATGTCCGAACTGCCTAGAGCAGATCATAGTGCTAAGGCGCACTTTACGCCTGCTACCGAGTGTCGCGGCAGGAATTTTTCGCCTTGCATGACGATGTGACACTGCAAATCGGCCATTCGAAGCCATCACGCGACAAACGGCAGGGCCGTCAACCTGCCACCACGGGCGTCATCACCGCGCATTCATGGGCCTGGCGACGTCTGGCCAGCAGATAAAACACGCCACCACCCAGGAAACATCCTGTAAACCATGCAAAGTTCGCCATCGGCTGCAATGCCGGGATGAAGGTGATGGCAATGCCTGCCAGGGTTGCCAGCAACAGCGCCTTCACCGCCGTGTAATTCACGCCGCCGGTGTACCAGTAACGTCCGGTCGGCCCATCGTTGAACAGCGCGTCGACGTCGATTTGCTGCTTTTTGATCACGTAATAATCCACCAGCAAGATGCCGAACAACGGCCCGATGAACGCTGCCAGCACGTCCAGCGTGTAATGGATAACGGCGGGGTTGTTGAACAGATTCCATGGCGTGATGAAGATGGACGCCACCGCCGCGATCATACCGCCTGCGCGCCAGCTGATCTTGCTGGGGGCGACGTTGGCGAAGTCGAACGCCGGCGACACGAAGTTGGCGACGATGTTGATGCCGATCGTCGCGGTCACGAAAGCAAATGCGCCAAGAAGCACAGCGATGTCATTGTCGATGCGCGCCACCGTGGCGATCGGGTCATGCAACATCTCGCCGAACACCGGCAACGTTCCCGAAACGATGACGACGGTGACCAGCGAGAAGGCCAGAAAATTGATCGGCAGCCCCCAGAAATTGCCGCGCCGTACTTCAGACATGCTCCGGCAGTAGCGACTGAAGTCGCCAAAGTTAAGCGTAGGACCCGAGAAGTA
Organism: Pseudomonas sp. W5-36; assembly: GCF_046540455.1. NCBI lineage: Bacteria > Pseudomonadati > Pseudomonadota > Gammaproteobacteria > Pseudomonadales > Pseudomonadaceae > Pseudomonas > Pseudomonas sp. W5-36. The sequence continues at coordinate 115,157 of NZ_JAXCIQ010000004.1, read as the reverse complement.
GGACACCACCAGCGCCGTGGCCATGATCACTTGGGAAAACGCTTCCCAGCCGGTCAGCGATTTTTCGGAGAGGGTAAAACTGATGTTGGCCCAGCCCGCCTTCCAGACAATCCAGCCCGCCAGGATGAACATCACGGCGTAGACCACAGGGCCGGCCCAGTCGATGAAGCGGCGGATCGAGTCCATCCCGGTCCAGAACACAGCCGCCTGTACCACCCAGAGTGCCAGGAAGCCGAACCAGCCGAGGTAAGACAAACCTGCAAAGTGCGGCTCTGCGTAGACCGACATCTGTGGGAAGAAGCGCAGCACCACGATGATCAACGCGCTGGACGCCAGGTACGTCTGCACCCCGTACCACGCCACCGCGATCAGACCGCGAATCACCGCTGGAATATTCGCACCGAACACGCCGAAGGCCAGACGGCAGATCACCGGATATGGCACGGCGGCCTGCTGACTCGGCCTGGCCAGCAGGTTGGCGATCACCTGAATAATGCAGATACCCGCCAGCAGCGCGATCAGCACCTGCCAGCTCGCCAGCCCGAGGGCAAAAAGGCTGGCCGCGAAGACGTAGCCTCCCACGCTGTGCACGTCACTCATCCAGAACGCGAAAATGTTGTACCAGGTCCATTTCTGCGGCACGGGGCCCAGGTCCTCATTGTACAGGCGGGGGCTGTAGCCCTTCGGCAATGGCTCGGTCATCGCATTTCTCCCTCATAAGGACGAAGCGGCTCCCGGCATCACACGTGCACACACTGCGTACGGGAGCGCGTGTGGGTTGTATACGAAACAGGAGGCAGAATGCGTGCCATTGCCGAAGAGATTCGCGTGCAAGACGCCAAGACAGCGGGTTTCCGGCAGCCGATGAGGCCAAGATGTCAGATTTTCAAAGAGGTGATTTCAGACGCCGCGCCTGCCCACAGTGCACCGTGACCAAAGTCGGTGCATTTTTAACGGGCAGGAAATGGGCTGATGGATGAACGAGAAGGTGTATACGATTAGCGCGGGCTTTGGTTCAACTTATAAGCGCTAGCCTCATCGCCTCCCCTTCGATTAACGCCCGCAATCACTCCGGCAGCTGGGCCAGTCCATCCGGGTCGGTCATTGCCCGCTCCAGCAGATCCGCCGGCAGACTCTTGCTGGCCCGCGCGCCCAGCAGCTTGAGCTGTTCGCTGCGGCTGACCAGATTGCCGCGCCCCTCGACGAGCTTGTTGCGCGCGGCGCCGTAGGCCTTGTCCAGCTGCTGAAGGCGGTTGCCGACTTCGTCCAGGTCCTGGATGAACAGCACGAACTTGTCATAGAGCCACCCTGCCCGTTCGGCGATCTCCCGCGCATTCTGGCTCTGCCGCTCCTGCTTCCACAGGCTGTCGATGACCCGCAGCGTTGCCAGCAGCGTGGTCGGGCTGACGATCACGATATTGCGGTCGAACGCCTCCTGAAACATGTTCGGCTCGGCCTGCAACGCTGCAGAAAACGCCGCCTCGATCGGTACGAACAGCAAAACGAAATCGAGACTGTGCAGCCCCTCAAGGCGCTTGTAGTCTTTGCCGGACAGGCCTTTGACGTGATTGCGCAGGGACAGCACGTGCTGTTTCAGCGCCGCCTGGGAAATCACCTCATCGTCAGCTGACACGTACTGTTGATAGGCCGTCAGGCTGACCTTCGCGTCCACCACGACCTGCTTGTCGCCGGGCAGCATGATCAGAACGTCGGGCTGGAAGCGCTCGCCGTCGGGGCCTTTCAGGCTGACCTGGGTCTGATACTCCCGGCCCTTTTCAAGTCCGGCATGTTCGAGCACCCGCTCCAGAATCAATTCGCCCCAGTTGCCCTGGGTCTTCTGCCCCTTCAACGCACGGGTCAGGTTGTTGGCTTCGTCGCTCAGGCGCAGGTTGAGCTGCTGCAAGCGCTCCAGCTCCTTGCTCAGGGAGAAACGTTCGCGGGCTTCGTTCTGATAACTCTCTTCGACGCGCTTTTCGAACGACTGGATGCGTTCCTTGAGCGGGTTGAGCAACTGCCCCAACTGCTGCTGACTGGTTTCGGCAAAGCGCTGCTCGCGTTCATCGAAAATCTTGCCGGCCAGCTCCGCAAACTGCGCACGCAGCTCATCGCGGGAGCCTTGCAGGTCGGTGAGGCGCTGCTGGTGACTTTCCTGCTGTTCACGCAGCTCGGCGCCCAGCGAGGCGCACTGGGCGTCGAGTCGACGCAGTTCGGCTTCTCTGACGGCCCGTTCGCGCCCCCAGTCTTCCTGGGCCTCCCGCGCACCCTCATGCTGTTGGCGCAGCAGTTCCACTTCCCGGCGCAGGGCCGCCAGGTCCGCCTGCTTGACCGCATTGGCCTGGGCAAGGTCGCTGATCTCGTCGCGACTGGCGTCGAGCTGGGCATTCAAGCCATCCTGCGCCATCTGCGCATTACTCAAGCGCTCGTCGAGCAACGCGGTGTCCGCTTCCCGTTGCGCCAGACGCCGCTGCAACTGCCACGCCAGCCCCAACAAAGGCACCGCTGCCACCGCCAAACCCAGCAACAGGCTGGTTAACTCAAACACCATAAAATCCAGACTCCGACATTCATGCAGACCGCATTATGCGCAGAAGCAGGCTCGACGTCCGATCCGGGTAAATCAGTGCCTCGGAAAAAGAAAACCGCCAGCGGGTGCTTCAAGAGCGCCGCGATAGAGCCGGCGCTTGGGACAATCCACAGAACCTGTGGATAACTCAGTGGACAACACCCCTTAAGCTCTCGCAAACGCACGTAGAATGGGGCCTGCGTTCAAACTGACGATTTTTTCACCAGCGTAAAAAAACGATGGTTTTCATTGACTTAATAATTCGTTGCATTAAATCAAGCGCTTAGCGGCCGACGTGACAGTGACATGACAGATACCTTTCGCAATGTGCACAAGTTCATTTCGTCTGTTCATAAGCCCGTTTCGACAGCCCCCATCGCCAGTGGAAATTCTCGGGAATAAGGCACTGGGCCACCTTTTCTGCCCGATATGCTGTACGCTCTTTCGCCCGCTTTCCGGCATACTTCTGCCCTATTGCAAATCAGTGCTTGCTTTGCCCCAGCGACTCCATTAGCATCGCCGCCGTTAGTACCAAGCTGAAAGTCAATTCTGATCGAACAAATCCCCCAATCCCGGTTCGCCAACTGAGCGAACGGATTGAAAAAAGGGATCGATCACCTCGATGGTTTCCAGACATGAACTCACACGACCTGCCGTCAAAACGGAGGGGTGTGTAAAACATTCATGCTCTACCCAACCAGCCTGCAAATTGATCAGGATCTTCACCTCGAGCATCGAACCTTAGCTCTTGTTGTGTTGCCTGCCCTCCTAAGTACCTACCAGTCAGCCCCGCGCCACACTTCAAACGCGCTCAACTGGCTGCTTTTGTTCCAGACAGGTTCTGCGCCCTGCCCTTGACTCGCATTCGAGCATCGGTCCGCGTTTACTGGAACGTTTTAATTTTGCACGCCTCTTATTGCGTGTCGATTGAGGAAACACCCATAACATGACTACCCATATCCAGACTCAAAACGCTATTCGTACACTGACCAACGCTTTTGCTCCAATGAACTGCCTGATCATGGCAGCACGCAAAGGCTGCTTCAGCTTCACCATCGTCAACGAGCACGGTATCGCCCGCCACAGCGAGCGTTTGTACCCGGATCAATACTCCAGCGACGCTCCGCTGCAGGCTGTGATCGACCGTACGCGTCAGGCCCTGGTTGCCTGATATGGCTGCCTGACACCGTTGCCTGATACCGTCCGTCGGTTAATATCGCTGCATCGACAAGGCCTCACCCGATAACGGTGGGGCTTTTTTGTGTCTGTTTTACTTACATAAAAAGCGACAGCTGCAGTAATGAATGCCGGTCAACGTGGTGACGCAGCACGGGAACTGACCGTAAAACAGACCTTTACACCGCAAATATCACACTACACTTCAAGTCAGCGGCTCCGGTCGCTGCCGGTGGGCCCACTCCATCCCTGCTGCCAAGCGCCAGGGCCTGCCGACTCATCAACTCCCCGAGGGTGTTATGGGAATCGCCGCCAGTGAACTGTGTCGCTATGTCATCCGCCCGACACTCGTCTACCTCGGCCGACACAATCGAGCGGCCGAATCCCTGCTGCTGGGCGTCGCCGCCAGCCAGTCCGCGTTAGGCGCCGAGCTGGACAACCCACGCGGCCACGGGCTTTACAGCATCGCCGACACCCAGCACCGCCAGTTGTGGGATCACTACCTCGCCCGCGATCCGGACCTTGCCAGCCTGGTTCGAGGCCTGGCCAGCCAGCACGCGTTTCTCACCGGCCCCGATCTGGAACTGACCGTCAACCTGCGCTACTCGACCGCCATCGCCTGGTTGATGGTCGAAGCGAGCCATATGTCGCTGCCGGATGCCGATGATTCGCTGGCCATGGCGCGGATGTGGCGCGAGGTATTTCAACCTGGCGGTCAGCTTCAGGATTTCACCGCGGCCTGGCAAACATGGGTCAGCCCCCTGTTTCAGTCCTCGCCAGCCATTTCGTGACCGAGTGGTATTCAACGAAGAAGCGGCGAACTTTCAGGATTGTCCTACAAGAACCGCTCTAAATAGGCTGATTCGGGCTATGGCGCGGGGGCGGAAATATTGGTAATTTCCGCGCGGTGATCAACAAGGAGTTCTAACAATGAAAAAAACAATGATCAAATCCAGCCTCAGTCTCGCCATCACTCTTGCCTCCACCCAGATTTTTGCATCCGGCTTTGCCCTGAATGAGCAAAGCATCAGCGGCATGGGGACCGGTTTTGCGGGCCGTACCTCTTCTGTCGATGACGCCAGCATCGTGTACGGCAACCCGGCCGGCATGTCGCGCCTCAAGCGCGCTCAGGCGACCGTGGGGGTCGCCGCAATCGATGCCTCCACCGACATTACCGACACCAGCGGCCGCAGCACCGGCTCGAACAAAGGCGACATGGTGCCTTTCATCGCCGTACCGATGGGTTTCTACGTGAACCCGGTCGACGAGCACTGGGCGTTCGGCTTCGGTGTCTACGCGCCATTCGGCCTGGTCACCGACTATGAAGACAACTTCCAGGGCCGCAACTTCGGCAGCAAGAGCATCGTCAAGGTCGTGACCTTCCAGCCGACCGTCAGCTACGCCTTCAACGACAAGGTATCGATCGGTTTCGGCCCGACCATCAACCGTATTTCCGGCGCGCTGGAATCGGCACTCAATGTCAGCCCACTGCTGGGTGCCCGCACCGGCGACGGCCGCGTGCAGGTCAAGGGCGATGACGTTGGTTACGGCTTCAACGCCGGTATCCTGGTGCAAGCCACCGATACCACCAGCGTTGGCCTGACCTACCACTCCAAAGTGACCTACAAGCTTGAAGGCCACACCGAAGTGACCCCGGGTGCAGGCGTGCCTTCGGCCATCCTGCCGGGCGGTCGCTATGACGCCAAGCTGAACATCGATACACCGGAAACCGTCGACTTCTCCGTCACTCAGAAAATGAACGACGCCTGGAAGCTGTACGCCGGTGCAACGTGGACGCGTTGGAGCCGTCTGGAAGACATCACTGTTCAAAACTCCGGCATTACGCCGGTGTCTCGTCGCGACGCTACTCAGTCTCTGGTCGGCACCATCAAGGAAGAGCAGAACTGGCACGACACCTGGGCCTACGCCGTGGGTACGTCGTATCAATTGAACAAGCAGTGGGTGCTGCGTACCGGTCTGTCGTTCGACCAGTCGCCGACCAACAACGAAAACCGCTCGCCGCGCATCCCGACGGGCGATCGCACGATCTTCAGTCTGGGCGCCGGTTACAGCCCGACCGACGACATCACCATCGATGTGGCTTACTCCTACTTGCAGGAAGAGAAGGTCAAGGTTGCCGACGCGAACGCGCTGGGCCAAAGCTACAACGCCAAGTACGACAACAGCGCCAACGGTTTCGGCGTGGGCATGACATACCGCTTCTGATGCAGTGGGCGGGACAGGCCGATCACCTGTCCGCCCTATAGAAAACCCCGCAGCCAGCGATGGATGCGGGGTTTTTCGTTGTGGCCCGTCTGCTTTGCGTCAGCGCGTTTTTAGGGTTTGGAAGCGATAGCCTTCTCGATGGCTGAAATCAGCTCGGGATCGTCCGGTGCGGTCTTGCTGGAGAAGCTGGCAACCACGTTGCCTTTGCGGTCGACCACGTATTTATAGAAGTTCCAGCTTGGCGCGCTGCTCTGCCTGGCAAGCACCTTGAACAGGTTGATGGCGTCGGCGCCACGCACCGGCTGCGGCTCGGTCATGGTGAAGGTCACGCCGTAGTTCACGTAGCAGACCTTGGCGGTTTCGTTAGCGTCTTTGGATTCCTGCAGAAAGTCATCAGAAGGCACGCCGAGGACTTCCAGCCCCTCGCTTTTGAAGCGCTGATTGAGGGCTTCAAGGCCTTTGAACTGCGGCGCGAAGCCACAGAAGCTTGCGGTGTTGACCACCAGCATCGGCTTTCCGGCGAACTGTTTGCAGAGGTCGATCTCCTGTTTCGCCCGCAGCTTGGGCAGCTCGCCCTGCAGCAGTGGCGGGCAATCGGCGGCCGCGGCGGCGCCACTGAGGGCAAGCAGAAGCAAAGGCGCGTGAATCCAGCGAAGGGCCATGGTGACGTCTATTCAAGAGCGGGCAGGAAAGGTGGAGCTGTCGCTACGCTACTCCGCCGCGCGATGTATGCCTAGCGCGCCACAGAAACGTGGCTATTAGCTGGCTTTTCGGTCGCCATGAACGCCCGCTGGATCGCCTGGGGCGGTTCGCCGAAGTTGCGCAGAAACGCCTGGCGCATCCTTTCCCGATCGCCGAAGCCGGTTTCCCGGGCCACCACCTCAATGGGATGCCGGCTGGTTTCCATCATTGCCCGCGCGACTTCCACCCGCAGGCATTCGATGGCTTTGGCCGGGGTCTGGCCGGTTTCCTCGCGGAACACCCGACTGAACTGGCGGGGGCTCAAGCGGGCAATGGCCGCCAGCGCGTCTATTGAAAGATCGCTTTTGAGGTTCTCGCGGGCATAGGCCAGCGCCAGTTGCACGCGGTCGGACTTGGGGTCCAGTTCCAGCAGCGTCGACAACTGGGAATGCTCGCTGCCGCGCCGCTGATAAATCACCAGCTTGCGCGCGACCTGCCGGGCGATGTCGGCGCCGAGGTCGTTCTCGACCATCGCCAGTGCGAGATCAAGCCCGGCGCTCATGCCCGCGCCGGTCCAGATCTGGCCGTCCACGGTGAACAGTTTGTCGTCCTCGACACGAACGTTCGGGTAGCGCTTGCGAAACTCCGGGGCGTGAATCCAGTGCATGGTCGCGCGCTTGCCATCGAGCAGGCCCGCTTCGGCCAGCACAAACCCGCCCGTGCACAGCGACGCCACGCGACGCGATTGAGCCGACGCGGTGCGCACGAACTCAAGCAGGCTGGGGGTGGGCAATTGCAGGTCCATGTAGCCGCTGACAATGATGGTGTCGTAACCGTCGGGCTGCAATGGCGTGGTGTTGACCGAGAAGCCTTCGGACGACATGACCGCCCCGCCGCTTTCGGACACCAGATGAAAGGAATACGCCGCCTCGCCCTGCATCAGGTTCGCGCAGGTCAGCACGGAACCGACCGACAGACTGAGGGACTGAAATTGCGGGTACACCACCAGCGCAACGCTATGCATGACACCTCTCCGGTTGGTCCGGAACACCATGGATAAATCTTCGATTAGCTAGCGTAGCGGGTTTGTAGGAGCGTGGCTTGTCCCGCGATCTGGCGCGCAGCGGCAGCAAGTCTGCTTACGGACTGTCTGGCACACCGCCGCGCAGGATTTTGCTGCCGGTTCCCGGCAGATCGCGGGACAAGCCACGCTCCTACTCCTACTCCTACTCCTACTCCTACTCCTACTCCGCACGCCGCACGCCGGCGGCAGGACACTGCATCAATCCCACATCAGCGCCAACGTCACCAGCACCAGGGTTTCGAGCAGTTCAAGCATCGCGCCGGCGGTGTCGCCGGTGCTGCCGCCCAGACGTTGCATCATCACCCGGCGCAGCCAGAAGAAACCGCCCGTGGAAACGACCAGCACCCACGCCGCCGCGCCGCCACCGATGAGCACGCAGACCACCGCCACCGCTGCCAGCACCTGCACCCCGACCTTGCGCGGCAGATGATCGGCCAGCGCCTGGCCCAGCCCGCCGGCGCGCACATATGGCGTGTTCAGAAACAGTGCCAGCATCGCCGCGCGGCCTATCACCGGCGCCAGCAGCAGGCCAATGCCCGTGTGCGCTTCAATCAACGCCAGCACAGCGCTGAATTTCAACAGTAACACCACCACCAGCGTCACCACCGCAATCGGGCCGCTGCGCGGGTCTTTCATAATGAGCAGCGTGCGGTCGCGGTCGCCAAACCCGCCGAGCCAGGCGTCCGCGCTGTCGGCCAGGCCGTCCAGGTGCAGCCCTCCACTGAGCATCACCCACGCCGCCAGCAGCAGGGCGGCATGCAACAGGGTCGGCGCGCCGTCGAGCAGGTGATTCAGCACCATCAACAGCACGCCGAACAGCAACCCCACCAGCGGGTAGAACAGCAGAGAACGCCCCGATTCCTGGGGCGTCGGCATGCCCGGCAGGCGAATCGGCAGACTGCTGAGGAACTGCAAGGCGATCCAGAACGGCAGCATTTAAACCTCCGTCAACTCACCGTCGGCCTGGACATCGAGGCCGAACATACAGCCGTGTGCCACCGTGACCTGCAGCAATTGCTCACGGGGCAGACCGCGGGCGCGGGCCAACAGCAGACGCATCACCCCGCCATGGCTGATCAGCAGAATGCGCTGTCCGTCATACGCCCGCTGCACCCGCTCAACGGCAGCCAACACGCGAGTGGCAAACGCCTCAACCGGCTCACCGTTGGGTGGCGTAAACCCGTACGGATCCTCCCAGAAGCGGCCCAACCCGGCAGCATCGGTTTCCATCAACTGCGCGGGGCTCTGCCCTTCCCAGTCACCGAAATGCAGTTCCTGAAGACCGGCTTCCAACTCCACGGGCAAGCCCAGTCGCTCGGCCAGCTCGTCGGCGAAGCGGGCGCAGCGTTGCAGCGGCGAGCTGACGATGCGGTCCCAGGGGCCACGATCAATCACCGCCGCGCGCATCTGCTGCCAGCCGGTGTCGGTCAGCGCATCGTCAATACTGCCGCGCAGGCCGCCGCCGAATTCGGTTTCGCCGTGGCGCAACAGGTCAAGATGCAAGGTCATGCCGGGCGGTCTGCCACGGCGGCTTCAGCGAAGGTCGCCATGCCGTTATGCAGCTCACAGGCCAGACGCAACAACGGCACCGCGAGCGCCGCGCCACTGCCTTCGCCCAGACGCAATCCCAGGTCCAGCAACGGCTCGGCCTGCAGCGCGTCCAGCACCAGACGATGGCCCGGCTCGGCGCCCCGATGGCCGAAAAACAGCCACTCCCGGCACGACGGATTGATGCGCACCGCCACCAGCGCCGCCACGGAACAGATAAAGCCATCGACCAACACGACGATGCCCTCCTGCGCACAGGCCAGGTAGGCGCCGACCAGCGCCGCCACTTCAAACCCCCCGAGGGCGCGCAGACTGGCCAGGGCGTCACCGACGGCGTCGGCGTGCAGCCGCAGGGCCCCCTCGATCACTTGGGCCTTGTGGCTCACGCCCTCGGCATCCAGACCGGTGCCGGGGCCGACCAGCAAGGTGGCCGGACAATCGAGCAGCGCGCAGGCCAGCGCGCTGGCGACGGTGGTGTTGCCGATGCCCATTTCGCCGCCGATGAACAGCTGAGTACCTGCGGCCTTGGCGCGCAACACGCTGTCGCGACCGCCTTCGAGGGCGGCGTGCAGTTGCGCCTCCGCCATCGCCGGGCCGTGGGCAAAATTTGCGGTGCCCGGGCCAAGATTGAGGTGGCGCACACCCGGCAGGTCCAGCGGCGCAACCGTGCCCAGATCGACCACGTCCAGCTGCGCGGACAGTTGCCGGGCCAGCACGCTGATGGCCGCGCCGCCCATGATGAAGTTGTGCAGCATCTGCCCGGTCACTGCCTGCGGGTACGCCGAAACCCCTTCCGCGACTACGCCGTGGTCACCAGCAAAAATCGCGATCCAGACCTCATCGACCTTCGGCTTCGGACGACCCTGCAGGCCGGCCAGTTGCACCGCGACGTGTTCCAGACGGCCCAGTGAGCCGGTCGGTTTGGTCAGTTGCTGCTGCCGGGCCATCGCGTCGTCGCGGCTGGCGTGATCGACGTCTCGGGCAGGCGCGAGCCACCAGGCGTTACTCATAGTGCAGGTCCTTTCAGGGTCATGGGCAGTCCGGCGACGGTAAACACCACGCGATGGCAGCGTTCTGCCAGCGCCTGATGCAGCCAGCCGGCTTCATCGACATAACGACGGGTCAGCTCACCGAGGGGCACGACGCCGAGCCCGGTTTCGTTGCTGACAAAAATGATCTCGCCCGGCCATTCCGCCAGGCCATCGAGCAAGGCTTCACGCTCTTGAGCCAGGCGCTGCGGATCGTCGAGCATCAGCAGATTGGTCAGCCACAGGGTCAGGCAATCCACCAAGAGGCAGCGGCCCTCCCCGGCGTTTTCCCGGAGCACGCGGGCCAGCTCGACGGGTTCCTCGATCAGCCCCCATTCAGCTGGCCGACGCTCGCGGTGCAAGGCGACGCGCTGGTTCATTTCGCCGTCGAGGGGCTGACTGGTGGCGATATAGATGACGTCGAGGCCGCTGTCGCTGGCGAGTTTTTCAGCCAGCCGACTTTTGCCGGAACGCGCACCGCCGAGGATCAATTGCAGCATCAGGGTTGCTCCAGGCCGCAGAGCTCACGCAGCAGTGTGCCGTCCAGGTGAGTTTCGACCAGATCGGCGAGGCGTTCGATGTCGCGCTCGCGCAAAGCGTGGTAATCGACCGACTGCACATTCTGCAGCCCGGCCCATCGCAGCAAGGCGCTGCTCGACGCCGGGTTCTCGAACAGACCGTGCAGGTAGGTGCCGAGCACTTGGCCGTCAGGGCTGCACGCGCCATCGCAGCGGCCGTCGGCGAGCTGGACCAGTGGACGTTCCAGCGCCGGGCCGGTGGTCACGCCCGCATGAATCTCGTAGCCGATGACGTCGGCGTCTTCGAGGGTCAGGCGACCGCTGACGTTGCGCAGTTGCTTCTCTTCTTCCAGCACCGTGCTCAGGGCCAACAGCCCCAGGCCCGGGCTTGACCCGGCAGCGCCTTCGAGCCCCAGCGGGTCATGCAACTGCTCGCCGAGCATTTGCAGGCCACCACAGATGCCCAGCACGTTGCCGCCGTAACGCAGGTGGCGGTTGATGGCGGTGTCCCAGCCATTGGCGCGCAGATACTCGAGATCGCTGCGAACGCTTTTCGAGCCGGGCAGGATGATCAGGTCAGCACCAGGAATCGTCTGCCCCGGCCCGACGAATTGCAGATTGACCTGGGGGTGCAGGCGCAGCGGGTCGAAGTCGGTGTGGTTACTGATGCGGGGCAACACCGGCACGATGACGTTGAGCACCTGCTCGGCCTTGTCGGCCTGACGCTGGTCGAGGCCGTCTTCGGCTTCCAGGTGCAGGTCCATCACGTAGGGCAGCACGCCGACCACTGGTTTGCCGGTGCGCTGTTCGAGCCAGTCGAGGCCGGGCTGAAGCAGCGCGATGTCGCCACGAAAGCGATTGATGATGAAGCCTTTGACCCGCGCCTGTTCGCTGGGCGACAGCAATTCCAGGGTGCCGACCAGATGGGCAAACACCCCGCCGCGATTGATGTCCGCCACCAACAGCACCGGGCAATCCACCGCTTCGGCAAAGCCCATGTTGGCGATGTCGCCGGCACGCAGGTTGATCTCTGCCGGCGACCCGGCACCTTCGACCATCACCACCGGCCAGCCTTCGCTGAGGCGACGATGGGAGGCGAGTACGGCCTGCATGGCGATGGCTTTGTAGTCGTGGTAGGCGACGGCGTTCATGGTGGTCACGGCGCGACCGTGGATGATCACTTGCGCGCCGGTGTCGCTGTTGGGTTTGAGCAGCACCGGGTTCATGTCGGTGTGGGGTTCGAGGCCGCAGGCCTGGGCTTGCACGGCCTGGGCGCGGCCGATCTCGCCGCCGTCGGCGGTCACTGCGCTGTTCAGCGCCATGTTCTGCGGCTTGAACGGCACGGTGCGCACGCCCTGACGGGTCAGCCAGCGGCACAGCGCCGTCACCAGCGTGCTTTTGCCGGCGTCGGAGGTGGTGCCCTGAACCATCAGGGTTTTGCCGAGGGTCATAGCCGCTCCCGGGAGAATTCGCTCAGCGCCTGCTCAAGACGCTGCCAGTCCGCTTCTTCGCGCGGCAGGCCGAAACGCAGGCTGCTGTTGTGGGTGAAGATGCGCAGGAGGATGCCCCGCTGTGCGCAGAATTCGTAAAGCGCTTCCGCCAGCGGCGTGATCAACCACTGGAACAGCGCGCAACCGCCCTTGGGCGCGAAGCCGTGGCGATTGAGCACGTCCACCAGACGCTGGCTGGCCTGCTCGGTGCGCTGACGCTGGCGTTGATGGCCGGCGACATCGTTGAGACAGGCCTGACCGATGATCCGCGTCGGCCCGCTGACCGACCATGGCCCGATCTGCCGCGCCATGACTTTCAGAAAGCGCGGCTCCGCCAGCACAAAACCCAGGCGCACACCGGCCAGGCCGAAAAACTTGCCGAACGAGCGCAGCACGATCAGGCCCGCGCGCTGGGTGTACGCCGCCAGGCTCAACTCCGGCGTGTTGTCCATGAACGCTTCGTCCACCACCAGCCAGGCGCCGCGCTGGGACAGACGCGCGTGCCATTCCAGCAGGCGTTCGGGCGGCAGGCTCAGGCCGGTGGGGTTATTCGGGTTGACCACGACGAGCACATCGAGGGTGTCGATGAACCGCTCCACTTCGTGCTCCAGCACTTCGCGCACCAGAAAACCGGTGTTGCGCCAGGCCTCGGCGTGCTCGGCGTAGCACGGCGACAGCACGCCCACCTTGCCCGCCTGACGCAGACGCGGCAGCGCCTGGATCGCCGCTTGGGAACCGGCCACCGGCAGCACGTCCGTGGCGCCGTAGTAGCGACGGGCAGCGATTTCCAGGCCGTCATCGGTTTCCGGCAAACGCGCCCATGCTGCTTCGGGGATCGCAGGGATCGGCCACGACCACGGCGAAATCCCGCTGGACAGGTCGAGCCAGTCCGCCTCATCAATGCCGTATTTCAGGACTGCGCCACGCAATCGGCCGCCATGTTCAAGCATAAAATTCTGTCCCCAGACACAAGATCAGCAACCACAGCCACACGCCGCGCTGCACCAGTTGCCAACCGCGATCAATAGAGTCGGCGTCCGCTGGGACGCCTTCACCCAGGGTCGCACGCTCATGCAGTTCGCCGTGATAAATCGCCGGACCACCCAGTTCGACGCCCAACGCACCGGCACCGGCCGCCATCACCGGGCCTGCGTTCGGGCTGTCCCACTTCGGGGCCTGGGTGCGCCAGCAACGCAGGGCCAGTCGGGTGTTGCCCAGCAGCGCGTAGGTCAACGCCACCAAGCGCGCGGGAATGTAGTTAAGCAGGTCGTCGATTTTCGCCGCCGCCCAGCCGAAGCGTTCGAAGCGCTCGTTGCGATAGCCCCACATGGCGTCGAGGGTGTTGCTCAGGCGGTAGAGCACGACGCCCGGAGCGCCCAGCACGACGAACCAGAAAATCGCCGCAAACACTGCGTCGCTGCCATTCTCGAGTACCGATTCCGTGGCCGCACGGGCCACTTCAGTGCTGTCCAGCTCGGAGGTCTGGCGACTGACCAGGTAACCGACCCGGCGGCGCGCCTCGTCCAGATTGTCGCTGCGCAACGCCTGGGCAACCGGCTCGACGTGCTCGCCCAGACTGCGCAGGCCCAACGCGCAGTAAAGCGCCAGTACGTCCACCAGCCAGCCAACGAACGGCAGCCAGCTGAGTAACGTGGCGATCAGGGTCAGCGGAATGACGGCGATGAACCATGCGCTCACGCCATGGCTGCGCCAGCCCCGGCCGGCGACGTTCAGGCGCTGTTCGATACGTTCGGCGAAACGGCCGAACGCCACCAGCGGGTGGTTCCGTTTTGGCTCGCCGAGCAGCGCGTCCAGCGCGACTCCGGCGACGCTCAATAACGCCACACTCATGCAATCACTCCCCATGTGTTCTCGTAGACCAGCTCTTGCAACGCGCGCGGCTGCGCCCAGCCTTCCATCACCAGCATCGGCGCCGGGTAGAATTCCTTCACAGGGCCCAGGCACAAAATCGCCAGGGGTTTCGAACCGGCTGGCATCTGCAGCAGATCGGCCAGGGCCTGGGGGTCGAACAGCGATACCCAGCCCATGCCGAGGCCTTCGGCACGCGCCGCCAGCCAGAGGTTTTGAATGGCGCACGACAGCGACGCCATGTCCATCTCCGGCAGGGTGCGGCGGCCGAAGATATGTTTGTCGCGGTCATCCATCAACGCGGCGACCAACACTTCGGCGCAATCGCTGATGCCCTCGACTTTCAGCTTCATGAAATCGTCAGACCGCTCGCCCAAAGCTTCAGCGGTGCGAACGCGCTCCTCCTCCACCTGCGCCTGAATCTGCGCGCGCAAGGCCGGGTCGGTGATGCGCAGAAAGCGCCACGGCTGCATCAGGCCAACGCTCGGTGCGTGGTGCGCGGCTTCGAGCAGACGGGCCAGCAACTCCGGCGCGACCGTGCCACCGCAGAAGTGGCGCATGTCGCGACGCTCGGCGATGGCGCGGTATACGGCGGCGCGTTCGGGGTCGGTGAACGTGTGGTCAGTCATGCAAGCGAGCTCATGGCAAAAACAGCGCCGCCATCGCCTGGGGATTCGAGGGGAAGTAGAAGTGCACGTACGACGCAGTCATGCGCCCTTCCCGGTACACCGCTTCGGCACCGCGCCCGCCATTGGGGCTGAGGCCGCGGGCGATGGGGGTCAGCTCGGTGCTGGTCAGGGAGTGGTGATAGGTGTGGCCACGCAGCGTGCCTTCCGGCAGCTCGACCGATTGCAGGGCCAGGGCTGCCAGACGCTTCTGCATCACGGCTTCACCCTTGAGCAAGCCCACCCCTTCGGCGCGCTGGCCGTCGACATCGGTCAAGGCATTGAGCAGGTACAACATGCCGCCGCATTCGGCGAGCAGGGGTTTGCCGGCGGCGTGGTGCGCACGAATCGCGGCGAGCATGCTGTGGTTTTCGGCCAGCGCCGTGTGATGCAATTCCGGGTAGCCGCCCGGCAGATACAGGCTGTCGGCGTCGGGTAATTCCCGGTCGCGGAGCGGCGAGAAGAACGACAGTTCGGCGCCCATCTCCCGTAGCAGGTCAAGGCTGGCACCATAGAAAAATGCGAACGCCTCGTCGTGGGCGATGGCGATTTTCACGCCGGCCAGCAGCGGTTCGGCGGGATCGAAGTCAGGCGCGGTGAAGGTCACGGCCGGCGGCAACGTGGCGTCGCAGGTGCTGGCCAGCGCGTTGGCAGCAGTGTCGAGGCGCATGTCCAGGTCATTCAGTTCACTGGCCTGAACCAGGCCGAGGTGCCGGCTGGGCAGCTCAATGCCGGTTTCACGGGACAGCGCGCCGTACCAGCGCAGGCCTTCGGTCAGGCTGCCTTCCAGCAACTGCGCGTGGCGCACGGTGCCGACGCGATTGGCCAGCACGCCGGCAAACGGCAGATCCGGCTGATACCGCGCCAGTCCCAGCGCCAGTGCGCCGAAGGTCTGGGCCATGGCCGTGCCGTCGATTACCCCGAGCACCGGCACGCCAAAACGCCGGGCCAGGTCCGCGCTGGACGGGGTGCCGTCGAACAAGCCCATGACGCCTTCGATGAGGATCAGGTCGGCCTCCGCGGCGGCTTCCCACAACAGGCGCCGACTTTCGTCCTCGCCGATCATCCACATGTCCAGCTGGTACACCGGATGGCCGCTGGCGCGCTCGAGGATCATCGGGTCGAGAAAGTCCGGCCCGCATTTGAACACGCGCACCTTGCGGCCCTGATTGCGATGCAAGCGGGCCAGTGCGGCGGTGACGGTGGTTTTGCCCTGACCGGACGCAGGGGCGGCGATCAATACTGCCGGGCAGTGCCGCGGTGGGCGCTCACTCACAGCTCGATGCCTTTCTGCGCCTTGATGCCGGACTGAAAGGCATGCTTGACCACGCCGATTTCGGACACGGTATCGGACAGGTCGATCAATTCCTGCTTCGCCCCGCGACCGGTGACGATCACGTGCTGCATCGGCGGACGTGCCTGCAAATCGCTCAGCACCTGCTCCAGGTCCAGATAGCCGTGCTTGAGGGCGATGTTCAGCTCATCGAGCACGACCATGCCGATGGAGGCGTCCTTGAGCATTTCACGGGTCACGGCCCAGGCGGATTCGGCGGCGGCAATGTCACGCTGGCGGTCCTGGGTTTCCCAGGTGAAGCCCTCGCCCATCACGTGGTAACGCACTTGTTCAGGGAAGCGGCGGAAGAACAGCTCTTCGCCGGTGCTGTGCCGGCCTTTAATGAACTGCACGACGCCGCACTGCATGCCGTGGCCCATGGCGCGGGCAAGCATGCCGAACGCCGAGCTGCTCTTGCCTTTGCCGTTACCGGTCAGGACCAGCAGCAACCCGCATTCATTGGGCGCGCTGGAAATGCGCTCGTCCATCACCGCCTTTTTGCGCAGCATGCGCGCCAGGTGGCGTTCGTCACGTTCGGGGGATTCGCTCATCTCAGCTCTCCGCTTGAGGGCAAGTGTGGCAAACGGAGGGCACAGGCAAAGACTGTCAGCAGGCACTGGGCAAAACCCGGCCTGCAGCAGAGCATCGCCCTCCGTGATGCTGTTCGATGGATCAGGCCGGTCTCCGGACTCACGAGTTGCCACAACCGTGGCAGGCCAGGCGCCTTCCCATGTTCAGCGAACACAGTGGCATTGTGCGTGGCTTTGACTCATCTACCGTTGCGGAGGCAGCGCCGGAATTGATCACACGAGCAATCGCACCGGCTTCCCTGTTTCACCCTGCGGACCTGACGGGTCCCGGGCACCTGAAACATGGCGCGAAGGTTAGAGGGTTGACTCGGGAGCGTCAATCGAACCGTAGGCAGACCGCCTCCGGCTAAACGGGATTTCACCCTGAAAGGCATACGTGCTCACCCAGCAACAGCGGATGAGCATAGTGCTCAGGAAGTCGCTATTGCCTGGCCAGGTTCGATGGCTGGATGACGCGCTTGGCATTCAGCCAGGCCTTTTGCCAATACGGCTTGTCGAGACTGTCGAGTTTGACCGTGCCGCCAGTGGCCGGCGCGTGGACGAACCGCCCTTCCCCGACGTAGATGCCGGCGTGACTGACGTGGGAGCCGCCACTGGTGGCGAAGAACACCAGATCACCGGTCTGCAACTGACTGCGATCGATGTCAGGCCCGCGCAGGGTGATCATTTCCCGCGTCGACCGAGGCAGGGTGATGCCCGCGGCGTCGTGGTAGACGTAGCCGATCAGGCCACTGCAATCGAAACCCGAATCAGGCGTGTTGCCGCCCCAGCGATAGGGCGTGCCGACAAGGCCGATCGCGCGCAACAGGACGTCGTCGGCAAGCGGTGAAGAAAACTGGGGGGGAGCGGACACCACAGGCCGGTAGACGACCTTGCGTGGAGCGGGCGGTGGCGTGCTGGAACATCCGGCCAGCAGCACAGCCAGGGAGGCGACGATCAGGCGAACCGTTAACGACATAAACACGACAACCTGTGCGGGGTGCAGCTTACTTTGCCGAGAGCCGGGATTGCGCGCAAGAGGGTCAGGCCCTTTGCGCGCCCGGAATTAACGGTGCTGGCGCTTGATTGTAGTCGAGGTCATCGCGGTGGTAGTTGCAGGTACCGTTGACGATGCCGTTACAGGTGCCATTGCCAGCGCGCGTTTGGCTTCGATGAACGTCTTGGCCCAGTAGGCATCGTCGAGGCTGTCGACACGGACTCCGCCACTGCGACGACTGCTGGAGTGGATGAACTGATCATCGCCCAGGTAGATGCCGGCATGGCTGACACGGCCGCGGCCGGCGGTGCTGAAGAACAGCAGATCGCCTGGCTTGAGGTCATTGCGCTTGATGAGGGGGGCATCGATATTGATCATTTCGCGGGAAGAACGCGGCAGGCTCATGCCCGCCTCTTCACGGAACAGATAACCGATGAAACCGCTGCAGTCGAAACCGGAGGTGGTCGACGTACCGCCGAAGCGATAGCGAGTGCCTATCAAGGATTTGCCGCGTTCGAGGATGCTGTCAGCCAGAACCGGCAGGCGGTAAGGCTTGTTGTCGGCAAATTGAGCGAGTTCATCTTCGGTAGCGACTTCGTCATCCAGTACGGAGGATGCGTAATCAGCACGCTTGCTGGCGGATTGAGCGGTGGCAGAGTCCCGGAATTGGGGGCTTTGCGACTGTTGTTGCGACGTCGGCATCTGGGCCGCGCAGCCGAACAACAGCGTGACGAGTGCGAGAGGCACGAGGGGTGCGAAGCGGTTTAGCATGTGCACGACCGTGGCTGAAGTGTAAAGAAGCCAAGACTATGCCTTCAATCGTACCCATTTGCAAATTCAATCGAAACAAATGTGACTTACGATGTCGTCCATCACTTCTAAGGCTCTACACCTCAGAAACGCATCCATGTGCGCGGAATGATCGGTCGGAGAAGGGTTTATCTCGGCAGTAAAGCCGCCCGTCACCCGAGCGCGCAGCATGGGCTCATGAATGTACGGGAAGCTGGCAGTGGTTCCGATGCTGAGCACAGCGTCAAAACCTTTTGCCATCTCCTCCTGAAGCACATTCAATGCCAACTCCGGCAACATCTCCTGAAACAACACCACCGATGGCCTCAAAACGCCACTACAGCGGGGGCACAGCGGTGGCAGTGGTCGACTGAGGTGCTCGCTTGACTGCGGATCTACGGCGCCACAAGATTGACAGTACAGCGGCGCCAGCTGTCCGTGGATCTCGATCAGCCGCTCTGACGGACTGCCCGCCGCCCTGTGATAGCCGTCGACGTTTTGCGTCAATACCCAGCACTCCGGCTTGCGCCGCTGCAATTCAGCGATGGCGTAGTGCGCCGCATTGGGACGTCCGCCCAGGCAAGCGCTGCTCAATTGTGCGATGTACTTCCAGCACAGCGTGGGATCACGCCGCAACATCGGGCCGGACAAGGCCATTTCGATGGGCAGGCCGTCGTCGGTCTCGCCGTTGTACAAGCCACCGACGCCGCGATAGGTCGGCAACCCTGAATCCGCCGACAGGCCGGCACCGGTAATGATCAAAATCCGCGTGGCGTGGCGCAAGGCTGCTGCGGTTTGCAGGACCAGGGCCGGATCGACCACGGACTCGCTTACCAACCGAGGGTTTCTTTCAAGAAGGGAATGGTCAGCTTGCGCTGGGCCTGCAGCGATGCCTGATCGAGTTGCTCAAGCAAGTCGAACAGCGCGCTCATGCTGCGCTTGCCGCGGGTGAGGATGAAATGCCCCACCTCATCGGTGAGGTGCAGGCCCCGACGGGACGCGCGCAGTTGCAGAGCGCGGAGTTTTTCTTCGTCGGACAAGAGGCGCATCTGGAACACCAGCGCCATGGTCAGCCGGGATTTCAGGTCCGCCAGTTTGACCGGCAGCTCACGGGGCGAGCATGAAGCGGCGATGAGCAAGCGTCGGCCGCTGTCGCGCAGGCGGTTGAACAGGTGGAACAACGCTTCTTCCCACTCGGGTTTGCCGACCACCGCTTGCAGGTCGTCGAGGCACACCAATTCGTATTGCTCCAGATGATCGAACAGGCCGACGCCTTGATCGAGAAGTTCGGCCATCGGCAGGTAAACCGCCGGCTCGCCCATCTGTTCGAAGCGCAGGCAGGCAGCCTGCAACAGATGCGTGCGCCCTACCCCGTTCTTGCCCCACAGATAGATGAGGCTTTCTGTCCAGCCGGCCTCGGCTTCGCACAGCCGCTCGACATAGCCGAGTGCAGCGGCATTGGCGCCTGGATAGTAATTGATGAAGGTGGCGTCATCACGCAGACGCACACTCAGGGGCAGCTGAACTGGTTTCATGCTGGCTGAACGGTTCGTGACGAACCGCCAAGGGGCCTCTGTGAAAAGTGTGCAAAGTCTATACCCGCAGGGCTGGCCGCACAATGCGGCAGACCGCCAGCAAAATCAAAGGCTTGCGCAGGTCACTGGTATGACAGGGGATTACGGGACAATGCCGTGGAGGAAAGAGACGCGCGGTGAACACCGCGCGCCTTCACGAATCCTGATTCGCGGGAATCAGAGATCCAGGTCGTCCAGACCGCCGTAAATGTCCGAATCCTTGTACAGGTCATGAACATGGCGCACCAGGACCATGATCACCGCCGCCACCGGCAACGCCAGCAGGATACCGGTGAATCCGAACAGCTCGCCGCCCGCCAGAATCGCGAAGATCACCGCCACCGGGTGCAGGCCGATGCGGTCACCCACCAGCAGCGGCGTCAGCACCATGCCTTCCAGCGCCTGACCGACCATGAACACCGCGACGATGCCCAGCATCGGGTACAGGTCGCCGCCGAACTGGAAGAAACCGGCCAGAATCGCCGAGCCGATGCCGATGACGAAGCCCATGTACGGCACGATGGCCGCCAGACCGGCAATGACACCAATCAACAGCCCCAGCTCCAGCCCGACCAGCATCAGGCCGGCGGCGTAAATCACGCCCAGCGCGACCATCACCAGCAACTGGCCACGGATGAACGCACCCAGGACTTCATGGCATTCATCCGCCAGTGCGACGATTTTCTTCTCGCGATGACGCGGCAGCAGGCTGCGCACCTTCGCCATCATCACGTCCCAGTCACGCAGCAGATAGAAACAGACCACCGGGATCAGCACCAGATTGGTCAGCCAGCCGATGAGCGCCAGGGTCGAGGTGGTGGCCTGGGACAGGACGATGCCGACGATGTCGCCGGTCTGACCCATGTGCTCCGAGATCGCCGCCTTGACCTTGTCGAACTTCCAGAACCCTTCTGCCAGCCCCAGTTTGGCCTGCGCCCACGGCATCGCGGTGTGCTGCAGCCAGTCGAGAATCTGCGGCGCCAGTTCGTACAGGCGATAAAGCTGCTTGGCCAGCATCGGCACCAGCACCAACAGCAGGCCCATGAAGATCAGGGTGAACAACAGAAACACCGTCACCACACTCATGGTGCGCGACAGCTTCAGTTTTTCCAGCCGGTCTGCCAGCGGATCGCCCATGTACGCCAGCAGCAGCGCCACCAGGAACGGGGTCAGAATCGAATGCAGCAGCCAGACGAACAAACAGACCAGGACAACCCCGCCCAGCCAGAACCAACGACGCGTATCAGTCATTACTGCCTCTTTCCCCAGGATGATGTGCTTCGTGCAACGTCGTTATGAACCTGTTCACCAACGGAAGTGCAATGCGCTGTCGGAAACAGCGGGCGGCTGCGGTGCCGCTGGCGTGCCGTCCGCGGAAACCGGCGCGGGATTGGCCGCAGAACTGTCCGGCGCACTGGCGATTTCACCGGCCGGCACTTCCTGCAGTTTCGCCAGCGCCAACTGGGAACGCAACTGATCGGGGCTGCCGCTGACATCGAAGGCGATACGGTCACCCTCGGCTGATTTCAGACGGCCACCGAAGGGTTCGAGCAGGTGCAACAGCTGCGCGTAACGCTCAAGATTCATGCCCTGTACGTCCAGCACCATGCCCGTCGAAGCGCCCGGTTTGACCACAAAGCGTGGCGCCAGACGCTGGCTCACCGCCAACAGCACCGCGTCGGCCAGTTCCGCCGAGCTGGCGCCGCTGGCACTGCCCTGCTCCATCTTGTCGCCCAGCCACAGGTGCCATTTGCCCTGCCACTGGCCGCCATTCTCCTGCGCGTGAACCGCCAGAATCGCATCCGAACCGTAGCGCTCGGAAGCCTCTTTGAGCGGGCCGACGTTGTTGCCGTCGAGGGTCTTGGCGTTGCCGATACCCTGCTCGCCCAGGTCCGCGAGTGGCAGACGCAGCGGCAGACCGCGATGCTGAGCCGCGCGGCGCAACGGCTCGGCAGAGGATTGGCCGTCGCCGACCAGGTTGGCGCCGTCAGTCGCGTCGTTCAACCACCAGGCCATGATCACCGGACGGTTGGAGCCCCACAACGACAGCCCGGCCTGCCGCAGCACGCGCTCGGTGCTCGACGGGTCGAAGTCGACCTGGAGGGTTTCCGGCGGGCCGGCGTCATAACCATACTGGCTGATGATTTGTTGAGGGTCCTTGCGCACGTCGGCAAGGCCGCCGTTCTGCACGGCCTTGGGGTCGCCGGTCAAGCGGATGACCAGGGTTTCCAGCGCGGCCTGGGTGGCGCGGGTTTTCTCGTCAGGGGTCTGGCCGCTGACGGGCTCGCGCACCTGATAAAGAGTGTTCACCGTCTCGGCGAGCGCCGGCAGACTCATCAATGAGAGGCACCCTGCGAACAGGCAGTTTTTTAGGCGCATGAATGAAGGTGGACGCATGAAAGATTCCCGCTGGGTAAAAAGGCAACGCTATAAATAGCTGCATAAAGACGAATGACCCGACTCTGACCGCAGACGCGTCCGAATCGCTCACTCAGGCGCCAACGTTACACCGGATCCCTCTGTCGACGAACGGGTGCGGCGGGATAAACCGGGTTATTTTTTCTTCACCGTTGTCCTGCCCGTCGGCCCAAGGATGGCCGCTTGCGCCCAACCCTGATAAAATCGCGCGCCTTCGCAGACCGGCGATGACACGGCCCCCGCGTCGTTGCCACTCGGTCGTTACCCCGAATCCCCCCCTTAAAGGCCTGGATCATGAGCAAGCAACCCTCCCTGAGCTACAAAGACGCCGGTGTTGACATCGACGCCGGTGAAGCGCTGGTCGAACGCATCAAGAGCGTCGCCAAGCGCACAAAGCGCCCGGAAGTGATGGGCGGGCTCGGGGGCTTCGGCGCTCTGTGCGAAATCCCGGCCGGCTACAAGCAGCCTGTTCTGGTGAGCGGCACCGACGGTGTCGGCACCAAGCTGCGCCTGGCACTGAATCTGAACAAACACGACACCATCGGCATCGACCTGGTCGCCATGTGCGTCAACGATCTGGTGGTCTGCGGCGCTGAACCGCTGTTCTTCCTCGACTACTACGCCACCGGCAAACTCAACGTCGACACCGCGGCTCAAGTGGTGACCGGCATAGGCGCGGGCTGCGAACTGGCTGGTTGCTCGCTGGTCGGCGGCGAGACCGCTGAAATGCCCGGCATGTACGAAGGCGAAGACTACGACCTGGCCGGCTTCTGCGTCGGTGTCGTGGAGAAAGCTGACATCATCGACGGCTCGAAGGTGGCCGCCGGCGACGCACTGATCGCCCTGCCGTCTTCCGGTCCGCACTCCAACGGCTACTCGCTGATCCGCAAGATCATCGACGTGTCGGGTGCCGATATCGACACCATCCAGCTCGACGGCAAGCCGCTCACCGACCTGCTGATGGCGCCAACCCGCATTTACGTCAAGCAGCTGCTCAAGCTGATCAAAGACACCGGCGCGGTGAAAGCCATGGCCCACATCACCGGTGGCGGCCTGCTGGACAACATCCCGCGCGTGCTGCCAGAAGGCGCTCAGGCCATCGTCGACGTGGCCAGCTGGACCCGTCCGGCGGTCTTCGACTGGCTGCAGGAAAAAGGCAACGTCGATGAGCATGAAATGCACCGCGTGCTGAACTGCGGCGTCGGCATGGTCATCTGCGTGGCCCAGGAACACGTCGAAGTCTCGCTGAATGCCCTGCGTGAAGCCGGTGAGCAGCCGTGGGTTATCGGCCAGATCGGCACCGCTGCCGAAGGCGCTGCACAAGTCGAGCTGAAGAACGTCAAGGCTCATTAATGCCTGACATGCCCCAACCCTGTGATGTGGTGGTGCTGCTGTCCGGCACTGGCGGTAACCTGCAGGCAATGATCGACAGCTTTCAGGACAGCGCGAGCCCTGCGCGCATCCGTGCGGTGATTTCCAACCGCGCCGATGCCTTCGGGCTTGAGCGGGCCGCCCGTGCGGGAATCGACACCCGCGTGCTCGATCACACCGGCTACGAAGGTCGCGAGGCCTTCGATGCGGCGCTGATCGAGGCCATCGATTCGTTTCAGCCGTCGCTGGTGGTGCTCGCCGGATTCATGCGCATCCTCACGCCCGGGTTCGTCCGCCACTACCATGGCCGCCTGCTGAACATTCACCCTTCCCTGCTTCCGCGGTATAAAGGCCTGCACACCCATCAACGGGTGCTGGAGGCCGGCGATGCCGACCATGGCTGCAGCGTGCACTTTGTCACCGAGGAACTCGATGGGGGGCCTCTGGTCGTACAGGCAGTTGTTTCTGTAGAGTTGCACGACACGCCCGCCACGCTGGCACAGAGGGTACACGCCCAGGAACACTTGATTTATCCCCTGGCCATTCGCTGGTTCGCCGAAGGACGATTGACCCTCGACGAACACGGCGCCTCACTGGACGGCCAGCCCTTAGGGCCCAGCGGCCACTTGATCCGACATTAGGAGATATTATGCGTCGCGCTTTGCTCTTCGCTTTCGCTCTGTTCGCACTTCCCGCAGTCAACGCGGCAGACCTTCAACCTTTTTCCGCCAGCTACACCGCTGACTGGAAACAGCTGCCCATGAGCGGTGGCAGCGCCACCCGCAGCCTCGAGAAGAACGCCAACGGCACCTGGACCCTGAATTTCAAGGCATCGATGATGATCGCCAGCCTGACCGAAGTCAGCACGATCAAAGTCGACAAGGATCAACTGCTGCCGCAGACCTACCACTTCGAACGTGGCGGCCTGGGCAAGAGCAAAACGGTCGATCTGGTATTCGACTGGCCCACCAAATTCATCACCGGTTCGGACCGTGGCGACGCGGTGAAAATCCCGCTGAATGCCGGTGTCCTCGACAAGTCCACTTACCAGCTCGCGCTGCAGCATGACGTAGCGGCGGGCAAAAAGAGCATGTCGTACCAGGTCGTCGACGGTGACGAAATCGACACCTATGACTTCCGCGTGCTCGGCACTGAAAAGGTCGAGACCAAAGTCGGTTCGGTCGACGCCATCAAGGTCGAACGCGTGCGTGACCCGACGCAGAACAAGCGCATCACCGTGATGTGGTTCGCCAAGGACTACGACTACCTGCTGGTTCGCCTGCAACAGGTTGAAACCGACGGCAAGGAATACAACATCATGCTGCAGGACGGCACGGTGAACGGTAAGTCGGTCAAGGGCAGTTAATTCAGCCAGCTGATTCACGCCCTGCATCGAGCGTAATACGAAAAACCCCGCCTTCATGGCGGGTTTTTTTTTGGCGTCGATCAGTGATTCGGGCCTACATGAAACATTCTTCATGGCCTTCAACCGAGTGTGACAAAACGCCGCACACCCTTCAAATACAAGCATTTAGCGCACTGTTACGGATTTGGTAAATAACTGTTGCCGGATGCGCGCGTTTACTTGGTCGGCCGCCGAAAACTATAAAGAAGGCCTGCGACGTCCTGCCGCAGATTTCCAAAAGTCAGGAGTTTGCACTATGACCGTAACTGTTACTGAACGCGACGACGCCCACATCTCCCACGAAAGCATCGCCGATGGCATCCAGATCTGGGATGTACGCCAACAAGACCAGCTGGTAGGGATGTTTCATTACGAATCGGACGCACAGCGTTACGCAGCAGAGCTTGCCGAGCAAGAAGCAAAGCTTGAGGCCAGTCATTCGTAATTTCGGAATCGCAGCAAAACAAAACCCGCCACGTGGCGGGTTTTGTTGTTTTAGCTGAGTGAGCGACGGGCGCTTACCACATCAGGTCATCCGGGATCTTATACGCAGCGTACGGATCGTCGCCATCCGGCTCTTCGGTCGGCGCGCTGAGCATGACGATACGGCGCGGATCGCGCTCCTGCACCTTGAGGGCGGCTTCGCGGGGGATCACCTCGTAGCTGCCGCCGTGGTGCACGATGGCCAGCGAGCCGTTGCTCAGTTTGCTGCGCATCAGGGCGTTGACGGACAGGCGCTTGACCTTCTTGTCATCGACGAAGTTGTAGTAGTCCTCGGTGGTCAGCTTCGGCAGGCGCGTGGCTTCGATCAGTTGCTTGACCTGTGCCGCACGGGCTTTCTGCTCGATTTTTTCCTGCTGCTGACGATTCAATTCCTGGTCACGTTTGGCTTTCTCGGCCATCGCTTCCTGGGCAGCGCGCTGGCTGGTGTCGTCCGCCACCGCCTGGCCCTTGTGCACCAGACGTTGCTCCTTCTGCTTGCTCTTGCTGGCCTGCTTCGCCTGTTTTTCATTGACCAGTCCGGCTTTCAGCAACTGGTCACGAAGGGAAATACCCGCCATCTGTCTTCTCTCTCTAAATAGTCAACTCAACCGCAGTTGGGCGTGATCTTTTCCTGACGCTTGGCTTCGCCCCAGAGCGCATCCATCTCTTCGAGGCTGCAATCTTCGATGGGGCGCCGGGTGTCGCGCAAGGCCTGTTCGATAAATCTGAAGCGCCGCTCGAATTTGGCATTGGCGGCGCGCAGGGCATTTTCCGGATCAACCTTGAGGTGGCGGGCCAGATTGACGGCGGCAAACAGCAGATCGCCGACTTCTTCGGTGATCCCCGCGCTGTCGTTGTCAGCCATGGCTTCGAGGACTTCGTCGAGCTCCTCACGGACGTTATCGACCACCGGCAAGGCGTCCGGCCAATCGAACCCGACCTGGGACGCGCGCTTCTGCAGCTTCGCCGCCCGCGACAGCGCCGGCAATACGCCCGGCACATCGTCCAGCAGGGACAGCTGCTCGGGTGCACTGGCCTTCTCGGCGCGTTCCTCGGCTTTGATCTGTTCCCAGCGGTGCTTGACCTGGTCTTCGCTGAGACGCGGGGTTTCCAGCGGCGCGTACAGATCGCCGGTCGGGAACACGTGGGGATGACGGCGAATCAGTTTGCGGGTGATACCGTCCACCACGCCATCGAACTCGAAGCGCCCTTCTTCCCGCGCCAGTTGGCAGTAGTACACCACTTGAAACAGCAGATCGCCCAGCTCACCGCGCAGGTCATCGAAATCGCCGCGCTCAATGGCGTCGGCCACTTCGTAGGCTTCTTCGAGGGTGTGCGGCACGATGCTCGCGTAATGCTGCTTCACGTCCCACGGACAACCGAATTGCGGATCGCGCAGACGGGCCATGAGCGTGAGCAGGTCTTGGAGGCTATACATGAGGGATCCCTTTGGTCACAGCTTCAAGCGGCAAGCCACAAGCTTCAAGCCGTGCGCGTACAGCTTGCAGCTTGTGGCTTGCCGCTTGTAGCTTGCAGCTACGCCTCACGGCGTTCTGTTTCGCCGCGTTTCGATGATGTTCGGCAGTTGCGAGATGCGCCCCAGCAGCCGGCCCAGCGCGTCCAGGCCCGGGATCTCGATGGTCAGCGACATCAGCGCGGTGTTGTCTTCCTTGTTCGAGCGGGTGTTGACCGCCAGGACGTTGATGCGCTCGTTGAGCAGGATCTGCGAAACGTCGCGCAGCAGGCCCGACCGGTCGTAGGCTCGGATGATGATGTCCACCGGGTAGGTGAGCACCGGCACCGGGCCCCAGCTGACCTGAATGATCCGCTCGGGTTCGCGCCCGCCCAGTTGCAGCACCGAGGCGCAGTCCTGACGGTGAATGCTCACGCCGCGGCCCTGGGTGATGTAACCGACGATCGCATCGCCCGGCAGCGGCTGGCAGCAGCCGGCCATCTGGGTCATCAGGTTGCCGACGCCCTGGATCTGAATGTCCCCGCGCTTGCCCGGTTTGTAGCCCGTGGCCTTGCGCGGAATCAGCTCCAGCTGCTCGTTGCCCCGCTCCGGCTCGACCAGTTGCTGAGCCAGATTGACCAACTGAGCAATGCGCAGGTCGCCGGCACCGAGGGCGGCGAACATGTCGTCGGCGATCTTCATGTTGGCCTTCTCGGCCAGCTTGTCGAAGTCCACCTGAGGCAGCGCCAGACGCGCCAGTTCGCGCTCCAGCAGCACCTTGCCGGCGGCAACGTTCTGGTCGCGCGCCTGCAGCTTGAACCAGTGCACAATCTTCGCCCGCGCCCGGGAGGTGGTGATGTAACCCAGGTTCGAGTTCAGCCAGTCGCGGCTCGGCGTGCCGTGCTTGCTGGTGATGATCTCGACCTGCTCGCCGGTCTGCAGGCTGTAGTTCAGCGGGACGATGCGGCCGTTGATCTTGGCGCCACGGCAGTTGTGGCCGATTTCGGTGTGCACGCGGTAGGCGAAGTCCAGTGGCGTCGCGCCCTTGGGCAGGTCGATCGCGTGACCGTCCGGGGTGAACACGTAGACGCGGTCGGGCTCGATGTCGACGCGCAGCTGTTCCGCCAGCCCGCCGATATCACCCAGCTCCTCATGCCACTCGAGGACCTGACGCAGCCAGGAGATTTTCTCTTCGTAGTGATTGGAACCGGATTTGACGTCGGTGCCTTTGTACTTCCAGTGCGCGCAGACCCCCAGCTCGGCTTCTTCGTGCATGGCGTGGGTGCGGATCTGCACTTCCAGCACCTTGCCTTCCGGACCGATCACCGCCGTGTGCAGGGAGCGATAGCCGTTTTCCTTGGGGTTGGCGATGTAGTCGTCGAATTCCTTGGGAATGTGCCGCCACAGGGTGTGGACGATGCCGAGGGCGGTGTAGCAATCGCGCATCTCCGGCACCAGCACGCGAACGGCGCGCACGTCGTAGATCTGGCTGAACTCCAGACCTTTGCGCTGCATTTTTCGCCAGATCGAGTAGATGTGCTTGGCCCGGCCGCTGATGTCGGCCTTGACGCCGGTGGCCAGCAGCTCGTTCTCAAGCTGCGACATGACGTCGGTGATGAAGCGCTCGCGATCAAGGCGGCGTTCGTGCAGCAGTTTGGCGATCTGCTTGTACTGCTCGGGCTCCAGGTAGCGGAAGGACAGGTCCTCCAGCTCCCATTTGATGTGACCGATGCCCAGCCGGTGGGCCAGGGGTGCGTAGATGTCGAAGACTTCCCGGGCGACGCGGTTGCGCTTTTCATCGTCGGTGTTCTTCACCGCACGGATGGCGCAGGTGCGTTCGGCCAGCTTGATCAGCGCGACGCGCACGTCGTCGACCATGGCCACCAGCATCTTGCGCAGGTTTTCGACCTGGGCCTGGGTGCCGAGCACCAGCGATTGACGCGGGCTGAGACTGGCGCTGATGGCCGCCATGCGCAGCACGCCGTCGATGAGCTTGGTGACGGTGGGGCCGAAGCGGTGGTTGACGTCGGGCAGCGAGATCTTGCCTTCGCGCACGCCGCGGTAAATCACGGCGGCGACGAGTGAGTCCTGGTCGAGCTTGAGGTCGGCCAGGATTTCAGCGATTTCCAGGCCCGTCTGAAAACTCGACGTGCCCTCCGCCCAGAGGTTCTTGGCGGCGTTGTCCTGTTGCTCGGCGTGCCGGGCAAATTCACAGGCCTCTTTAAGGGCCTGTCGGTCCACTGCGAGGTCGACGCTGACCACGTGATCCAGCCACGCGTCGAGGTTGATACTGCCGTCTGTGTTGATCGGCTGGTGGGGTCTCACCTGTACCATGTTGCTTACCTTCCCTACGGCGCGATGAAATGCGCCATCAGTCGCCGGCCTTCTTGAGCGCGTGCGCCTTGCGGGCCATGCAAGGTCGTGTACGCGCGGGCCAGTCGGATTAAACGAGACTCCGTGTAAGGCATCGGCATTTCCTGAGCCGCCGCCTCACTTGCTCGCTTCAAATAACGCCATCGCCTCGACATGCGCTGTCTGCGGGAACATATCGAGGATTCCGGCACGTTTTAAACGGTAGCCCTGCTTGATCAATTCAACCGTGTCGCGCGCCAGCGTGGCCGGGTTGCACGACACATAAAGGACGCGTTGAGCGCCCAGCGACTTGAGCTTGCCCACCGCTTCGAACGCCCCGTCACGCGGCGGATCGAGCAGCACTGCGGCGAAACCTTCCGCCACCCAGGCCGCCTTGTCCAGTGGCTGCGACAGATCGGCCTGATAAAACGTCACGTTACTTAAACCGTTGACGGCGGCATTGGCCGTCGCCCGCTGAACCATGGCCTCGACGCCCTCCACGGCCACCACGTCGCGCGTCATTTGCGCAAGCGGTAGGGCGAAGTTACCAAGCCCGCAGAACAAGTCCAGCACTCGTTCGTCCTTGTCCGGCGCGAGCCAGGCCAGCGCCTGTTCGATCATCGCGGTGTTGACCTGAGCATTGACCTGCACGAAGTCGCCAGGGCGATAGGCCAGGGACAGATTCCACGGTTCCAGGCGGTAGCCCAGTTGCGCGGAAGGGTCGACCGGTTGCGGTTCGCCTTCGCCGTGCAACCACAGTTGCGCGTCATGGGTGTCGCAAAATGCTTTGAGAATGGCCAGATCGTTTTCAGGCAACGGCGCAGTGTGCCGCAGCAGCACGGCATTGGCCGAACCGCTGAACAGCTCGACATGCCCCAGCGCCTGAGGTTTGCTCAGACGGCGGAGCATGGGCGCCAACGCTGTCATGATCGGTTGCAAGGCCTGTACCAGCACCGGGCATTGTTCGATGGCGATGATGTCCTGACTCGCGGCGGCGCGGAATCCGACGTCCAGGCGTTTGGCGCGGACGTCCCAGCGCACGGCGACGCGGGCGCGGCGGCGGTAGGCGTATTCATCGCCGGTCAGGGGCGCGGCCCATTCCTGCGGCTCGACCCCGGCGATGCGGCTCAATTGCTCGGCAAGCATGCTCTGTTTCAGGGCGAGCTGTTCGGCGTGGGGCATGTGCTGGGTGCTGCAGCCGCCGCAACGGCCAAAATGCGGGCACGCGGCTGGCCGGCGCACAGGACTGGCCTGGAACACGCGCTCGGTGCGGGCTTCGACCACTTTGCCGTGGGCATTGAGCACGCGGGCCTCGACCTCTTCGCCGGCCAGACTGCCCATGACAAACCAGGTGCGGCCGTCGACGAAAGCAATGCCGCGACCGTCGTTGGCCAGCCGCTCGATGGTCAGGCGTTGTTTTTTACCGGTGGGGACCTGCGGGGCCCGGGTGCCGCCGCTGGGCTGGAAACGCAGGCCTGCATCACGCTTGGCCATCAGTTGGGCGCATCGTAGACGCCGGTCGACAGGTAACGGTCGCCGCGGTCACAAATGATCGCGACCATCACCGCGTTTTCGACTTCCTGCGACAGCCGCAGCATCCCGGCGACGGAGCCGCCCGACGACACGCCGCAGAAAATACCTTCTTCCCGCGCCAGACGACGCATGACGTCCTCGGCTTCGGCCTGGCCCATGTCCAGAATCCGGTCAACGCGGTCGGCCTGATAAATACTCGGCAGGTATTCCTGAGGCCAGCGGCGAATGCCCGGAATCGACGCGCCATCCATAGGCTGGAGGCCGACGATCTGGATGTCCGGGTTCTGTTCCTTGAGGAAGCGCGAAGTGCCCATGATGGTGCCGGTGGTGCCCATGGAGCTGATGAAATGGGTGACGGTGCCGCCGGTCTGCCGCCAGATTTCCGGGCCGGTGCCGACGTAGTGCGCCTGGGGATTGTCGCCGTTGGCGAACTGGTCGAGCACTTTGCCGTGGCCTTCGGCCTGCATGCGCTCGGCCATGTCACGGGCGCCTTCCATGCCCTCTTCCTTGCTGACCAGAATCAGCTCGGCGCCATAAGCGGTCATGGCGGCCTTGCGCTCGGCGCTGGAATTGTCGGGCATGATGAGAATCATGCGGTAGCCCTTGATCGCCGCGGCCATGGCCAGGGCGATGCCGGTGTTGCCGGAGGTGGCTTCGATCAGGGTGTCGCCGGGGTGGATCTGCCCGCGCAGTTCGGCGCGGGTAATCATCGACAGCGCCGGGCGGTCCTTCACGGAACCGGCCGGGTTATTGCCTTCTAGCTTGAGCAGCAACGTGTTGCTGGTGTTCCCGGCCATGCGTTGCAGACGCACCAGCGGGGTGTTGCCGACGCAATCGGCGATGGTTTGATACTGCAGGGTCATGGCGTGTTCGCGATCCAGACGTGCGGGGGTCGCCTATCATACCGGCAATCGCCGCCAGCCCATATCACGCAAAGTGAGGGGGTTATCGCTGAATGGAATAAGGCGGATTGTTCCGCGCCGGCAAACGCATGATCATCCTCAAGCCCTGCCCGGTGTTCTCCGCCCACAAGTCCCCGCCCTGCAGGCGCAGCGAGTTGCGCGCGATGCTCAGACCCAGGCCGAAACCACCGTCGCCGGGGCGGGCGCCGTCCAGACGGATGAACGGCGCGAAGATCCGCTCGAGATCGCCCTCGTCGATCCCGCCGCCTTGATCTTCCAGCCACAACAGCCAGTCATCGCCCTCACGCCGACCGTCCAGGCGCACGATGCCCTCGGGCGGCGAGTGGCGGATGGCATTGCGCAGAATGTTTTCCAGCGCCTGGGCCAGGGTGTTGAGATGGCCACTGACCCAGCACTCGCTGTCCAGATCGCAGCGCAACTGACGGGACGGCCAGCAGGTTTCGAAACAGGCGTCATCCACCAGCATCTCCCACAGCGCCACCACCTGAATGTCCTCGTCGGGCAGTTTTTCGCGCTCGGTGTCGAGCCAGGCGAGTTGCAGGGTGTCGTCCACCAGCCGGCGCATGCCATCCACCTCCCGGCTCAGGCGCTCGCGCAGTTCGGGCAGGCTTTGCTCGCTGTCGCAGGCCACCCGCAGGCGACTCAGGGGCGTGCGCAGTTCGTGGGAAAGATCGCGCAATAACTGCTGCTGAACCTGCACCGTCGAGTGCAGGCGCGCGGCCATGTGGTCGAAGGCGCGGTTCAGCTCACCCAGTTCATCACGGCGCTCGGTCATTTGCGGCGACAGTCGGCTGGTCAGCCGATCGGCGCGCCATGCGTTGGCCTGTTCGCGCAATTGATTGAGCGGACGAATCAGCAGGCGATACAGCCCGACGCACAACAGCAGGGTGAACAGCGCGGGAATCAGCCCGTTGGTGAGGATCTGCCCGATCAGCGCATAACGGCCCGGCTTGAAGCGCTCCGGCAGTTCGATCACCAGACTGCCCGCGTCCGGGTTACCGGGAAACGGGATCTTCAGCCAGGGCACGGTTTTCTGCCGCGTGCTCATCGGCCAGTCGATGCCGCGCATGAAGGTCAGGCGTTGAAACTGCTCGCGGGTCAGCCGCGCGCTGCCGAGTGATTGCAAATCGCTGCCGATGACCCCGACCCAGCCGGGTTCCTGCTGACGGACCTGCTTCAGCCATTCGTCGACGCCGCGCTGGCCACCCCTGCTCCACGCCCGTTCGGCCTGCGCCGCGTAGTCGTTCAGCACCTGATGGGCCTCGGCGTTGAGATAGGCGTTGCGGGTCTCGATGTAGCGGCCCCAATACCAGCTGAGCCAGATCATCAGCAGGCAGAAGCCGACCAGCAGGACCGCCAGTTTCCAGAACAGCGAATGCCGGCCGGGCAGCCGTTTGCGTGACTCAGGCATTCAACACCTCAGGCATCCGCCACCGCCGCCGTGAGCACGTAGCCTTTGCCCCAGACCGTGCGCAGCTGCCGCGCCTGATAGCCGACGGCTTTGAGCTTGCGACGAATCTGGCTGATGTGCATGTCCAGGCTGCGGTCATGCCGCGAGTAGCCGCGCTGCAAGACGTGCTGATAAAGGAAGGCTTTGCTGAGGACGTCTTCGGGATTGCGCCACAGGGTTTCCAGCAGACGGTATTCGCTGCCGGTCAATTGCGCCGGGGCGTCGGCGAAGAAGACGTCACAGCGCGCTTCGTCGAAGGTCAAACTGTCTTCATCGGCTTTTTCGACGCTGGGCTCGGGCTCGATCGCCGTCAGGGCGTGGAAGCGACGTTCCAGGTCGACCCGGCGCAGGATCGCCTCGATGCGCACCCGCAGTTCATCGACGCTGAAGGGTTTGGGCAGGTAATCGTCGGCGCCGTTCTGGAAGCCGGTGATGCGGTCGGCCTCGGCGCCGAGGGCAGACATGAGGATGATCGGCATGCTGTGGCGGCGACGCAGATGGGTGAGGATGTCGAGGCCGTTCATGCCCGGCAGCAGGATGTCCATCACCACCACGTCGAACGGTTCGCGTTGCGCGCAGGCCAGCCCTTCGACGCCGTTCTGGCACCAGGTCACCTGAAACCCGCAGCGATCAAGCTGATCATGAACGAACGCACCGAGCACGACATCGTCCTCGATGGCGAGTATGTGGGGGCGGTGAATGCTGGCGGGAGTCATTGGCGTCTGCGATTGATTCTCAAGCAGCGGATTATTCAAGATTGCGCGCCATGGGGCAATGCTGGCCTGCCGGCGATGCGTTCTCCAATGGGAGCAACGTGCTTCGGTAGGACCGGCTTTAGCCGGGAAGAGGCCGGTTTGGGCACCGTCAAATTTCGCGGTGTGACCTCCAATGCCTTCCCGGCTAAAGCCAGTCCTACAAGGGATATGTCCAGCTCCATCAAGTGTGCACGCCGCGCTCCCGTAGGACTGGCTTCAGCCGGGAAGAGGCCGGTTTGGGCACCATCAAATTTCGCGGTGTGACCTCCAATGCCTTCCCGGCTAAAGCCAGTCCTACTAGGGCAGTGTCCAGTTCCATCAGGTCGGCACGCGTCGGCGCACTGTGTGCACGAGGCGCAAATGACTACACTGCGCAGTGATCGAGCGCCACACGCTGCACTGGCGCAGCGGTTGCCTGAATTCATGCCGGGTTGTTGGAGAAGAAGTGTGCTGAGAAAAGTGGGCATCAAAGGCCGCGTCATGCTGCTGACTCTGCTGCCGGCGTGCCTGATGGCGGCGCTGCTGGGCGGGTATTTCACCTGGATGCAGCTCACCGAGTTGCAGACCCAGTTGCTCAAGCGTGGCGAGATGATTGCCAACGAGCTGGCGCCGCTGTCTGCCGCCGCGCTGGCCAGCGGTGACCAGGCCATGCTCGAACGCATCGCCGGCCAGGTGCTGGAGCAGGCCGACGTGCGCGCGGTGTCGTTCCTCAATGCCGAGCGGGGAATGCTGGCCCACGCCGGTCCCAGCATGATCAATCAGGCCCCCATCGGTAACAGCACGCACATGCTGCAGCGCTCGGAAAACGACGCGACCCGCTACCTGATGCCGGTGTTCGGGCGCAGTCGCCACCTGACCGGCGATGTGGTTCCCGCCGAAGCCGACCGCCTGCTCGGCTGGGTCGAGCTGGAGCTGTCCCACAACGGCACCCTGCTGCGCGGTTATCGCAGCCTGTTCGCCAGCCTCATCCTGATTGTCATCGGTCTCGGTCTGACCGCCATTCTGTCGCTGCGCATGAGCCGCACCATCAACGGCCCGATCACCCAGATCAAACACGTCGTCGCCCAGCTCAAGGACGGTAATCTGGAAGCGCGATTGCCGCCCATGGGCAGTTACGAGCTGGACGAACTGGGGTCGGGCATCAACCGCATGGCGGCGACGTTGCAGAACGCCCAGGAAGAATTGCAGCACAGCATCGAGCAGGCCACCGAAGACGTGCGCCAGAACCTGGAAACCATCGAGATCCAGAACATCGAGCTGGACCTCGCGCGCAAGGAAGCCCTGGAGGCCAGCCGGATCAAATCCGAGTTTCTGGCGAATATGAGCCATGAAATCCGCACGCCACTCAACGGCATCCTCGGCTTCACCCACCTGTTGCAGAAAAGCGAACTGACCCCGCGTCAGTACGATTACCTGGGCACCATCGAAAAATCCGCCGACAACCTCTTGAGCATCATCAACGAGATTCTGGATTTCTCGAAGATCGAGGCCGGCAAGCTGGTCCTCGACGCGATCCCCTTCAACTTGCGCGACCTGTTGCAGGACACCCTGACCATCCTCGCCCCCGCCGCCCACGCCAAACAGCTGGAGCTGGTGAGCCTGGTCTATCGCGACACGCCACTGTCGCTGGTGGGCGATCCGCTGCGGCTACGGCAGATACTGACCAACCTCGTCAGCAACGCGATCAAGTTCACCCGCGAGGGCACCATCGTTGCGCGGGCGATGCTGGAGGAGGAACACGACACCACCGTGCAGTTGCGCATCAGCGTGCAGGACACCGGCATCGGCCTCTCCAGCCAGGACGTGTGCGCGTTGTTCCAAGCGTTCAGCCAGGCGGACAATTCCCTGTCGCGGCACTCCGGCGGCACGGGGCTGGGGCTGGTGATTTCCAAGCGGCTGGTCGAGCAAATGGGCGGCGAGATCGGCGTTGAGAGCACGCCGGGGGAAGGTTCGGAGTTCTGGATCAGCCTGACGCTGCCGAAAACCCGCGACGACCTCGAAGACCTGCCCGCCCCGCCGCTGCTGGGCCGTCGAGTGGCGGTGCTGGAGCATCACGACCTGTCGCGTCAGGCGCTTGAGCATCAGCTGGAAGACTGCGGTCTGCAGCCGATGGTCTTCAACAATCTGGAAAACCTCATCAACGGCGTGACGGTGGTGCACCAGACGCCCCACGCCATCGACATGGCCGTGCTCGGCGTCACCGCCCACGAACTGCCGCCCGAGCGCCTGCGCCAGCAGATCTGGGACCTGGAAAACCTCAACTGCAAAGTGCTGGTGCTGTGCCCGACCACCGAACAGGCGCTGTATCAGTTTTCCGTGCCCGACGCCTACAACCAGTTGCAGGCGAAACCTGCGTGTACGCGCAAATTGCGCCGCGCGCTGTCGGAGCTGATCCAGCCCAAGCAGTTGCGCAACGAGGTGCCGGAGCCGCTGTCGAGCCGGCCGCCGCGCATTCTCTGCGTCGACGACAACCCGGCCAATCTGTTGCTGGTGCAGACCTTGCTCGAAGACATGGGTGCCAAGGTCAAGGCTGTCGACAGTGGTTATGCGGCGGTGCAAGCGGTGCAGGATGAACCCTTCGATCTGGTGCTGATGGACGTGCAGATGCCCGGCATGGACGGGCGTCAGGCCACCGAAGAAATTCGCAGCTGGGAGAGCGAGCGTCAGGCCACGTCGCTGCCTATTGTCGCCCTGACCGCCCACGCCATGGCCAACGAGAAGCGCGCGCTGTTGCAGAGCGGCATGGACGATTACCTGACCAAGCCGATCAGCGAGCGTCAACTGGCGCAGGTGGTGCTGAAGTGGACCGGGCTGGCGCTGCGCAATCAAGCGCCGGAGCGGCCGATCGAAATCGCTCAGGGCGGCATCAATCTGCAGGTCCTCGATCACGAAGAAGGGCTGCGGCTGGCGGCGGGCAAAGCCGATCTGGCGGCGGACATGCTGGCGATGCTGCTGGCCTCCCTCGCCACTGACCGCGAGGCCATCCTCACTGCACGCGAGGCCAGGGACAACGTCGCGCTGATCGAACGCGTCCACCGCCTCCACGGCGCCACCCGTTACTGCGGCGTCCCGCAATTGCGCGCGGCGTGCCAGCGCAGCGAGACCCTGCTGAAGCAGGAATCGGCGGACAGCGACAAGGCCCTGGATGAACTGGAGAAGGCCATCAGCCGACTGGAAACCGAGGCGCGCGTGACGGCTTGATCCAGGTCACTGATTTTTGCTCTGTGATGGATAGGCTGCGGGGGGTGGGTCAGGTCAAATGAAGGGCGTTGACAGGACGCCTTCGCGAGCAAGCTCACTCCCACAGGACCTTTGTTTGCTGCGACAGCCATACGTCAGGCCATTTAAGGAGCAACCATGCGCACGCTTGTTTACAGCAGCCAGACCTACGACCGCGAGAGTTTTCTTGGCGCGCAGGTCGCCCCGGAAATCGAGCTGCATTTCCAGCCCGCGCGGTTGACGCTGGACACGGTGGCGCTGGCCGATCAGTACGAGGTGGTCTGCGCGTTCATCAACGATGACCTGAGCGCACCGGTGCTGGAGCAACTGGCCGCAGGCGGCACCCGATTAATAGCCCTGCGCTCGGCCGGTTTCAATCACGTTGATCTCGCCGTCGCCAAGCGGCTGGGCCTCAGCGTCGTGCGGGTTCCGGCCTACTCGCCCCATGCCGTCGCAGAACATGCGGTGGCATTGATCCTCTCGCTGAACCGCCATCTGCACCGCGCCTACAACCGCACCCGCGACGGCGATTTCAGCCTGCACGGCCTGACCGGTTTCGATCTGGTGGGCAAGACCGTCGGCGTGGTCGGCACCGGCCAGATCGGGGCGACGTTCGCGCGGATCATGGCGGGCTTCGGCTGCCAATTGCTGGCCTACGATCCGTCCCCCAACCCGCGGGTCGAAGCACTGGGCGCCCGCTATCTGCCCCTCGACGAATTGCTCGCCGAAGCGCAGATCATCAGCCTGCACTGCCCGCTCAACGAGCACACCCGGCACCTGATCAACCCGGATTCGCTGTCGCGCATGCAGCACGGCGCGATGCTGATCAATACCGGGCGCGGCGCGCTGGTGAACACGCCGGCGCTGATCGACGCCCTCAAGAGCGGCCAGTTGGGCTACCTCGGACTGGACGTCTATGAAGAGGAAGCCCAGCTGTTTTTCGAGGACCGCTCGGATCTGCCACTGCAGGACGATGTGCTGGCCCGTCTGCTGACATTTCCCAACGTGGTGATCACCGCCCATCAGGCGTTTCTGACCAAAGAGGCCCTCGGCGCGATCGCCCAGACTACGCTGGATAACATCACCGGCTGGGCGGCGGGCAGCCCGCAGAATCTGGTGCAGTAAGCATGCGTGCTGCCGGTCGCGGGGTCGTTGGCCACGAGAATTCATCCTCTAAAGTGTTAGCATGCGCGCCTATTTGGAGACCCCCATGGCCGAACACGATTTCCGTTACAGCATGCTCACCCCGCAACACACCCTGATCGAATGCCGCAGCCTGGCCGTCGGTCGCTATCAAGTGACCGGCAACGGCGGCTCGATCAAGCCCGACGACGTGCTGCTGGTCACCGTCAAAGGCAGCAAAGAGCTGTTCATGCGCCTGAACGTCGAAAAAGTCCGCCACCTGATCAATCCGACCGGTCAGTGGGTGGCCGTCGCCAACGGCCCGGCGTTCACCGAGCTGGCGATCCATCAGTGGAAAGTCAATTGCAACGACTGCGGCAAAGAGCGCGACATCGAGTTCATGGTTGACGGCAAGGACGGCAAAAAAGCCCTCAAGCCTGCCGCCACCGCGCGCATCGAGGAGCTGGGCTGGAAGGTCGTCGGCGAAAACCACCTCTGCCCTGCCTGCGCGAAGAAAGCCGCATGAAACCGCTTCTGCTGACACTGCTGGCGGCCACGCTGCTGGCGGGATGCGCCACCGAATCACCTGCCCTCAAGCAGGACCATGGTTACGTGCTGGAATGGATCGGTGAACGGCCGTTGATCGACAACAGCCACCTGACCATGACCCTCGGCAACGACGGCCGCGCCTACGGCAATGCCGGCTGCAATCACTGGTTCGCGTCATACCAGTTGCAGGGCGATGCCATCACATTCGGCCCGGTCGGCAGTACCCGCAAACTGTGCGCGCCGGCGCTGATGGAGCAGGAACACCGATTCCTTGAAGCGATGGGCAAGGTGCAGAGGTGGGATGTGTCGCCCATCGAGCAATTGCGGCTGTGGCCGGCGCAGGGCAAACCGTTGCGGTTTTGGCTGGAAGAGGACTGATCGCATCCGGACGACGGGACGCGCTTCGCCTGAATCATCTGGTCGCCGGTAACGGCTGGAATTCGCCGCGCTCAAGGTTTTGCACCCGGTTGCCCATGGCGTCTGTGGCATTGAGATCCGCGCCTTTGGCGGCCAGTGCGTCAAGCACATCCTTGCGATGGAACAGCGCCGCGTACATGGCCGCCGTTTGCCCCGCGTTATTGCGTTGATCGGGCGCGCAATTAGCGGCGACCAGTTGCCGAGCAATGCTGAGTTCACCTTTGAAGATCGCCCCCATCAACGCTGTGTTGCCCCTGAGGTCTTTGGCGCAGGGATCAGCGCCAGCGTTGAGCAGTTGGGTGACGGCAGGTTGTTGGCCGTGGTAAGCGGCGAGAATCAGGGCGGTGTAGCCCTTTTCGTCCTGAACATTCAGGTCGAATCTGGCATTGATGAATTCGTTGAGCATGTCTTGTCGGCCCTCTCGGGCGGCTTGAAAAAACAGCTCTTTCAGTTGCGTCTGGGTGTCGGCGGTGCTGCCGGTATCTGACGGCCCGGCGTGGACCACGCTCGCGGTCAGACACAGCAACAACGCGTAAAAGGTTCTGCGCATGTGTTGTCCTCCAAGAGGTGATGTCCTCAAAAGCCTCGGCCCGCTGTGCCAACGGGCCGAGGGGGTCGGTCAGTCCTTCAGTGCAGCGGCCAACTGCTTGACCTTGGCCAGGTCGCCATTGGCAACCTTGGTCACGCCGGTGCCGTATTCCGGATCGGCCTTGTAGAGGTACGACAGCATGATGTTCTTGCTTTCGGTGTCGGTGGTCGCCAGGGATTCACCAAAACTCTGAATCAGGTCCTTGCGGTCCTTCTCGCTGTAAGAACGATACAAATCGCCCGCCTGTTTGAAGTTTTGTTCCTTCTGAGTCTTGGCCTGTTGTGTGCTGCCGGTCAGTGGCAGTTGGCTGTAGCGCGCCTCTTCAGCCGCTGGACGCTGATTGAGTCGGCTTGGCTCGTAGTTCACGCCGGTAGTGGTATGACCGGTATTGAGCGCGCCGTCCTGATTGCCGTTGTTGACCTTGACCCGTGGCGCGTTGATCGGGAGGCTCAGCACGTTAGTGCCCACGCGATAGAGCTGGGTGTCAGCGTAGGAAAATACCCGGCCTTGCAGCAGGCGGTCTTCCGAAGGCTCGATACCCGGCACAACGTTGGCGGGCGCCATGGCGACCTGCTCGGTTTCCTGGAAGTAGTTATCCACATTCTTGTTCAGGACCATCTGGCCGATTTTGCGCTCGGGAATATTGGGCCAGATTTTGGTGGCGTCCAGCGGGTCGAAGTCAAACTTCGCCAAGTCCTCAGGCTTGACCACCTGGACGTACAGGTCCCACTTCGGAAAGTCGCCCTTGTTGATGGCGGCAACCAGATCGTTGGTCAGGTGGCTGTAGTCCTTGGACTGCACTTCAGCGACCTGCTTGGGATCGAGGTTTTTCAGGCCTTGCAGGCTTTTCCAGTGGAACTTCACATAGTTGACTTCGCCCTTGGCGTTTACCAGTTTGTAGGCGTGCACGCCGTTGCCATCCATGGTGCGATAGCTGGCGGGTGTGCCTTCGTTGGAGTACAGCAACGTCAGCGTGCGGGTGGCTTCCGGGACGTGGGAGAAGAAGTCGAAACGTCGGGAGTCGTCATCCAGGTTGGTGCGCGGGTCAGGCTTGAAAGCGTGGACCATGTCCGGGAACTTGATCGCGTCACGGATGAAAAACGTCGGGAAGTTGTTACCGACCAGGTCCCAATTGCCGTCGGCGGTGTAGAACTTGGTGGCGAAGCCGCGGGGGTCACGCAGGGTTTCAGGGGAGTGGTTGCCGTGGACAACGGCTGAAAACCGTACGAACACCGGGGTGTGCTCGCCCTTGCTGAAGACCTTGGCTTTGCTCAGGTCGGAGGCGTCGTCGGAGGCAACGAATTCGCCATGTACGCCCGTACCGCGAGCGTGCACGACCCGCTCCGGAATGCGTTCACGATCAAAGCGCTGGAGTTTTTGCAGCAATTGCACATCTTGCAGGAGGACCGGGCCGTTGGGGCCGGCGGTTTGGGAGTTCTGGTTGTCGCCAACGGCGGCGCCATTGTCGCGGGTCAGGGTGTCTGCGTACGCTGCAGAACTGACCATCAGGCTCGCGCCAATCAGGCTGGCGGCGATAGGGGATCGGGGTAAGTACATCTCGGTCTCTCTCTCTGTTTTTGGTTGTTCTGAGAGTAGAAGCCTACGGTCCGAGCCCGCCATTCCTGAATTGGTTCTGACTATGTCCTTGATAAATTAAAAAATGTTGACGTGCTGACGGTCCTGGTCGGTCCGCTCGGCACTGAATGGGTTGCGGTTTTGGCTGGGACAGGAATCACTGCCTTAGCCCACGGGCATCGCCATCCTGCGCCGCAATAACTGCTTGCCCACCCCCTGCCCTCTGAGCTCGACATAGTGATAAGTCGCGCTGGAAATCGTCACGACCACCGCCAGAATCAGCAACACCATCAGGTTATTCAGCCAGGCATGCCCGGTGTCCAGATAGCGAATTTCACCCAGCATCGGCGCAGCGTCAAAGCCGGTTTTTTTCTGCACCACCATAAAGGCCGAAATAACAAAGAACAGTATGGCCAGATGGGTCAAGTAGATGGAGTAGGACAACCGCCCCAGACGTGCGAAGAATTCATACTTGAGCACGCGGGACAACGCTCCGCCATCGAAGGCAAACACCACGATGGTCACGCAGAATACTGCGCTGGCTGCCAATACCTTTTGCGACAACTCAGAGGTCAGCACCCACCAGATGGCGAGCGCTGACAGGGCTTCCAGCACGCTGAACAACCCAAAGCCAGGGGCAATCCAGCGTCTTGAGCGGGTGAAAAAGGCGTAGGCCAATGCCCCGGCAAAGAAACAGCCCACGCCTTTTTGCGCGTAGACGGTCAGGACATCGATCTGGCGGTAAAGCAGCGCAAATCCGCAAAGAGCGATGACGGCCCACAGCAGGTATCGCCGCGTGGAAGCCATCAACACAGTCGCGGCGAACAACATGTAGGTCCAGTACTCGATGCTGATGCTCCAGGACGCGGTGTTGAATGACAGGTTTTCCGTCAGGTGCGTCCAGCTTTGCACCAGCAGAAGATTGGGCAGGATCTGCGACGGCGCGTAGATGCCGGTAAAAGGCGTTTGATTGAAGGAAAAGCCACGCTTGTAGGCGGCGTACTTGAGGAATTCCAGGCCAATGAAGACCGCGAGCATGAACACGTGCAGGGGCAACAGGCGGAAGGTGCGCGAAATCAGGAAGTGACTGAAGTCCAGTTGACGCTTGCTGCCGTAGGCGTGCGCCATGACGAAACCGCTGAGAACAAAGAAGAACTCGACGAACAAGTCGGCATTGGCGAAGAAGGCCCACTCCGTGATGCTGCCGACAAGATGGGTGTGGTAAAGGACGACCGCTATTGCGCAGATACCCCGCAGGCTGTCCAGCGCGTGAAATCGTTTCACATCCTGCATGTAAACCCCCGATAAGTTGCCATCGCTCGAAAGCGCCTAAAGCAACCCGTCGGGGTTCGGTCGCGTACTACCTAAGGCAGAACCATAGTGCAGGGACGGTTTTGTGCAAGGAGCGGTGGTCGAAGACTTTTCGTGACGTGGGGTAAGGGTTTGTTGCAAGCCCCTACCCAACTCAGTCTTGACTCGTCAGTGGCCAGCCTGGGTCGTCACCGATACCCACGCGCCTGGATGTCGAACAGGCTCGCATAGCGCCCGCCGCCCGCCATCAGTTGCACGTGGGTGCCTTGTTCCAGAATCCGACCCTGATCCAGCACGATGATGTGGTCGGCGTTGCGCACGCTGGAGAATCGGTGAGAGATCAGCAGCGTCATGCGCCCCTTGGCGTACTCGCGGAAGTGCTCGAATACGGCAGCCTCGGCCGCTGCGTCGAGGGCGGCCGTCGGTTCGTCCAGAATGAGCAGATCGGCCCCGCGGCGCATGTAGGCCCGTGACAGCGCCAGCTTTTGCCATTGCCCGCCGGACAGTTCCTGCCCACCCACGAACCAGCGCCCCAGCTGCGTGTGATAGCCGTTGCTCAAGCGTTCGATGAATTCGGCGGCGATCCCTTGAGTGGCCGCTTCGCGCCAACGGTCCTGGTCATCGAAAGCGTCGACGTCACCCACCCCAAGGTTTTCGCCGACGGTCATCTGGTAGCGGATGTAGTCCTGAAAGATCACCCCGATGCGCTGGTGCAAAGCCTGTTCGTCCCAGTCCTGCAAATCGCTGCCGTCCAGCAGGATCCGGCCCTCGTCAGGGGTGTAGAGCCGGGTGAGCAATTTGATCAAGGTGGTTTTGCCCGAGCCGTTTTCGCCCACCAGGGCCAGGCTCATGCCAGGCGTCAGGTGCAGGCTGATGTCGCTGAGCGTGGCGTGCGCTGCACCCGGGTAGCGGAACCCCAAGCGCTCGCAGCGCAGGCCGTCGCCCGGGCGTGCACCGGCCTTGAGCGTGCCGCGTACAGGTGCCACCGGCACCCCAAGGTATTCA
Source organism: Pseudomonas sp. W5-36 (assembly GCF_046540455.1). Taxonomy (NCBI): domain Bacteria; kingdom Pseudomonadati; phylum Pseudomonadota; class Gammaproteobacteria; order Pseudomonadales; family Pseudomonadaceae; genus Pseudomonas; species Pseudomonas sp. W5-36. The sequence continues at coordinate 71,117 of NZ_JAXCIQ010000004.1, read as the reverse complement.
TAGAGGTCGGACAGGTACAGGCCGTCCTCGTACAAACCGGCAATCGCGCTGAGGCTGGCAGTGATGGCGACCTGGCCTTGCTTGAACAGCACCAGGTACATCGTCATCTGGCCCAGTGTGGTCTGGCCGCGCACGGTGTCCAGTACCACCCAGGCGTAGGCCACGTAGAACGCGGCAGTGCCCAATAGCCCTAGGACAAAGCCCCAGACGTCGCGTCGCACGGTTAGCCGACGGTCTTCGGCGTACAGGCGCGTGAAGTTGTCGCGGTAGCGTTGCAGCAACAACGGCGCCATGCCGAACAGCTTGACCTCCTTGGTGTGCGACTCATGGGACAGCAGTGCTTCCAGGTAATTTTGATGGCGGGTTTCCGGGGCGCGACGCTGAAACAGGCGGAAGGCATTACCGGAAAAATGCGTCTCGGCGAAGAACACCGGCAGCGCACCGAACACCAGGATCAAGAGCGCCCAAGGGGAAAAATGCACCAGCAGCACCGCGAAGCTGACCAGCGAGATAAGGTTTTGCGTAAGTCCCAGGCCTTTTGTGACGAAGCCCAGTGGCCGGGCCGACGCATCGCGGCGCACGCGCACCAGCTTGTCGTAAAAGGCTGAGTCTTCGAACTGCAGCAGCGAAAGGGTCTGGGCCTTTTCCAGGATCATCAGGTTGACCTTCTGCCCCAACTGCACCCGCAGGAGCGCTTGTTGCATTGAAAGCGCCCGTTGCGCCGCGGCCAGCAACGCCAGTACGCCTGCCTCAGCCAACACATAACGCAGGACAGGCCATACCGGCGCCTGGCTGCCACTGCCATGGATCTGCATCGCCTGAACCACCGCATCGACGATCCGCTGGCCGATCCAGGCGGCAAGCGCGGGTAAGATGCCGGCGATCAGCGTCGCCACGATCAAGCCGCTGAACAAGGGGCGGGAAGTCGCCCAGACCAGGCCGACCGCCCTGCCGCTCTGGGTTGAAAATGCAGTCAAACGATTGAACAACGACATTAAAGGCCCAGGCTCCGGGTTGTCAGTGACGGGGGATTGTACCGGCTAGTTCGGCACGCTCTGTCGATCTTGTTCATAGCTGTCCAGATGATCAGGGGCGATTCAGGCCTTGGATACAACAACACACCATTGAATTAGAGCGGTACAACCGGACAAACACACCTAGACTACCGCTGTATCGGAAGCGGGAACCCGCAGACAGTGGCCCAGTCCAACTGCACGACAAACCAGCATGGGCTCATGACAGTGTTATCAACCGTTTTAGTGGTGGAAGACGACTGGCTCATCCGCAGTTTGATCCACGAAATTTTAGAGACGGAAGGCTTCGAGGTCGTAACAGCAGAGACAGGCGACGACGCCTGGGAATGGTTGTGCGAGACCTCAGGAGGGGCGGATCTCATCCTGTCTGATATTCATATGCCGGGGGGGCTGAGCGGTATCGGCCTGGCCAATCGGGTGCAGGCTCATTGGCCCCGCATCCCCGTGATCTTGTCCTCGGGGGGACGAGGGCAACAAATCCTGGAGTCTGGATATGCCCCACTGTTCATCCCCAAACCTTGGCATTCCCTGGACATAGGTACGATTTGTCGGCGCGCATTAGCCCTGGCCATAAACCGACAGTGATCCTGCCGATCCCAGGGCGTTTGCGTTGGAGAGTCTTTTTCCGAACCACTGCTTTTCAGACCTCGACCTGGTTCAAGGAACCAGGGGGGTTGAAGGAAGCAAGGGCTAGCGGGCAATCATGCCGGCTGCCTGCTCAGTGGCTTCAGTGGTGCGCGTTGCCAACTTGCGAACCTCGTCGGCAACCACTGCAAAGCCCCGACCCGCCTCCCCCGCACGTGCAGCCTCAATAGCCGCATTCAGGGCTAAAAGGTTGGTCTGGCTGGCGATGCTCTGGATCGTCCCCACGATCTGGGACAATTGCTCGATATTGTGCTCAAGCGTCTGCTGATGCTTGACCTCTGTTTCCCTCAGAACTTCCTGCTCGTGCTGCAAGTTGACGTCCACAAGGGCACCGACTACGCGCACAGGCAGGCCGGCGGGGTCACGCCTGGTCTGGCCTCGCGCACGGAACCACCGATATTCGCCGCTTTTCATCCTCAGCCGGTACTCGATATCAAAAGGTGTCTTGCCTGATCGGTCATTCAGATGAGCCCCGAAAGCGCTGAGGCTTCTGTCCTTGTCATCCGGGTGCAGCCTGGATGCCCAGCTGTCCAAGACATCTGGAAACTCCTCGACCGTTTCGAAGCCCAGCAACCGACGGAACTGGGGTGACCACCAGAACGGGTTTTTGGGATTTACAGGGTCGCCGGCAATGACCTCCATATCCCACAGCCCATCCGAGAGCATCTCCCGAGCCAGCTCGAATCTGGTGATGATGACGTCATGCTCCTGGTCCCGCTCCAACTGGTCATGGATATCCCGGAGCGAGCCGGCGACACGGATGGGCGTGCCTCGCTCGTCGCGGAGTGTCTCACCCTGTGCGTGGAACCAACGATACGAACCGTCTTTCATGGCGAGCCGGTTATTGACTTTGTACGGGGTCATTCCGGACTTGTCGTTGAGATGACGAGCGAAGGCGTCGAGCGTTGCCTGCTTGTCCTGCGGATGGAGCCGATCCGCCCAACTGGCGAGCACATTCGGAAAATCCCTTTCATCCTTGAAGCCCAGAAGGCTGCGGAATTGCTGCGACCACCAAAAGCGGTTTCCGGGATTGACGGGGTCGCCGGCCACGACCTCCATGTCCCAAAGACCTTCACTGGACGCGCGATTGACGAGATCGAATCGGATCTCGTGCGCTGACGCGGAGGCTGCTGATTCGCGAAGCAACTCGCGGGCATCCTCAAGCTCCTTCTCGAGCAGGCCTATGCGGGATTGATATTGATCATGAGAGGACTGGATCAGGCGCCAGGCATCCAGGACCGCTGGACCTTCTTTGCACTGGGCGACCTCAGGATTGTTGCCGCTCATGATCGAGGCCAGCAGTTGCTTCAGCGCGCGACGATCACGGCGAAGAAGGAAAAAATTGGACATGTTGTACACACTCGAAATGCGTGACGGGCCTCCTCCATGGCACCTTGCCATTCGTATCGTCTTCAGCGACCAAAACTTTATCGGCCTGGCTGAATAAATGGCCGTCAACTCGCTGAAATTGTTCAGTAATAGGGGCCACCCTTGCGAGGTGTGTTTCAAACGAGCTGCGCGGAGGGAGCAACGGCCAGATCTGATATCCAGCCTTGGGGTGCCCCTGCTGACCAAGCCGCTTGCGGCGCTGGAAGCTACTCCCATCAGGCCGTGTCGGGGCAGATGATCACGCAGGAATGATCGAGATCTTGCCGTTTCGCTCGAGGATCGCGTACTTGATCTGCTCCACCCGCTCGAAGCCCTGCTCTATTCTGGCGGCCTCCAGGATGTCGTCCTCCTGGACACGGGCTTCGTGCATGCGATGGCGCAGGAACGCGCCGTTTTCGACGATGATCGTCGGCCCCCCATCGATCAGCTTGGCCAAGCGTTTGGAGCGCCGCTTGACGAGGGAAAGGCCGATGTCGATCACCATCAACGTCACAATCACCAGAATCGCATTGGTCACGGAGAAGTCATCGCCCAGCAGCGCTTGCTGGGTGGCTTCACCAATGACCATCAGCAGCACAAAATCAAACGACGTCAGCTCGCCCAATGATCGTCGGCCAGAAATCTTGAAGAGCACCATCAGTGCAAGGTAAATCGCACCCGCGCGTAGTACGGCATCCATTGAGCACCTATGGGTAGATGAACTGAGTGAGGGGAATGTGGCCGCCGCCCACGACACTGATCTGGCTTTTAAACAGCCCGATGCCGTCGCTGCGCCATGAAATGAAGAGCGTGACGTGACCACTCTTGTCGGTAGGGAACGTAAGACTCAAACCTTGGGGACTGCCCACGGAGCTGGCCGGCTGCGGCTGGATAGACTCGATGCTGAAGCCATCCAGCATGGGCTTGCTAATCGACAGCGTAATTTCTTTGCCCGGCTGCCCCGTGGCCTGAACGATCATCGGATTGGTCCCGCCGGCGCGGTGGAAACGCTCGTACTGCACCGTCAGGTCACCCTGCTCACTCACCGTTTCGAGCGAACTGAGCGGGCCTCTGGAAAACAAACCGAGCAACGTCAGGATGACAACCGCCGTCAGCACATACCAGCCCACCCTCTGGAACCGCCAGACTTTACGCTGCAGCGTAAGGTCCTCGGCTACGGGGTGTACACGGTCCTGCATTTCCTGCTCTAAGAGGCTCATACGCATCACTCGTCGGGACTAGCGATGTGACCGCTTTGGTCTTTGGGAAGTTCTGGTGGGGTAAGCGTGCGCTGCTGATTGCTTGGGGTGTTTGAGACGGTGAGCTCGTCTTTGGAGTCGGCGCTTCGATTAGGCTGGCGGCTGCTTTGGGTCGAAAGCCGTCGTTCGCAATGAACAAACATTTGCGGGAACGCGCTTAGCAATACCTGAAATACCTTATTTCTGACAGTAGTTATCGATCGAGAGTCAATCTTTAGTGCGGACCGTCACGCCCGACGCTCGTATGTTAAGTACTCATGGCGACCGGTGCCGGTGCATGAAAAGCCTGCCGTCAAGTACATCAACTTCGCAGGGTTATCAGGCCGCACGCTTAAACGACAATGCTTGAAACCCTGCCGTGCCGCATCGCGTAGATAAGCATCAAGGAGTGCCTTTCCCACGCCGAGCCGCCGAAAGTCTGGCCTTACGTGAATAGTGCAAAGCTCGGCGCACCTGTGTTCGGCCGCCCATAACATATAGCCCGCGAACTGCCCCCGCATGACCGCGACTGTCAGTCGGTCGAGATTCTCTACCCAAAGCGTCAGATGCCGCTCCAATTGCGAGCGCCATGCAGCTTCATGATCCGGCTCCCAACATCGAATATAACTCTCCTCACCTCGGTAGATGGCGGGGAGATCAGTCACACAGCCTTGCCTGAGTTTGAGTATCATTCCATTAGCCTTCGATAGAGCGAGGCAACATGGTAGAGCCCGCTTAGCTTTTTGCAAACCCTGACGGCCATGTCTTAGCCCCAGCGCGAGCACTAAGCGTCAGGTATTGTCGGCCAAAAGCAGCCGCTTAAGGATTGGTTGATAATTTACTTGTGGTCCATAACCTTCATGAATCTGAGCATCTCATTGTCCTCCCCTTCTAGATGGACCTGACCCGAAGTCTGGTTTGGATCCGGATGAAATTTGTTATAGAACTCAACAATTTTGAAGCCACACCTATTTACATAAAAGTGAATGTTTCGCTTCTCAAAATGTGGGGTGACGGTTTCCCAGACCTTGGTGTTTGGATACTCGTTCTCTATTGCTTTCCAGGCTTGCAGCCCTAGCCCACGACTCTGCTGGTTGGTTGAAATGAAGAAGAAGGACAGTGAGTTTAGATGGCTGATTTCATCAACTACCAAAACTGCACCACCGACACGCTGATCGTTCTCCATGATCCAGTAAGTAGCAGCCCCGTCAACAGCGATGGACTGCTCTATGTCCGCATCAGGAGGAATTGGCTCTTCAAGCGGCTGACCTAAATCAGCTTCTACCGCTACTCGGAACGCGTCTTGGAGAGCAGTTTTAAAATCGTTGAGAGTACCTACGTTAGCCATAAGGAGTTTGACCATTCTGAAATCCTCGAACGCTCTGCTAATGGTTTCGCAAGATTCACTGGTAGTGAGATCGTGCGACTAAATATAGTGGACATGAATACGCTGAACGAGGCGACCCCGACGCCTGCGCACAACCCATACGCAGCGTTTTCCAGCGAGCCCGCGCAACGCCCTTACTGGCTTCCACGGAACCCATGATCGCAATGGACGACGCCGTTAGTCCGATAATGAGGGGCCAGAGCTGCTCTGACAGCGACAGTTTCCGGGAGATCGCGCTCATGCAGGCCGCCGCCGAGGGACTTGTAAAGCGCCACCTGGTTGGAAATTTCTTCACGCCGTAACTCTAGCTGCGTCTGCCGTGCGGCCTGCAACTGGCGCTGTGCGTCGAGCAGTTCCAGACGGCCATCGACGCCTGCGCGGTAACGCAGGTCGGACAGTTGTAGGCGCTTTTCTCCGGCGCTCACCGCGCGCAGTTGCGCCTCGATCTGGAGATCAAAAGTAGCGGTTCCCGCCAGAGCGTCGGCCACCTCGCGGAAGGCGGTCTGGATGGCGCGCTCGTACTGCGCGACCGCTTCGGATTTGCGCACTTCGGCGAGGCGCAATTCGGCACGAAGGCGCCCGCCCTGAAACAGCGGCTGGGAAATCTGTGGAGCGAAACGCCAGACCTGCCCTACCGGGTCGAACAAACTGCCAAGCGAGGTGCTGGCATATCCGAACGACGCGGTCAGGGAAATCTGCGGAAAGAACACTGCCCGCGCCGCGCCTACATCGGCATTAGCAGCCACCAGCATCTGCTCGGTCTGACGCAGATCTGGCCGATTCAGCAATAGATCAGCGGGCAATCCAGCTGGCAAACGCCTAATCAGAGGCTGACACTCAAGCGCGAAAGCAGCTGGCAGGTCGCCTGGCAGCTCGCTGCCCACCAGCAACTGGAGGGCGTTATCCGCCTGCGCCAATGCACGCTGGCGCCCCTGCAGGTCGGCTTCGATCTGGGCCACTTGCCCTTCGGCCTGAGCCACATCCAGGCTGCTGCTCTGCTCGGCCTGCTTGAGCAGGCGTGCCAGCTCAAGCGACTGCTGCCAGTCGGCCAGGGTGCGTCCAGTGAGCTGCAGTTGCTCGTCAGCCAGGCGCTGGGCGAAGTAGGCCTCGGCCACCGCACCGACCAAGGCAATCTGTGCCGCATCGCGCCCCTCCTCGTTGGCCAGATAGCGCGCGAACGCCGCATCGGAAAGTGCCCGTACGTGACCGAACAGGTCCAGCTCAAAGGCACTGAGGGCGACGTTCACCCCGGTCTGCTGGTTGACCGCGCGGCTGGTCTGGCCGCTGGTATCTACGCTCAGGGCGCGTTCACGCGTGCGCGTTCCCTCCAGCCCCACGCCCGGCAAACGCGCGGCGCGCTGGATGTTCGCCTGTGCCTGCGCGGCCTCGACGTTGAGGGTGGCCAGCCGCAGATCGCGGTTATTGGCCAGTGCCAGCTCGATCAGCCGCTGCAGGCGCGGGTCGGCGAACATCTCGCGCCAGCCCAGAGCACTGGCCGGCAGCGTCGAGACCCGTGTGACAGTGGCCATAGCAAAGCTCGCCGGCACAGGTGCGGCCGGACGCTCCAGAGTCGGCGTCAGCGAGCAGGCGCTCAGACAGACTAGCAGCGGGAGGATTACTAACAAACGCATCACGGGTTCTCCCGGGGCAGCGCGGTTGCGCCACGCTGCGCACGCCAGGCGCTGAAGCGCTCCTGCGTGCCAATAACGAAAACGAAAAAGGCCGGCACGAAGAACACCGCCAGCAGAGTGCCACTGAGCATGCCGCCGAACACCCCGGTGCCGATGGCGTGCTGGGTTTCCGCGCTGGCGCCGGAGGCGAGCATCAGCGGCACCACGCCGAGGGTGAAGGCCAGCGAGGTCATCAGGATCGGCCGCAGGCGCTGGCGTGCTGCGGTCACGGCAGCGTCGACCAGCGTGCGCCCCTCGCCATGCAACTGGCGGGCGAACTCGACGATGAGGATGGCGTTCTTCGCCGACAGGCCGATGATGGTGATCATCCCCACCTTGAAGAACAGGTCATTGGGCATCCCACGCAGCATCACCGCCGCCACCGCACCGAGCAGCCCCAGTGGCACCACCAGCATCACCGACAATGGGATCGACCAGCTCTCATAGAGCGCCGCAAGCACCAAGAACACCACCAGCGCCGAGAGCAGCATCAACAATGGCGCCTGCGCGGCCGACTGTTGTTCTTGCAACGACTGCCCGGTCCAGGCCAGGGCGAAACCCTGCGGCAACTGCTCCACCAGGCGCTCCATCTCGGCCATCGCCGCACCGCTGGACACGCCCGCAGCCGCGCCACCGGCAATACGCACGGCGGGGAAGCCTTGGAAGCGCATCATCTGCTGGGGAGACTTGCTCCATACCGGCCTCACCACCTCGCGCAGCGCCACCATGCCGCCGCCGGCATTGCGCACGCGCAGGCCGAGCACGTCATCCAGTTGCATGCGCGCCGAGGCGTCGGCCTGCAGGATGACCTGCTGCATGCGTCCGGCATTGGGGAAGTCGTTGACGTACAGCGAGCCCATGGCCGCCGACAGCGTGCTGCTCACCGCCGCGAAGGACAGGCCCATGGCCTCAGCCTTCTGCCGGTCGATCTCCAGACGAACGCTCTCGCCGGGCGGCAGGCCATCAGGGTAGACATCGCTGACCACTTCACTCTGCGCCGCCAGCTTCAGCAGTTGCGCCTGCGCCGCCAGCAGCGCGGCTTCGCCCCCGTTGGCGCGGTCCTGCAGAAATAGAGTGAAACCCGAAGATGTGCCCAGCTCGTCGATGGCCGGCGGCATCAGGCTCATTACAGTGCCTTCTACGTTGTCCGCCATGGCCAGTTGCGCCAGCTCGGCTTCTTCCGCGGCAGTGGCGCCATTGCGCTGATTCCAACCCTTGAGCATGGTAAAAGCCATCGCGGCGTTGGGACCAGAACCGGCGAAACTGAATCCCAGAACCACCAGGTTGGCGTCCAGTCCCGGACGCGAGGCAACGTGGGCCTCGTAGGCCTTGACCACCTCCAGTGTGCGTTCGCTGGTGGCGCCCGTGGGCAGCTGGATGGAGGTCATAAAGTAGCCCTGGTCTTCCTCGGGCAAAAAAGCCGACGGCAACTGCGCGGCAGCGACGGCGAGCACGGCGCAGATCACTGCGAAGGCCGCCATCATCCGCCCGCTGCGCCCGACCAGGCGGCCCACCCGCGCGCCGTAGCTCGCGGTGAGGCGTTCAAAACCACGGTTGAAGGCACCGAAAAAGCCGCGTTTTACATGATGGTCGGCGCTCACTGGACGCAGCAGCGTGGCGCACAGCGCCGGTGTCAGAGTCAGGGCTAGGAAGGCCGAGAACAGGATCGACACCGCCATCGACAGAGTGAACTGCTGGTAGATCACCCCCACGGAGCCGCTGGCAAACGCCATGGGGATAAAAACGGCGGTGAGCACTAGGGTGATTCCAATAATTGCCCCGGTGATTTCCTGCATCGCCCGCGTAGTCGCTTCCTTCGGCGACAATCCTTGCATGGCCATCAGCCGCTCGACGTTCTCTACCACCACGATGGCGTCATCGACGATGATGCCGATGGCCAGCACCATGCCGAACATGGTCAGCGAGTTGATCGAGAAACCTGCCAGCAGCATCACCGCGAAAGTGCCGAGCAGCGCGATGGGCGCGACGATGGCCGGGATCAGCGTGTAGCGCAGGTTCTGCAGGAACAGGAACATCACTAGGAACACCAGCGCCATGGCCTCGAGCAAGGTGTAGATCACCTTCTCGATGGACACTTTGACGAAGGGCGCGGTGTCGAACGGCACCGAGTAGGTCATGCCCGCCGGCATGCTCGGCGCCAGTTCCGCCAGGCGCTTGCGCACCTGTGAGGCGGTGAGCACGGCGTTGGCCCCGGGCGAAAGCTGTATAGCGGCACTGGTCGCGGCCAGGCCATTCTCGCGGTTGGAGAAGCCGTAGGACTGCGCACCCAGCTCGACGCGCGCCACGTCCCCGAGCAGCACCTTGGCACCATCGCTACCGGCGCGCAGGACGACGGCAGCGAACTGCTCCGGCGTGCTCAATTGCCCCTGCACCGTCAGTGGCAAGGTCAGGCGCTGGCCTGGCAACGCTGGCTCGTCGCCGATCCGCCCGGGGGCAATCGACGCATTCTGCTGCTCGATGGCCTGGGACAGTTCGTTCATGGTCAGGCCATAGGCGGTGAGCTTGTTCGGGTCGACCCAGACACGCATGGCCTGCTCGGCGCCGAACAGTTGCACGCGTCCCACGCCGTCGATGCGGCGCAGCTCCTGAACGATGTTGCGCGCCAGATAGTCATTCAGCGCTACTTCATCGCGCTGGCCGTTGGGCGAAGTCAGGCCGACCATCATCAGAAAGCCCGAGGCGGCGGATTCCACCTGCAGGCCGCTTTGCCTCACGGTCTGGGGCAGGCGCGACTCCACCGCCTTGATGCGGTTCTGCACATCGACCTGGGCCAGCTCCGCATCGGTTCCCGGCTTGAAGGTGGCGGTGATCTGCGCGCTACCCGAGGTGTCCACTGAAGACTCGAAGTACAGCAGATTCTTCACGCCCGACAGCTCACGCTCGAGTAGGCTCACCACCGAGTCGTTGAGCGTCTGTGCAGAGGCCCCTGGATAGGCGGCAAATATAGTCACCGACGGCGGCGCCACCGATGGGTAACGGGCGATGGGCAACTGCGGTATAGCGATAACGCCGACCAGTACGATAAATAGGGCGATCACCCAGGCAAACACCGGGCGGTTGATGAAGAACTGTGGCATGAGTGTTTCTCCGGAATCAGCGCGCAGCGGCGTTGAGTTGCTCGTGGGTGGCGGCGGGCTGCCAAAGTCGCGTAGCAACCTGAGCGTCGGGGCTCAAGCGTTCGATACCCTCGATAACCACCTGCTGCCCGGCGCTGAGCCCCGACACCACGCGATAATTGCCCCCGAGCAGCTCACCGACCTCGATGGACTCCGGCTGGACCTGGCCCTGGGCATCAACCACCCACACTTTGGCCTGACCTGCTGTGCGGGTCACCGCCTGCTGCGGCACGCTGAGGGCGGCCGAGTAATGCGCCCGGGGAATCCGCGCCTGTACGTAGAGGCCGGGCAGCAGGCGGCGTTGCGGGTTGTCCACCAGCACGCGCAGCAGCACGTCACCGGTGCCGGCATCCACCTCGATGCCGGAGAACAGGATGCGCCCGCGCATGCCCAGTGGCTTGCCGTCGCTGCCGAGGATGTCCACGCCCAGTTCCGGGGTCGCCGAACCCGCCTGCTGACGCAGCGTGTCCAGTACCGAGGCGGACTGGCGCACGTCGACGTACACCTGGTCGATCTGCTGAATGCGCGCCATGGGCGTGGCATCGCTCGGCGACACCAACGCGCCTTCGCTGACCAGCGCCTGATCGATGCGCCCGGCAATCGGGGCCTCGACGCTGGCGAACTGCAAATCCAGCTTGCGCCGTGCCAGCGTCGCCTTGGCCTGGGCAACGTCGGCGGAGGCCTGCTCGCGCAACGCCACGGCGTCGTCATACGTCTGGCGGCTGACTGCCTCGGCCTGCACCAGCGGGGCCAAACGCTCGACCTGTAGCCGCGCCCGTGCCACAGCAGCATTGGCGCGCTGTAAGACGGCTGCGGCGCTGTCGACTTCGGTCTTGAACGGCGCTGGATTGATCTGGAACAACACGGCGCCGGCCTCAATCTCGGCGCCCTGCTCGAACAGGCGGTGCTGCACGATGCCGCCAATCTGCGCACGAATCTCGGCGCTGCGCACGGCAGCCACACGCGCAGGCAGAACCTCGCTGATCGCCAGTTCGTGCGGCATCAATGTCATCACCGACACCTGCAGAGGCGCGGACGTTTCGGCAAACTCGGGTGCCGAATCGCACCCTGCCAGTGCCAATACGGCAAGCCCTGCGAGCACACTGCTCAGATGCCGCTGTTTGCTGCCCATAACCCACTCCTCGTTACACCCTGCGCCCGGCGACTTGATGGAGTCCGGGAGCTGATCGAGGCTGCAGTCTGGAACAGCGCTGTTGCGAATGATTCGAGGCTTTGTGGAGAAAGCATGGAGGCCGCGATAAACTCCAACGCCACCGTCTGCGAGCCTGCCCATGTCCGATCTCAACGCGCGCACCAGCACTGCCACACCGGCACTGGTACTGATCGCCGAGGACGAGGCCGAGATCGCCGATATCCTCATCGCCTACCTGCGACGCAGCGGCCTGCATACTCAACATGCCAGCGACGGGCAGCAGGCATTGTCCCTGCACCAGACACTCAAGCCGGATTTACTGCTGCTCGACGTGCAGATGCCCGTGCTCGATGGCTGGAAGGTACTCAGCGAAATCCGCTCCCGTGACAACACCCCGGTGATCATGCTCACCGCGCTCGATCAGGACATCGACAAGCTGATGGGACTGCGCCTGGGTGCCGACGACTACGTGGTCAAACCCTTCAACCCGGCCGAGGTGGTGGCGCGGGTGCAAGCGGTTCTGCGCCGCACACTGAGCAGCGCGCCCGCCGCCACACAGATGCTGCGAGTGGGCGCGTTCCGGATCGACCTAGATAGCCACGAAGCCAGCGTGTTTCGTGAGGGCCAGCAACACACCCTGGATCTGACCCTCACCGAGTTCAAGCTGCTGGCCTGCCTGATGCGCGCGCCGAAACGCGCGTTCAGCCGTACCGAACTGCTGGAAAACTGTCTGCCCGAAGGCGATACCCAGGAGCGCACCGTGGACAGCCACGTCAGCAAGCTGCGCAAGAAGCTCGAAGCGCTGGATGTCCAGGGCGTGCCGAACAGCGTCTGGGGCGTGGGTTATCGCTTCGGCGTCGAGTCATGAAAACGACACCGGGCCTGCGCCGGCAGTTCATCCAGTCTCTGGCGGTTATGGCGCTGGGCATCATCTTCATCGCCGTGTTCGGCTCCTACGTGTTCTACGCCATCGCCGTGGCTTACATGCCGAACAGCATCTCCGAAACCTGGATACCCTCACGGGTAGAGATGATCTGGATCGGCTGCACCATAGCCGCCGCACTGGGCATGTCGGTGTTCGTCGCCATTCGCCTGTCGCGGCGCCTGATCACCCCGCTGAATTCGGTGGCGCACAGCCTGCGTGAAGTGGCCCAGGGCAACCTCACGGCCCGCGCACCGCTGGACGCACAGGCCTCGGGCGAGACGGCGCAACTGGTGCGCGACTTCAACGCCATGGCCGAGCGCCTGCAGAGCATGACCCGCGAGCGCGAATTCTGGAACGCCGCCATCGCCCACGAACTGCGCACACCGGTAACCATTCTGCGCGGGCGCCTGCAGGGCTTGGCCGAAGGGGTATTCGACCCCAGCAGTGAGTTGTTCGAGGGACTGCTGCGCCAGGTGGAGGGACTTAACCGTTTGATCGAAGACCTGCGCGTACTGAGCCTCAAGGACAGCGGCCATCTGGAAATACAACGAACCAGCGTGCGCCTCGCCGATGAACTGAGCACCGTATTGCAGGCCTTCGCCGCGCCCCTGGCCGCCAAGGGTTTTCACCTGCATAACGAACTGGACGCCAGCTTGCTGGTGGAGTGCGATGCGCTGCGCATGCGCCAGACACTCATGGCGCTGCTGGAAAACGCCCTGCACCATGCCGATCCGGGCAATGTGCGGGTGCGTCTGCAAAAGGTAGGCGACGACTGCCAACTGAGCGTGGCAGACGACGGCCCCGGCATCGACAGCGCACTGGCCGCCGACATCTTCGAGGCCTTTCGTCGTGGCGATCCCTCGCGCTCGCGCAAGAGCGGCGGTAGTGGTCTAGGGCTCGCAGTGGTCAAAGCTATCGCAGAGGCCCATGCCGGTCATGCGATATGCCAGGCCTCTGGAGTGGGGAGCTTATTCATTATTTCTTGGCCGGTAAGCAAGCCGGTGGCTCAGGCATAGCCCCTTAACTCAATGTCGGCTATTGGCCGATAGCGGACGCTGATGACGAGCCACTATCTAGGTCGCCAGCGCACTCCGAACATTCAGTCTGATTGAACTCAGGGCAGTTTCATCTTCATCATGAAATCAAAGATTCGCAGGTCATAGGCTCCCTTCCGGCAAGATAGGCGCCAACAACCCAAAGATGCCACCGGGAAAGCAGGTAACGAGAAGAGACTATGGACATGTCAGACGTCAAGCTCGCCCGGGTAACGCGCGCCGATATCGACGAGCTTCTCCACGCCAACCGGGAAAGCCGGGACTATCACGGCCGCTGGGTACAGCCGTTCATAACCGCTTCAGGCTTCGAGGAGTGGTACTCCGCTCAGACCACAGGCGCTAGCGTTGGGCTGCTGGCTCGCGATACCGAATCGGGTCACATCGTTGGAGTCACCAACCTGAGCCAGATTTTCTATAAAGGATTTCAGAACGCGTACCTCAGCTACTGGGGCATGGTCTCGTTTGCCGGGACGGGAAGAATGTCCCAGGCGGTAAAACTGACGACGCGGTACGCCTTTGAAGAGCTGGGTCTTCACCGTATCGAGGCCAATATTCAGCCTGAAAATGTGCGATCAATCGCGCTGGTCAAGCGCCTGGGATTTCGGAAAGAGGGGTTCTCCCCGAAATACCTTCAGATCGCCGGAGTCTGGTGCGATCACGAGCGCTGGGCGCTTCTGGCCGATGAGCGTTAATCAGCGAGCAATCCCGTTGTGAACCTAAGCTGACTTGATCTGCCTCAGCCCTTCCCCTTCAACTCCGCCAGCTTCTGCATCACCCCCGCCGCGGTCTGTTCGCCCATCAACTGCTCACGCACTTTGCCCTTGTCGTCGATGATGTAGGTCACCGGCAGGGCTTCGCTTTTCGGCAGGTCGTAGTGATCGGCCGGGTCCTGGGCCAGCACGGTGAAGGTGATGCCCAGCGCTTTGCTGGCGCTCTTCAGGTCTTCGCCCTGGAGGTTGTCGAAATTGACGCCGAACACGCTGACGTTCTGCCCTTTGACCTGCTCGGACAACTTGTTCAGTTCGGGGATTTCAGTTCGGCACGGACCGCACCATTCAGCCCAGTAATTGACCACCAGCCAGTGTTTGTCGACGCGGCTGCTGGCTACTTTCTCGCCATTCTGGTCCGTGCCCAGATCCACGCCGCACCCGCTGAGCAACAGACTTCCAATCAGTGCTGCCGCCGCTGCGAATCGCCTTGCCATGATGCCGTTTCCTTCTAGGTGCTCTTTATTTCCAGCTGCACGCTGCGCCGATTGTGCATCGCTCGCCGCGTGTTACCGGTCGTTACCGTGACGCAGGTAGAATAGCCGCCACCTCAGGCAAGATGCGACCCGCAAATGACCGATCTCACGCTTTATCACAACCCGCGTTGCACCAAATCCCGTGGCACGCTGGAATTGCTTGAAGCCCGCGGCCTGACGCCGACCATCATTCACTACCTCGAGACCCCGCCCGATGCCGCGCAACTGCGCGAGCTGCTGGGCAAGCTCGGCATCGGTGCTCGCGGACTGCTGCGCACCGGTGAGGACGAGTACAAAACCCTGAACCTGGCCGACACCGGCCTGAGCGACGAGCAACTGATCGCCGCCATGGCGGCCCATCCCAAGTTGATCGAACGCCCCATTCTCGTCGTCGGCGACAAGGCTGTAATTGGTCGTCCGCCGGAAAACATTCTGGAGATCCTGCCATGACCGCGCCGTACATTCTGGTTCTGTTTTACAGCCGTAACGGCGCGACCGCGGAGATGGCGCGGCAGATCGCCCGTGGCGTCGAGATGACCGGCATGGAAGCGCGCCTGCGCACGGTGCCGGCGGTGTCTACCGACTGCGAAGCCGTGGCGCCGAGCATTCCGGAGGCCGGCGCGTTGTACGCCACACTGGATGATCTGAAAAACTGCGCGGGCCTGGCCCTGGGCAGCCCGACCCGCTTCGGGAATATGGCCGCGCCGCTGAAGTACTTTCTCGACGGCACCAGCAACCTGTGGCTGACCGGCGCACTGGTGGGCAAACCGGCCAGCGTGTTCACCTCCACCGCCAGCCTGCACGGCGGTCAGGAAACCACGTTGCTGTCGATGCTGCTGCCCCTGCTGCACCACGGCATGCTCATCAGCGGCCTGCCCTACAGCGAAGCGGCGCTGATTGAAACCCGTGGCGGCGGCACGCCTTATGGCGCCAGTCATCACGCCGGCGCCGACGGCAAGCGCGCGCTGGATGAGCACGAAACCACGCTGTGCCGTTCCCTGGGTCAGCGGCTGGCGAAAACCGCGCTGTTGCTCGATCCGCCCAAGGGCTAACAGCTCAAGGCATTGCTCGCGCGCGATTGCTGGAACCCCTTGCTCAAACCGGGTCAAAGCACAGAGCCCCTGCCGGGGTTCTGCGTCAGCACTCGGAATGCGCTACGCCAGCAATCGCGCACATGAATTTTGTTTTGGAGAGGGCATGCAAGACTACAAATGGCTCCATGAATACTGCCTCAACCGCTTTGGTTCCGTCGCCGCCCTCGAGGCGCATCTGCCGACCCCCGCCACGCCGAAAAAACTCAAAGCCCTCAGCGACGACCGGTATCTGTCGACCATGGCGCTGCGGGTGTTTCGTGCCGGCCTCAAGCACAGCCTGGTGGACGCCAAATGGCCGGCCTTCGAGCAGGCCTTCTTCGGCTTCGATCCGGAAAAGGTCACGCTGATGGGCGGTGATCACCTTGAACGCCTGATGCAGGACGCGCGGATCATCCGTCACCTGGGCAAGCTCAAGAGCGTGCCGCGCAATGCGCAGTTGATCCTGGACATCGCCCACGAACATGGCAGCTTCGGCAATTTCATCGCCGAATGGCCGGTGACCGATATCGTCGGGCTGTGGCGTTACCTGTTCAAACACGGCAATCAGATGGGCGGGCTGTCATCGCCGCGCTTCTTGCGGATGGTCGGCAAAGACACCTTCATTCCCAGCCATGACGTGGTCGCTGCGCTGAATGCGCAGAAGATCGTCGATCGCGTGCCCAGCAGCCAGCGTGATCAGGCGGCGGTGCAAGCGGCGTTCAACCAGTGGCATGCGGACAGCGGCCGGCCGATGTGCCAGCTGTCGATGATGCTGTCGTACACGGCAAACCATTGATCGTTTTGCCGGTGGAGTGAGCAGACACAGCGCGTAACAAATCGGACGTCGTATACAATATTCGGCATCCGCCCTTTTCGAGTCATCTGCGTGCCTTTTCTTCTTCCAGACGCCCCCAACCTCGGTGTCGCGCCCTCCGCGTCCGAGGTCATTGCCAAGTACCTGCGCGAGTCGATCATCTCCGGCCAGTTCGCCGAGGAAGAGCCGATCCGTCAGGACGACATCGCCCGGGTGTTCAACGTCAGCAAGATCCCCGTGCGTGAAGCGCTCAAGCGTCTGGAAGCCGAAGGGCTGGTGCAATTCCAGCGCAACAAGGGGGCCGTGGTCACGCGGATTTCCGAGCCGGAGCTGGCGCAGATCTTTGAAGTGCGGGTGCTGCTGGAGGTGCAAGCCATCCGCCTCGCCGTGCCGCGAATGACCGCTGCCCAGCTGGACCGGGCCCGGGCCATTTGTGACGAATTCATGCGCGACGACGACATCGGGCGTTGGGCCGAGCTGAACTGGGCGTTTCACACCTGTCTGTATGAAGCGGCGCAGCGGCCGTTTCTGCTGAACATGATTCGCTCGATCCACGACAAGGTTGAACGCTACCTGCGGGTGCAGATGAGCTTTGAAGAAGGCAAAGAGCGCGCCGACCTGGAACACCGCGAGATTCTCAAGGCCTGTGCCGATCGTGACGTGGACAAAGCGGCCGAACTGATCGAGCACCACATCATCGGCGTCTGCCGAACCCTCTACGCCCACCTGCCTCATGCCGTGCTCAGCGAGATCTGAACGAATCGCGGCTATGCCGATTTCGTCATTGGCGAGGGTGAAATCGGTCAAGACCCAGGACGTCGTTCGCGGCACTCTTGCCTCAATAGTGAAGTTGCTCCGCGCCGCGATCTGTAAACCGGTTGTACAGCGCTTTTTGTAGGACCGGATTTAGCCGGGAAGAGGCCAGTGTGAACACCATAAATCTCGGGTGTGACGACCGACGCCTTCCCGGCTGAAGCCGGTCCCACAGGGATGGTCGTTGCCAGTTACGTCGGAGTGTACGCGGCGCTTTTAGTGGGACCGGCTTTAGCCGGGAAGAGGCCAGCGTGAACACCATGAATTTTGCAGCGTGGCGACTGACGCCTTCCCGGCTGAAGCCGGTCCTACAAGGGATCGTCTTAGCCAGTTCCATCGGGTATACGCAATAGCCAGTTCCAGACTCAGTCCGACAGGGGAATACATGAAACGCATCCAGATCCTCGATTCTCACACCGGCGGCGAGCCGACGCGGCTGGTGCTCGACGGGTTTCCCGATCTCGGGCGGGGCGGCATGGCCGAGCGGCGTCAGCGTCTGGCTGAGCAGTTCGATGACTGGCGCGCCGCCACCGTGCTCGAACCCCGCGGCAGCGATGTACTGGTCGGTGCGCTGTTGTGCGAGCCGGTGGATCCCGGGGCCTGCGCCGGGGTGATCTTTTTCAACAACAGCGGCTACTTGGGCATGTGCGGCCACGGCACCATCGGGCTGGTGGTGTCGCTGGCGCATCTGGGCAAGATCGGCCCCGGCGTGCACCGCATCGAAACCCCGGTCGGCACGGTTCAGGCCACGCTGCACGAAGACCGCTCCGTGAGCGTCGACAACGTGCCCTCCTACCGCTACCGCAAGGACTTCGTCGTGGAGGTGCCTGAACTGGGCAGCGTGACCGGCGACATCGCCTGGGGCGGCAACTGGTTTTTCCTGATCGCCGACCACGGCCTGAGCGTCGCCGCCGACAACCTCGACGCCCTCACCGACTACACCTGGAAGGTCCGGCAGGCGCTGGAAAACCAAGGCATTCGCGGTGAAGACGGCGGCGTCATCGACCACATCGAGCTGTTCGCCGACGACACTCACGCCGACAGCCGCAACTTCGTGCTCTGCCCCGGCAAAGCCTACGACCGCTCGCCCTGCGGCACCGGCACCAGCGCCAAACTGGCGTGCCTGGCGGCGGACGGCAAACTTCAGCCCGGTACGCTGTGGCAGCAGGCCAGCGTGATCGGCAGTCAATTTGAAGGCAGTTTCGTCTGGGAACACGGCGAGCGGCAGGCGGGCGATCGCATCGTGCCGACCATTCGCGGCCGTGCGTACATCAGCGCCGAAGCCACTTTGTTGCTGGACAACGAAGACCCATTCGCCTGGGGCATTCGCTCGTGACCGACGCCGCCACCCTGCAATGCCAGGCCGCCGATGTGATCGTCATTGGCGGCGGCATCGTCGGCGCGGCGTGTGCGGACGAGCTGGCGTCTCAGGGTTTGCATGTGCTGGTGCTGGATTGTCAGCGCCCCGCCGCGACCGCTGCGGGCATGGGCCATCTGGTGGTGCTGGACCACAGCGCGGCCGAGCTGGCGCTGGGGGAATATTCGGTCAAGGCCTGGCGCGAGCTCGCGCCGCAGATGCCGGACGACTGCGCGATGCGCACCAACGGCACCCTGTGGCTGGCCTGCAATGAAGAAGAAATGGAAGAAGCCGAGCGCAAGCATGCGGCCCTGAGCGAATACGGTCTGGCGTGCGAGTTGCTGTCCGGCGCCGAACTGGCAAAGGCCGAACCGTCATTGCGATCCGGCCTGCTCGGGGCACTGAAGGTCAGCGGCGACGGCATTCTTTACGCGCCCAACGCCGCGCGCTGGTTGTTGCAGCGTCAGTCTTCGCGAGTGGTTCTGCGGCAGGCCGAAGTCGTGGAAGTTCAGGGCAACCGGGTCCGCCTCGCAACGGGAGAATGGCTGCAAGCCCCGGCCGTTGTGCTGGCCAGCGGCATCTATGCCCGCGAACTCTGTCCCGATTTACCGCTGCAAGCCAAGAAAGGCCACCTGCTGATCACCGACCGTTACCCCGCGCAGATCACCCATACGCTGGTTGAGTTGGGCTACGTCACCAGCGCCCACAAGGGCAACGGCCCGTCGGTGGCGTTCAATGTGCAGCAGCGCCCGACCGGCCAGCTGTTCATCGGCTCATCGCGCCAGTTCGACAACCACGATCCGCAAGTCGATGCGGCCATGCTCGGACGGATGCTGCGTCGGGCGATGGATTTTCTCCCAGGCCTGGGCGAGATGAACGGCCTTCGCAGCTGGACCGGCTTTCGCTCCGCCAGCCCCGACGGTCAGCCGCTGATTGGCGAGCACCCGCATCAGCCCGGCCTGTGGCTGGCGGTCGGGCACGAAGGCCTGGGCGTCACCACGGCCACCGGCACAGCCCGCCTGCTCGCTGCGCAAATGCTGCGCACTCGACCGCCCCTCGACGTTGAACCCTACCTGCCACAACGCTTTATCGGAGCCCGCGCCCATGCCTGAATTGAGCATCGATGGTCAGCCCTTTCGCTTCGCCCAAGGCACCACGGTGGCCGCCGCGCTGATGTCGAGCGGCGATCGTTGCAGCCGCACCTCGGTCAGCGGCCAGCGGCGCGCGCCTTTGTGTGGCATGGGCATCTGTCAGGAATGCCGGGTGAGCATCGACGGCCTGCGCCGGCTGGCGTGTCAGACGATCTGCCGCGACGGCATGCGGGTCGAGACTCAGCCATGAGCATGAGCATGAGCATGAGCATGACCGAGCATGTCGATCTGCTGATCATCGGTGCAGGTCCGGCGGGCATGGCGGCGGCCCTGGCGGCGGCGCCTCACGGACCGAGCATCGCATTGCTCGACGACAACCCGCTGCCAGGCGGGCAGATCTGGCGCGACGGCCCCAACGCTCAAGTGCCGAAACAGGCTCAGGATAAGCGCACGCAGTTGCAGGGGTTCAGCAACGTTCGCCTGCACAGCGGCTGCAAGGTGGTCGCGCTGGCCGGGACGAAGCGCTTGCTGCTGGAGGACGCCGAGCGGGGCTGGGTGTTGAGTTACGGCACACTGATTCTGTGCACCGGCGCGCGGGAGCGACTGCTGCCCTTCCCCGGCTGGACCCTGCCGGGCGTCACCGGCGCGGGCGGTTTGCAGGCGCTGATCAAAGGCGGGCTGGCGGTCGCTGACGAACGCATCGTGATTGCCGGAACCGGCCCGCTGTTGCTGGCCTCGTCGGCGACCGCGCAGAAGCACGGCGCCGAGGTCGTGCGCATTGCCGAGCAGGCGCCCTTGAGCGCTGTCGCCGGATTTGCTGCCGGGCTGTGGCGCTGGCCGAACAAGGCGATTCAGGCGATCACCCTGGCCAGCGCCGCCTATCGAACGTCGGCCCATGTGCTGGCGGCGCTGGGTACGGATCGGCTGGAAGGCGTGCGCGTTCAGGTGGGTGACAAGGTCGAAGAGCTGGCCTGCGAGCGTCTGGCCTGCGGTTTCAGTCTGGTGCCCAACACCGAGATCGCCCGCGCACTGGGCTGCACGCTGCGGGATCAGGCCATCGTGGTGGATGAGTGGCAGGCGACGGGTCTGGCCGATCACTACGCAGCGGGTGAATGCACCGGTTTCGGCGGCAGCGAACTGGCGTTGGTGGAGGGGCGCATCGCCGGCCTGGTGGCGGTGGGTGATCGAAATAAGACTCGAGGGTTGTGGGCTGAGCGGCAGCGCTGGCAAGGTTTTGCGGATCGGTTGAACAAGGCCTTCAGCCTGAACCCGGCGCTGAAACATCTGGCGGCGCCGGACACGCTGGTCTGTCGCTGTGAGGACGTGCGTTACGCGGACCTCGCTGCGCATGACAGCTGGACCGGCGCCAAACTCGCCACCCGCTGCGGGATGGGCGCGTGTCAGGGGCGCATCTGTGCCACGGCGGCGCAGACCTTGTTCGGCTGGGAACCCCCCTTGTTGCGCCCGCCCTTCAGCCCGGCGCGGATCTCCACCCTCGCCTGTCTGGATGATATTTAAAGGGGACTGATTTATTTAGATATTTAAAGGGGACTGATTTATTTACAGCGCTTCACCGTAAATAAATCTGTCCCCGCAGATCCTGTAAATAAATCTGTCCCCGCAGATCAAATCTGTCCCCGCAGATCAGTCGCCCCCCGACTAGCCGCCGCATCCAACATCCCGCATCATCGATCCCATTCCCCACCCGGCCCTCCCGCCCGTGAACATGATCGACGTCCTCCTCACCAAGCCCTTGCACGACCTCGACCAACTGCTGGCCAGCCTGACGTTGGTCGCGCCGCTGTTCGATGCGATTCCCGGTGTGGTGTTCTTCGTCAAAGACGCCCACGCGCGTTATGCACTGGTCAACCAGACGCTGGTGCAGCGCTGCGGTTTCAAGGAAAAAAGCCAGATCGTCGGGCTGACCGCCGAGGAAGTGTTCCCCGCGCGCTTCGGGCCGTTGTATACCGCCCAGGACCGCCGGGTGCTGGCCGATGGCAGGCAACTCAGCGATCAGCTGGAGCTGCACCTTTATTACGGCAATCAGCCGATCTGGTGCCTGACTCACAAGATCGCCCTGCGCGATCAACACGGCGCGATCATCGGGCTGGCGGGAATCTCCCGGGACCTGCAAATCCTGCAGACGACCCATCCGGCGTATCAGAAACTGGTCGAGGTCGATGCGTACATCCGCGAACACTTCGCGCGGCCCATCACCCTTGAGCAACTGACGGCCATTGCCGGGCTCTCCATCGCCCAACTGGAGCGGCACTGCAAACGCATCTTCCAGCTGACGCCACGGCAGATGATTCACAAGGCGCGGCTGGGTGAAGCGTCGCGGTTGTTGCAGGAAGACCTGTCGATCACCGAAATCGCCCTGCGCTGCGGGTACACCGATCACAGCGCGTTTAGCCGCCAGTTCAAGGCGCTGACCGGGGCGTCGCCGAGTGAGTATCGGGGTTCGCAAAGGCGCATCTGAATTCGCTGCTCCCCTCTGGATGATCGCGGTATTTGTGTAGGACTGGCTTTAGCCGGGACGGGGCCTGTGTGAACACCCTAAATCTCGGGTGTGAAGACCGACGCCTTCCCGGCTAAAGCCAGTCCTACGGTGACCGCGGTTCCGGTGGTTTATCGCGGTGCGGCGGAATGTGGCGACTACCGCACTGCAACGTGCATCAATGAAGCACGCCGCGGATTCTTGCTCCTTTATGTAACACCGTCCCGCGCTCTTGAAATACCCATCCAAACCCCGGCCCGCTGATCCAGAGCCCTGCACGGCGTACTGGCAAAACAGGCACGCTGCGTGCATATCAAATATCGTATACGAAATTACTTATCCGGCCGTTTCTCCCTTTGCACGCACCGAGGCTTCTATGAAAAATCAAGCTGTCGCCGTCGCCCTCCTCGCCGTCATGAGCTCATCCTTTATCAACACCGCGTTGGCCGACAAGCTCGATGACATCATCGACTCCGGCAAGCTGCGCTGCGCCGTGACCTTGGACTTCCCGCCGATGGGGTCCCGTGACGACAAGAACAACCCGGTCGGATTTGACGTCGATTACTGCAACGACCTGGCGAAGGTACTGGGCGTGACAGCCGAGGTGGTGGAAACGCCGTTTCCGGACCGCATTCCTGCGCTGGTTTCAGGCCGCGCCGACGTGATCGTGGCGTCGACCTCGGACACCCTGGAGCGGGCGAAAACGGTGGCGATGACCATCCCCTATTTCGCCTTCCAGATGGTGGTACTGACCCGCGACGACGCCGGCATCAACAGCTATGACGACCTCAAGGGCAAGGATGTCGGCAACACCAGCGGCACGTTCGAAGCGATCGCCCTGGAGAAGGATCAGAAGAAATGGGGCAGCGGCAGTTTCCGCGCCTACCAGACCCAGAACGACACCATCCTCGCCGTTGCCCAGGGCCACATCAAAGCGTCCGTGGTGACCAACACCGTCGCCGCCGCCACGCTCAAATCCGGCAAGTACAAAGGCCTGAAGATCGCCGGCAATGCGCCCTACACCATCGACTACGTTTCCCTTGCGGCGAAGCGTAACGAGTACGGGCTCATTCATTACCTGAACCTGTTCGTGAACCAGCAAGTGCGGTCCGGGCGCTATGCCGAGCTGTATGAAAAGTGGGTGAGTGGCAAGCCGGTCGACCTGACCGTGCCGGGCGTCTATTACTGAGGGGAACGATCAGAGGGCGCGGACCGTGTAGGAGCGTGGCTTGTCCCGCGATCTGGCGCGAAGCGGCAGCAAGACCGTCGAACATGCTGATTCAGTGACGCCGCGCTTGTAGGTTTTACGACGACTTCGTCGCCGATCGCGGGACAAGCCACGCTCCTACAGGGCTACGCGTCCCGTCTGAATCATTCGCGGAACCTGAACCAGGAACCCATCAGCGTCACCCGCTAAAAGCGATTCACTCACTCAGGAGCCCACGATGTCTGAAGTCTCGTTGAACGGGCGCTGTCTCGTCGCCGGCAGCGCACAAGGTGAATTGCTGTACGCCGACGTGGGCCTGAGTTTCTGGGGCGGGGTCGAGCCGTTTACCGGTCAAGTGATCGACCGCCATCACCCCCTCAGCGGTCAGTTCATCAACGGCCGGGTGCTAGCCATTCCCAGCGGGCGCGGTTCGTGCACCGGCAGCAGCGTGCTGCTGGAACTGATCCTCAACGGCCACGCGCCGACCGCACTGGTCTTCGAACGCGTGGAAGACATCCTCACCCTCGGCGTGCTGATTGCCGAGCAGATGTTCGGCCATTCGATCCCGGTGATCAGCCTCGGCGAAGCGGGCTTTGCGGCCCTGCGGGACGTTGCTTTCGTGCGAGTGGAAGATGACCGCGTGAGCGGCTTCGCCTGGCTGCCGCCGCCACTCCCTCGCGATCAAAAAAGCCTGATACGTCAGCGCCCGATCACCCAGATTTCACTCACCGAAACCGACCAGGGTTTTCTCGACGGCGCTTACGGCAAAGCCGCGCAGGTGGCGATGGGCATCATCCTGCGCATGGCCGAGCTGCAGGGCGCGACGGAACTGCTGGACATCACCCAGGCGCACATCGACGGCTGCATCTACACGGGGCCGGCCAGCCTGCGGTTCGCCCGACAACTGGTGGCCTGGGGCGCCAAGGTCCGCGTGCCCACCACCCTCAATTCAATCTCCGTGGACAAGCGACGCTGGCGCGAACTGGGCGTCGACCCGGCCCTTGGCGAACCGGCCAGTCAGCTGGGCGATGCCTATCTGGAGATGGGCGCGCGGGTGAGTTTTACCTGCGCGCCATACCTGCTGGACAGCGCGCCGGAGCTGGGCGAGCAGATCGTCTGGGCCGAGTCCAATGCGGTGGTGTACGCCAACAGCGTGATCGGCGCGCGCACCCTGAAGTACCCGGACTACCTCGACATCTGCATCGCCCTCACCGGCCGCGCGCCGAAGATCGGCTGCCACCTGACCCAGCAACGGCTGGCGACCCTGCGCATCGACGTCCCTGTCTTGGACGGCCTCGACGACAGTTTCTACCCGCTGCTCGGTTATCACGTCGGGCTGCTGTGCGGCGCCACGATCCCGGTGATCTGCGGCCTTGAGCACAAGGCGCCCACGCTGGATGACCTCAAGGCGTTCGGCGCGGCGTTCGCCACCACCTCCGCTGCGCCGATGTTTCATATCGCCGGCGTAACGCCCGAAGCCACCACCGCCCAACTCGCGCTGGACGGGCACGCGCCGGAGAAAACCCTGAGCATCAGCCTGGCGGACTTGCTCCACAGCTGGCGCGAGCTGAACAGCGCGCAAACGCCCGAAGTGGACGCCGTGACGCTGGGCAATCCGCATTTTTCCCTGAGCGAATGCGCAATGCTGGCGCACCTGTGTGGCAACCAGCGCAAACACGAAAACGTGGCGATCGTCGTGACCTGTGGCCGCGCTACCCTGGAGCGCGCGCAACAGGCCGGCTACGTCGACACGCTGGAAAACTTCGGCGTGCGGTTCGTCACCGACACCTGCTGGTGCATGCTCGGCGAGCCGGTCATCCCGCCGACCGCACGCAACCTGATGACCAACTCCGGCAAATACGCGCACTACGCCCCCGGACTGGTGGGGCGTCGCGTGCATTTCGCCAGCCTGGCCGAGTGCCTCAACAGCGCGATCACCGGAGTCGCCAGCGGTCGCCTGCCAGCGTGGTTGATGGCGGCGCACCAGGCGGAGGTCAGCGCAGATGTTTGATTACAACTTCCACTGGCGCGCGGCGTTCAAGGCGCTGCCTGACATGCTCAACGGCGCGTGGGTGACCTTCGAAACCGCCGCGCTGTCGATGATCCTCGGCGTCACCATCGCGCTGTTTCTGGTGTTCATGCGCCAGGGCAAAAACCGGTTGTTCCGGGGCTTCGCGGCGACCTGGATTTCCATCGCGCGCAACACGCCGTCGCTGTTCCAGGTGTACATCCTGTATTTCGGCCTGGGCTCGTTCGGCCTGCACATCAGCTCGTGGGCGGCGTTGCTGGCGGGCATCACCATCAATAACGCGGGCTATCTGGCGGAGAACTTTCGCGGCGGTCTGAAGGCCGTGCCCGACACGCAATTGCGCGCCGCCCGTTCGCTGGGCATGAGCGCGCCCCAGGCCTATCGGCTGATCGTCATTCCGCAGTTGCTGCGCATCGTTTTCTATCCGCTGACCAACCAGATGGTCTGGGCCGTGCTGATGACCTCGATGGGGGTGATCGTCGGCCTCAATAACGACCTCACCGGCGTGACCCAGGATTACAACGTCAAGACGTTCCGCACCTTCGAATTCTTCGCCATTGCGGCGGTGCTCTATTACCTGATCGCCAAGCTGATCGTGGTCGTTGCGCGGCTGCTGTCCTGGCGGCTGTTCCGGTACTGAGGAGATGGGCATGTTCGAGAGCACGTTCAGCTGGAACGACCTGCAATTCATGCTTCAGGGCGCCTGGGTCACAATTTTGCTGACCGTGGTGTCGATGTTCATCGGCACGCTGGCCGGGGTGGTCTGCGGCATGGCCCGCGCCCTGCTGCCGCGCAGCACGATCCCGTTGGCGTGGGTGCTGGACGTGTTTCGCAGCGTGCCGTTGCTGATCCAGTTCGTGCTGTTCAACGCGCTGAAAAGCATCGTCGGCCTGAACTGGAGCGCCTTCGCCGTCGCCTGCGTGGTGCTGGGCCTGTACGTCACCGCTTACTGCACGGAGATCGTGCGCAGCGGCGTGCTGTCGGTGCCGCTCAGCCTGCGCCGCGCCAGTCGTTCCCTGGGCCTGACGTACTGGCAGGACTTGCGCCAGATCGTCATGCCGATGGCCACCCGCGTGGCGTTTCCCGGCTGGATCAACCTGCTGCTGGGGGTGATGAAAGACACCGCGCTGGTGATGTGGATCGGCATCGTCGAACTGCTGCGCGCCTCGCAAACCATCGTCACGCGCATTCAGGAGCCGCTGTTGGTGCTGTGCATCGCCGGCCTGATTTATTACGTCATGAGTCTGGTGGTCGCTCGCCTGGGCGCCCGGCTGGAAACGAGGTGGCAGGAAAATGATTGAGATCGACAACGTGCACAAGTCATTCGGCGAGCTTGAGGTCATCAAGGGCGTGAGCCTGCAGGTGAACAAGGGCGAAGTGGTGTCGATCATCGGCGGTTCGGGCTCGGGCAAGTCGACCTTGCTGATGTGCATCAACGGCCTGGAATCGATCAAGAGCGGCAGCATTCGCGTCGACGGCACCGAGGTTCACGCCAGGGGCACGGACATCAACAAGCTGCGGCAGAAGATCGGCATTGTCTTCCAGCAGTGGAACGCGTTCCCCCATCTGACGGTGCTGGAAAACGTGATGCTCGCCCCGCGCACGGTGCTGGGCAAAAGCAAGGCCGAAGCCGAAGCGCTGGCGGTCAAGCAACTGACCCACGTCGGGCTGGGCGACAAGCTCAAGGTGTTTCCCGGCAAATTGTCGGGCGGTCAGCAACAGCGCATGGCGATTGCCCGGGCGCTGGCGATGTCGCCGGATTACATGCTGTTCGACGAAGCGACATCGGCCCTCGATCCGCAGCTGGTGGGCGAGGTACTGGACACCATGCGCATGCTGGCCGAGGACGGCATGACGATGATTCTGGTGACCCACGAAATCCGTTTCGCCCGGGACGTGTCCGACCGCGTGGCGTTTTTCCGCAACGGGCTGGTGCACGAGATCGGCACGCCGGATCAGGTGATCGGCAACCCGCAACGGCCGGAGACGGCGGATTTTTTGCGATCAATCAACTAGAGCCTGCTCAGGAGGATTTTAGGTCATGCGCTCATCGAAAGTGATTCATGTGGTCAGTTGTCACGCCGAGGGTGAGGTGGGCGATGTGATTGTTGGCGGGGTTGCGCCGCCTCCCGGAGAGACGATCTGGGAGCAGTCGCGCTGGATCGAGAAGGACAACGCGCTGCGCAATTTCATGCTCAATGAGCCCCGCGGCGGGGTGTTCCGCCACGTCAATCTGCTGGTGCCGCCCAAGCACCCGAAGGCGCAGATGGGCTGGATCATCATGGAGCCGGCCGACGTGCCGCCGATGTCCGGTTCCAATTCCCTGTGCGTGGCGACGGTGCTGCTGGACAGCGGGATTCTGCCGATGACCGAGCCGGAAACCCGGCTGATACTGGAGGCGCCGGGCGGCCTGATCGAGGCGATTGCCCAGTGCCGCGACGGCAGGGTGACGAGCGTCGAGGTGCACAACCACCCTTCTTTCGCCGATCAGCTGGACGTGTGGATCGAGGTGCCGGGGCTGGGTTCGGTTCAGGTCGATACCGCCTATGGCGGCGACAGTTTTGCCATCGTCGATTCGGTGAAGCTGGGCTTTTCGTTGACCGCCGATGAAGCCAAGGACCTGGTGGACACCGGCCTGAAAATCACCAAGGCGGCCAACGAGCAACTGGGTTTCAGCCACCCGTTGAACACGGACTGGAATCA
Organism: Pseudomonas sp. W5-36; assembly: GCF_046540455.1. Taxonomy (NCBI): domain Bacteria; kingdom Pseudomonadati; phylum Pseudomonadota; class Gammaproteobacteria; order Pseudomonadales; family Pseudomonadaceae; genus Pseudomonas; species Pseudomonas sp. W5-36. Next base: position 42,678 of record NZ_JAXCIQ010000004.1, on the reverse strand, counting down.
CATTTCCTTCTGCCAGATCGCCGCGCCGGTGAATTTTGACGGCGGCGTGGCGAATGCGGCAAACGCGGTGGTGATTCGCCCGGGCAAGATCGACCGCTCGCCGTGCGGCACCGGCTGTTCGGCGCGGCTGGCGGTGTTGCATGCAAAGGGTCAGTTGAAGGTGGGGGACCGGTTTATCGGACGTTCGATCATTGGCTCGGAGTTCCACTGCAAGATCCAGAGCGAGACTGAAGTGGCCGGGCGCAAGGCGATCATCCCGAGCCTGTCCGGGCGGGCGTGGATCACCGGGACGCATCAGCACATGCTCGACCCGAGCGACCCGTGGCCGGAGGGCTACAAGCTGAGTGATACCTGGCCGGTGGGGTTGAAGTTGTGAGATGAACGCGGTCCCCGTAGGAGCGTGGCTTGTCCCGCGATCTGCTGCGAAGCGGCAGCGAGACCAGTGAATGAAGGGTGTCAGTTACGCTGCCGTTGCAGGTTTTACGGCGACTGCGTCGCCGATCGCGGGACAAACCACGCTCCTACAGGGGATCGGGGCGGACTGAAGTACTGATTAAACGCAGCAATCGTTGGGCGTGATTCGCCCGAAATTAAACGTATACGAAATACCTTTACCCAATCAGGAGTCAATCATGAGCCAGTCCGTATCCTGGAGCGGGGTCTTCCCTGCCGTTACCACGCAATTCAATGACGATTTCTCCCTCAATCTGGAGGCGACCCATAAGGTCATTTCCAACCTGGTCCGCGATGGCGTGTCGGGGCTGGTGATCTGCGGGACGGTGGGCGAGAACACCTCCCTGAGCGTCGCTGAAAAAATCAGCCTGGTGGAAGCCGCCAAAGACGCCTCGGCCGGGCGCGTGCCAGTGATTTCCGGCATCGCCGAATTCACCAGCGCCAATGCCAGTGCCGTCGCCAAAGAAGTGCAGAAAGCCGGCGCCGGCGGGATCATGCTGATGCCGGCGCTGGTGTACTCGGCCAAGCCTTTCGAAACCGCCACGCACTTCCGCACCGTGGCCGCCGCCACCGACCTGCCGATGATGGTTTACAACAACCCGCCGATCTACAAGAACGACGTCACGCCGGACATCCTCATCTCCCTGGCGGACTGCGACACCATCGTGTGTTTCAAGGATTCGTCGGGGAACACCAACCGCTTTATCGACGTGCGCAACGAAGTCGGTGATCGCTTCGTGCTGTTTGCCGGGCTCGATGATGTGTTGGTGGAGAGCGTCGCCGTGGGAGCGGTGGGCTGGGTGTCGGGGATGTCCAACGCCTTTCCGAAAGAGGGCGAGACGCTGTTCCGTCTGGCCAAGGCCGGGCGTTTCGCCGAGGCGATGGCGCTGTATGAGTGGTTCATGCCGCTGCTGCACCTGGATGCGCGTCCGGACCTGGTGCAGTGCATCAAGCTGTGCGAAGCGATCATGGAACGCGGCAGCGCCCTCACCCGGCCACCGCGTCTGGCGCTGCCGGACAGTGATCGGGAATATGTCGAGAAATTGATGAAGACCGCATTGGCGAACAAGCCGGTGTTGCCGGATGTGGGGTTGTAACCCGCGCTTTGATGGGGTGAACGAATACGTGAGCCCCGCACCATCTTCGGTAGGAGCGTGGCTTGTCCCGCGATCTGGCGCGAAGCGGCAGCAAACTGACAACTGCGGGGAGTCAGGTGCCCCGCGTTTGCAGGTTTCACGACGACTGCGTCGCCGATCGCGGGACAAGCCACGCTCCTACGGTTCTGCGGCGGATGAGCCTTCGCATTCGCCCTTACACATTCACCACATTTACAAACCGCGAGGCGGCGGTGTCGTCGATGCGCAGGTTGGTGAAATCGAACAGGTTGCGGTCCGCCAGTTGCGACGGCTGGACGTTCTGCAGGCTGCGGAAAATCATGTCGGAGCGGCCCGGGGTTTTGCGGTCCCATTCCTGCAGCATGTCCTTGACCACCTGACGCTGCAGGTTTTCCTGGGAGCCGCACAGGTTGCACGGGATGATCGGGAATTGCTTGATGTCCGAATAGGCCTGAATGTCCTTCTCGGCGCAGTAGGCCAGCGGACGGATCACCACGTTGCGGCCATCGTCGGCGCGCAGCTTGGGCGGCATGGCCTTGATGCTGCCCTGGAAAAACATGTTCAGGAAAAACGTCTCGACGATGTCGTCACGGTGATGACCCAGCGCCATCTTGGTCGCGCCGATTTCATCCGCGAACGTATACAGCGTGCCGCGACGCAGGCGCGAACACAGCGAGCAGGTGGTCCGGCCCTCGGGGATCAATTCCTTGACCACCGAGTAGGTGTCTTTCTCGACGATGTGGTACTCGACGCCCAATTGCGCCAGGTACGCCGGCAGGACGTGCTCGGGGAAGCCTGGCTGCTTCTGGTCCATGTTCACCGCGACGATGTCGAAGTGGATCGGCGCGACTTTCTGCAAATGCATCAGCACATCCAGCAGCGTGTAACTGTCCTTGCCGCCGGACAGGCAGACCATCACCTTGTCGCCCTCTTCAATCATGTTGTAGTCGGCCACCGCTTCGCCCGCGAGTCGACGCAGACGCTTCTGCAGTTTGTTCTGATTGACTGAAAGGGTGCCCATCGCGCTGGTATCCGCTCGCTGTGGTGTGAAGTGAGGTGGGGAAAGGGTCGGCATTTTACGCAAAAAGACCGCCTCGGGTAATGGCCGTTGCGGGTTCGATCGCGGTCGATTTCGGAGGGTCTCTGATCGCTAACCGTTATTAGCCGCGTGTTTGAACACCTCAATCGCTCTAACGCATCCGGTTTTGGAGTGATCAGCTTTCTATACTGACCTGAGAGGTCCCAGCCATTTCCCTTGCTCGACTGAGACCTTGTCCTGACGGCATCTGGCGGTCAGGCGCTGCGTCGCAAGCGCTGACACACTTCACGGGAGTAACGGACATGATCCATCACGTCTTGGGGCTGTTCACCCACCCCGATCAGGAATGGCAACAAATACGTAGCGAAGGTGAAGAAACCATCGGCCATATGTACCTCACCCACACGCTGATACTGGCAGCGATCCCGGCGGTGTCGGCGTACATCGGCACGACGCAGGTGGGCTGGCAAATCGGCGACCGCGCGCCGGTCATGCTGACCAGCGACAGCGCAGTGTGGATGGCGCTGATGTCGTACATCGCCATGCTCGCCGGGGTCGGCATCATGGGCGGCTTCATCCACTGGATGGCGCGCACCTATGACGCGACGCCCAGCCCTGCGCGCTGCGTCGCCTTTGCGACCTATACGGCGACGCCGCTGTTCCTCGGCGGGCTGGCCGCGCTGTACCCGCGCATGTGGGTGGGGATGATGGTCGGGCTGGCGGCGGTTTGCTACACGGTTTACCTGCTGTACGTCGGTTTGCCGGTGTTCATGGGCGTCCACCCCGACGAAGGCTTCATGTTCTCAAGCTCGGTGCTGGCGGTCGGGCTGGTGGTGTTGGTGGCGATCATGGCCTTTACGGTGGTGCTGTGGGGCGTCGGAGTCGGGCCGGAATTCACGAACTGATACAGGGTGACCATTCGGCGCCTGGGGTTTTGGCGGTACATGAGCTTTGCGGCATACTCGCCTCCTCTGGAGACCGATGAAACATGCTCGAACCTCTCAACACCCGCGTCGAATCCTGCTACCAGCAAGCCGAAGACTTCTTCAAACGTCCCTTCAAACGTCCGGTGGTAAGCGTCAAGTTGCGCGGCCAGAAGGCCGGCGTAGCCCACCTGCACGAGAACATGCTGCGCTTCAATCCGCAGCTGTACCTCGAAAACAGCGAAGACTTTCTGCGCCAGACCGTCCCCCACGAGGTCGCGCATCTGATCGCTCACCAATTGTTCGGCGACACCATCCAGCCCCATGGCGAGGAATGGCAGCTGATCATGCGCGGCGTCTACGAGCTGCCGCCGAACCGTTGCCACACCTACGAAATCCAGCGCCGCAGCGTGACCCGCTACATCTACCGCTGCCCGTGCCCGGAAAGCGATTTCCCCTTCACCGCCCAGCGCCACAAGCTAGTGCGCAAAGGCCGCCGGTATCTGTGCAAGCGCTGCCGGGAGATTCTGGTGTTCAGCGGCGAGACGCGGGTGGAGTGATTGCCGCAGACCCATTGTGTGCGAGCTTGCTTGCGAAGGCATTGGGTCAGTCGCCCCCCTTTGTCTGACCCACCGCATTCTTCAACAAGCTGACTCCCACAGGTTTTGTGTCCGCGGAGTAGCCCGCGGCCAGCGCCCAAAAAATACTCATAAAAAAGCCTGTCCGAAGACAGGCTTTTTGAACAACCTTTACCGCTAACGCATCTTACGAACGCACAACAGGGGTAGGCGCGGTTTCAGCCACACCCAGGTCGTCGGTCGGCGCGGTGTTGTCGATGGCACGACCGCCAGACGCCAGCTCGGCCTGCATCTGTGGAACGTCCAGTTCGCCGACCCACTTGGCGACCACCAGGGTTGCCACGGCGTTACCGCACAGGTTGGTCAGGGCGCGGGCTTCGGACATGAAGCGGTCGATGCCGAGGATCAGCGCCAGACCGGCCACCGGCAGATGGCCCACGGCGGACAGCGTCGCGGCCAGCACGATGAAGCCTGAACCGGTCACGCCTGCCGCACCTTTGGACGACAGCAGCAGCACCAGCAACAGGGTGACCTGATGGGTGATGTCCATGTGGGTGTTGGTGGCCTGAGCGATGAACACTGCGGCCATGGTCAGGTAGATCGAAGTACCGTCGAGGTTGAACGAGTAACCGGTCGGGATCACCAGACCGACGACGGATTTCTTCGCGCCCAGACGCTCCATCTTGATCAGCATGCGTGGCAGTGCCGACTCGGACGACGAGGTACCCAGCACGATCAGCAGCTCTTCGCGGATGTACTTGATCAGCTTGAGGATGCTGAAGCCGTGAGCTTTAGCGATGGAGCCCAGCACCAGCAGCACGAACAGCAGGCAAGTGATGTAGAAGCACAGCATCAGCTGACCCAGTTGCACCAGCGAGCTGACCCCGTAAGCACCGATGGTGAAGGCCATGGCACCCAGCGCGCCGATCGGGGCGAGCTTCATGATCATGTTGATGATGTTGAACATGACGTGGGCGAAGCGATCGATGAAGTCCAGGATCGGCTTGCCGTAAGCGCCCAGGCGATGCAGGGCAAAACCGAAGATCACCGAGAACATCAGCACTTGCAGGATGTCGCCGTTGGCGAATGCGCCGACGATGGTGTTCGGGATCACGTTGAGGATGAAGCCGACGATGCTCTGGTCTTTACCGGCGGTCACGTAGGCCGCGACTTTGGAAGCGTCGAGGGTGGACACGTCGATGTTCATGCCGGCGCCCGGCTGGACGACGTTGACCACGATCAGGCCGATGATCAGCGAGATGGTCGAGACGATTTCGAAGTAGAGCAGCGCGTAGCCGCCGGTCTTGCCCACGGATTTCATGCTCTGCATGCCAGCGATGCCGCTGACGACGGTGCAGAAGATGATCGGTGCAATGACCATTTTGATCAGTTTGATGAAACCGTCACCCAGCGGTTTGAGCGTTACGGCAGTTTCGGGGTACCAGTGGCCGAGGGCGATACCGACGATGATCGCGACGATCACCTGGGCGTAAAGGGATTTATAGATGGGCTGACGAGTCGTCATTGCAGTTTCCTCAAGAGCATCGAGCTGCAGCATTCCGGTTGCAGAGACGCCTAAAGTGCGAACCCTCCTGCTCGGAGGGATTTGTTTTTGTCGAGCTGCGCGCGGCAGACCTCTGCCCAGTGCTTTGCAGGCACCGTGCCAGTGTTGATAAATCGCAGGAGAGGCCCGGTTTCCGTGAACCGTCTGTTTAACGGTAGACCCGTAAACCGGAAAGGGATGGCGGTTTTCCGCCGTTTGGCGGCAAATACCTCACCACACTGGCGGGTATCCGCCTCGACGGGCGTGGGAACGCCTTGGGGTTAGATGGCGAACTGAATGCGGAAGGCCGCGCCGCCCAGTTCCGAATCGCCCAGGGTCAGCTGCGCGCCATAGCTTTCGATGATGTCTTTGACCACCGCCAGACCAATCCCCTGCCCAGGGTTTTGTGTGTCCAGCCGCTCACCGCGTTCGAGAATCCGTGCGCGCTGGCTCTCCGGAACGCCCGGGCCGTCGTCTTCGATGCACAACTCGTCGCCCATCATCGATGACCGCCAGCTCACGCGCACTTCGCCCAGGCACAGGCGGTAGGCGTTTTCCAGCAGGTTGCCGAGCATCTCCAGCAAGGCGCCCTCTTCCATTTGCACCTGGCCGTTGTCCGGCAGGTCGAGGACCACGTTGACGCGCTTGTCGCGGTAGACCTTTTCCAGCGTGTTGCACAGACTTTGCACCACCGGCCTGAGGGCCACGTGATAACGCACCAGCCCGCTTTTGCGCAGACTGGCGCGCTGCAATTGATAGCTGATCTGCTGGCTCATGCGTTCGATCTGCGATTGCAGAATCCGCGCCTGCTCCAGGTCTTCCGGCCGTTTGGCAATCTGCTCGCTGACGCCCTGCAGCACGGCCAGCGGGGTTTTCAGGCTGTGGGCGAGATCGTCGAGGGAGTCGCGGTAACGAATGCGTTGCTCCCGTTCGCTGCGCAGCAAGCGGTTGAGCGAGTCGGTCAGGCGCAGCAGTTCGCTGGGGTGTTCTTCGCTGAGGCTTTCCCGCGAGCCGGCCTCGACCTGATCGAGTTCCTGACTCATGCCCCGCAGGGCGCGCAGGCCCCAGGTCAGCCCGCCCCACAGCAGAATCAACAGAACCAGCAGCGCGCCGCCGAAGCCCAGGTAGAGCTTCTGGCGCAGGCCGGAGATGGTTTCCTGGTATTCGCGCACCGGTTGCAGGGCGACGATGCTGAAAGCGGCGTTGCGGCCGCCGAGCAGTTTGATTTCGACGTCGTAGACGAAAAATTCTTCGCCGTTGGGTTGGCGGATCTTGGCGAATTCGTTGCCGCGGCCGTCGTAGCGTGGCTGGTAGTCGATGGCTTCGTCTTCGGTGGCCCGGGAGCGCCACACCAGTTTGCCGGCGCGGTTATAGATGTAGCCGAGCAAGCGGCTGTCGGGCAGGGCAAATTGTTCGCCGGGCAGTAACGACGGCATCAACAGGTGATCGTCTTCGACCCGGGCGGCGGAGATCAGCGTGGTGACGTCGGACGCCAGGCGTTTTTCGATGGAGCTTTCCAGCGCCAGGCTGAAGGCGCTCTGCAGCGCCGGCAGCATCAGCAGCATGAAAATGACGGCCAAGGTCGCGGCGCCCAGCATCAGACGCAGGCGCAGCGAACGAATCATGTACAGCGCTCGGTGAACAGGTAGCCCAGGCCGCGCACGGTGTCGATCGGTTTGAAGCCGGCGGGCCCTTCGAGTTTGCGCCGCAGACGGCCGACCAACACTTCGATCACGTTCGGATCGCGCTCGTCATCATCGGGGTACAGCTGTTCCATCAGGCGTTCCTTGGGCACCACTTGCTGGTGATGGCGCATGAGGTATTCGAGAATCCGGTATTCGTAGGCGGTCAACGCCAGCGGCTGTTCGTCCAGAGACGCCTGCTTGCGGTTGAGGTCCAGGGTCAGCGGCCCGGCAACGATGGTCGCGTGGGTGAAACCGCTTGAGCGTCGCAACAAGGCGTTGAGGCGCGCTTCGAGCTCTTCGAACTGGAAGGGCTTGACCACGTAGTCGTCGGCGCCGGCAGCCAGGCCTTCGACCTTGTCCTGCCAGTTGCCGCGCGCGGTCAGGATGAGGATCGGGAATGCCTTGTTCTGCACGCGCAGCTGGCGGATCAGGTCGAGACCGCCAACCCCGGGCAGGCCCAGGTCGATGACCGCCAGATCGTGGTTGAACTGGCCCGCCTGATACAACGCTTCCTCGGCGTTGCCCACCGCTTCGACGACGTGACCGCTTTCGGTCAGACGGGTCTGCAGGTGGTGACGCAGCAGGGCTTCATCTTCGACAACCAGCAATTTCATGACGCTCTCCCAGGCAAAGGCAACCCTCTTTTTTCAAGAGTCTCAACGACGCTGCCGAGCGCGTGCAGTGTGACGAGCCCGGCAGTGATTGTGCAATCCAGACACCGCTAAAAACAGGCTGGCGGCTTATAAACCGGCTTATAAAACGTGGTGGACAGGTAAATAGGTGTGCGGGCTCTCGCTCAGGCTCAACGAGGGGGGTTGCTGCGCTGTGCGGGCTGGTGCGCCGGTCTCGAACAGTCTAGACGTGCCCGGTGAAGACATCTGCACGCTGTAAACGGCCGGAAGATTTCCCGTTTGAACGCTCACCCCGTTGACGCGGGCTGTGAGATTTCCGTAGCCGGCGGCGTAGGGATCGTCCACAGGCTGCTGGCTGAAAGTCTGGCTCCAATTGCCGACCTGGCTGGTGGTGGCCAGACTGCGGCGCAGGCCGTTGAGGCGGTCGGCGCGTTCGGTGTTCTTGCCGAAATCGGTGCGGGACAGGTCCGCGTTGCCATCAGCCGCTTGCGCCGCCGCGCTGCTGCCAAGGAACGCCAGCGCCAGAAAGAGCTTGTTGAACGTCAGCATGAGCAGGTCCTCCGGCGCCAGGCGCCTTGTTGGGTACGGTTTGGAGCATACCCAGCCAGCGCTGAACCCCTCCTGAACACGTACTGACCCACCGCATTCGTCAGCAAGCTGACTCCCACAGGTTCTGTGCCTGGCGCTGAATTCCCGGGCAGCGAAGATCTCTTGTGTCGGCCTAACGGCCTCAGGTTTCGCCTTCGGCGAGTTACTTGGAAAAGCACCCCAAGTAACCAAGGGTGCCTGCTCTTGGTTAGGCCCTTCGTTCCTCAGGGTTCCTTCACTCCGGTCTCGCTCCGTGGGCCCGCGCCGAACGGACATCCATGTCCTGACGGCGCTCTCGCCGCATCCATGCGGCTCGGCCCACTGCGCGAGACCTGCGTTCAGCCTGCACCCAAGTCGCGATTGGCGGTGTCTGAGCTTTCTGCGCATGAAGATCAAAAGCTTCCCGGCTGAAGCCGGTCCTACAGATCTACCGCGGCCACTGTAGGACTGGCTTTAGCCGGGAAGAGGCCGGTTTGATCACCACGCATTTCACTGAATGCACGCGCTGCTCTTTGTGGGACCGGCTTCAGCCGGGAAGAGGCCAGCAGAGCGAGCTAGCTCGCGAAGGCGGTCTGCCTCGGCCCTCAACTTTGTCTGAGCCACCCATTCGTCAGCAAGCTGACTCCCACAGGGTTTGTGCTTGCCTTGGGTTTTGCATTCAGTGGAATGCAGTTTTGTGCATGACGCTGAAATCCGGGGCAGCGCAGGTCTTTGTGGGAGCGAGCTTGCTCGCGAAGACGATTTGCCTGCCCGCAAACCGGTTTTGCGCACGACGCCGCGGTTCCGGCAGAATGCCGGGCATGACTCGATCTCCGACACTGCCTGACTGTTGCCCCGCCCTCACCGCTCACTGGCCCTTGCCCCATGGGCTGGCGGATGTGGTGTTGGTGAGCAGTCGCTTCGATCCGCAAAAGCTCATCGACGGCGATTTTCAGCGCTGTCTCATCGAGCCGCCCGCCTCCATTCAGCGGTCGGTGGCCAAGCGGCAGACGGAGTTTCTTGCCGGTCGTTTGTGCGCGCGGGAGGCGATGCGCCGGTTGGACGGCCGCTCCCACGTCCCGCTGATTGGCGAAGACCGCGCGCCGGTCTGGCCTGAAGACGTCACCGGTTCGATCACCCACAGCACCGGCTGGGCCGCCGCGATCGTGGCGCGCAAATCAGACTGGCGCGGACTGGGTCTGGACGTGGAACAGTTGATGAGCCACGAGCGCGCCGTGCGTCTGGCCAGTGAGATTCTGACGCCGGCGGAAATGCAGCGCCTGACCGCCGGGCCCGACCATCAAACGGCCAAACTCGTCACCCTGACCTTTTCCCTGAAAGAAAGCCTGTTCAAGGCGCTCTACCCCATCGTGCTCAAGCGCTTCTATTTCGAGGCCGCCGAGTTGCTCGACTGGTCAGATGAAGGCACTGCGCGCCTGCGGCTGAACATCGATCTGTCGGCGGAATGGCACAACGGCAAGGAGCTGGACGCGCAGTTCAGCGTGCAGGATGGGCAGCTGTTGAGTCTGGTGGCGATTCGAGGCTGACGGTCGCGCACAGCGGACAATGCTCACACCGCCCCACCCATTCCACCCGATAACTCAAGCAGCACGTGCGCCGCTGCCGAACCATTTGCCGGTCCCTTTCTCTATAGCTAACGGCGTTGAATAGGGGATTGCGCCGCCCATCCGGCCTCAGCCGTTCCCGCAACAGCCCATACCCTGCCGCAACTGAAACCTCGCTCGCCGCAGACAACTGCCGCAAGCAGGTTTCAAGATAATCCCCGGCGTTGCCCCACAGCACCGCCGTCGGCACATCGCCGTAGGCACTCAAGCGATCGATCACGTGCTGAAGATTCTCCAGCAGCGGCGCAAACCGCTCGAACGGATCGTCCGAAACCGCCACCGGCGTAACGGCCCCCTCAAACCTCACCCCATCCAGATAGCCACGTTCATGCAGGGCAAAACTCAGGCGATCCAGCCCCAGCGGCCACCCCAAGCCATAGGCCAGACTCGCCACCACCACCGGCGGGATCAGCTGCATGGCGTAGTACTTCATCCACTGCGAGACCAGCACCGGCAACTGCTCCCTCAGCAATGCCGGCCCGTACACCTTAAGCAGCAGGCGATCCAAAACCTCATCCTGCAACAGCTCGGTCAGCGGCAGCACAGGCCGTGTTTGATCGACCACCACCGCGCGGAAAAACCCGGCCAGCGCACCGTCGAACATCATGCATCTCCCTGCTTACGCGGCCAGGCCAGGCTGAAACACGCACCGCCCAAGGTATGGCTGCGCCCGATCAACGCCCGGCCGCCGTGCCAATGAATGATGCGGCGCACGATCGACAATCCCAGCCCATGCCCGCCCGACGCCCGGGTGCGGCTGTCGTCCAGGCGCATGAACGGCGTGAAGATCCGCTCCCAGGCACTTTCCGGCACGCCGGGTCCGTTATCGTCCACATCGATGCGACAGCGCTCTTTACCCAACTGATAGCCGATGCGTACCTCCGACTCGGCGTGGCGCATGGCGTTGCTCACCAGATTCTGCAGCGCACGGTGCAAGTATCGCGGTTCGGCCTCCACCCAGTGCTCTTCGCCCGATCCGACACGGTGCAGCGCATCAACACACTCCCCGCGCCTGACACTGATATTCGGCCGCAGCGGCGCCAGTTCGGCAATCACCTGATCGATCAGGGCGTCGAGGTCGATGCGCTGGAAATTCAGGGTCGGCGCGCCCTGCTCCAGGCGCGCGTAGGTGAGCATCTCGTCCACCAGCTTGTCGAGGTCCTGAATATCGCTGTCCATGCCGACCATGTATTTATGCCGCGCTTCCGGGGTCGTGGCGTCGTTGATCATTTCCAGCCCGAAACGCAACCGCGCCACCGGCGTACGCAGCTCATGGGACACCGCGCGCACCAGTTCGCGCTGGATCATCAGCGAACGCTGCAGGTGCTCGGCCATGCCGTTGAATGCCGACGCCAGCCGCCCGACCGAATCCGCGCCCGCCCCCGCACTTGCTACAGGCACGCGGGTTTCCAGGCTGCCTTGGGCGATCTGGGTGGCCGCCGCTTCCAGCCCGCGCAGCCGATGCTCGAGCCGACGCACCAGCAAATAAACCACCAGACCGATCAGGCACAGACCGAGAAACGCGATGAGGATCAGCAGCTCCGGCGGATAGGGATTCATCTGGAACAGCGGGCCGATCTCCAGCACCCACGGGGTTTCGCCAACGCCAGACAGCACGCGGATCGAATCGCCGCCCTTGCCCAGCGCCATCACCGTGTCACCCTCGTCGATGCGCCGACGCTGGTCATCGTCCACATCCAGGTTCTCCAGACGGATCATCTGCATGTCGAAGCCAAAACCCTTGCTTTGGCGCAAGTCTTCCAGCCGCGCCGGCTGCTCATCCACCGGCAGACGCACCAGTTCGTCGAGCAACAGAAAGATGGTCGCGCGGGCCAGTTGCTCACTGATCTGCCGCACCTCGCCGGTCAGCAGCAAGCCGCTGGACGGATTGCCTGACAGCCCAGGCTCGACCTCCCGAAACACTTGCGCGGCATGGGGTCCGGTCTGTTCGACCACCACCTGCCCGCGACTCAGCCGATTGCGCGCGCTGCCGTCCAGGTGCGCGCGCTCGGCGGTTTGCAGTGTCAGCGGAATGCCCAGCAGGCGCTCCCACACGGCGAGGGCGCGGGTGCGTTCAATGTCATCCATGCCGCGCAGGTTGTCGGCCATCAGCGTGAAGGTGCCGTGGGCCAATTGCTCGCGGTACTGATCGGCGCGCACGGCGTTGACCAGATGCAGGGTCAGCACACCCAGCAGCGCCACCAGCACCAGAACGCCGAGCATGCCGCCATAGATGCGCAGGAAGATGGAATTCATCGGTCAGCCGTCGCGCTTGGGGGATGGCAGTTGCGAGGCGGCGTGGGGCACGAACAGGTAACCCTTGTTGCGCACGGTCTTGATCAGGCGCGGGTGGTCGGGGTCGTCACCGATGCGCGGGCGGATTTTCGAGATGCGCACGTCGATGGAGCGGTCCTGGCCGTCGTAGCCGACGCCGCGCAGGGCGGTGAAGATTTCTTCGCGAGAGAGGATGCGCCCGGCGTTGCTGACCAACAGCCACAACAGGTCGAATTCGGCGCTGGTCAGCTCGACGCTCTGGTCGTTGAGCCAGGCTTCGCGCAGGGTGTTGTCCACCACCAGCGCGCCGAACTCCAGACGGTGCTGTGCCTGGACGGGGCTTTCGACGGTTTCGCTGCGCCTTAATAAGGCATGGATTCGCGCGAGCAGTACGCGGGGGTGCACCGGTTTGCCGACGTAATCGTCTGCGCCCATGTCCAGGCCTTGGATCTGGTCGCCGTCGTCGGTGCGCGCGGTGAGCATCAAGATCGGGCCGTCATAGCGGCTGCGCACCTTGCGGCAGATGCTCAGGCCGTCCTCGCCGGGCAGCATGAGGTCGAGGATCACGAGATCCGGCTGCTCGTCGACGATTCGCCGGGCCGCCCGCGCGCCGTCTCCTTCGAGGCTCACGCGCAGGCCATTGTTTTCGAGGTAGTCGCGGGTGAGCTCGGCCAGCCGCTGGTCATCCTCGACGATCAGCACCTGCCAGGGTTGTGGCTGCACGGTGAGGCTCCTTGTTTTTTGTTATTAATAGTGCTTGCGCAACGGGCTTTCGCGATCGCGTTCACGTCCGCAAAATTCCCGAAAAAATGATTTCGGCCGCCGACAAAGCGCTCATCCCAGACGCCATGCGGCCTACACGGGATTTCGCCGTTTCACACACAAATTACACACAGCCTTATCCACAGGTCATGCGTTGCAGTAAGTGTCCGAAACGCATATCTTGTAGCCCTTCGACGGCATAGACCCTACATGTGGGGTTTTTGTCTAAATCCCAAACACAAGTCATGTCGCGATTTCAAGGTTTTTTTCTCGCGCGTTACCTGTGTACGAAGGGCTGAATTACCCCCGAATCTACCGCTCTACCCCGCCAGCGCGAATGGCAGACCACCCAGCCTTGGGATCTGCGCGCAGCGGCACACGTGTTGCAACATCACACGCGCATTCTGCAACAGTTTTTGGGGTGACGGGCTTAAGTCCGGCACCCTTTTCGACTTCAACGCCAGGGAGGGTAAATCCGCCTTCCCATTCGTCTTGAAGTCATGGCCTGACATTTGTCAGTTCACTGCCGCAAGACGAAACGGTGGGCGCGTACTCCGCGTCCAAACAAACTTAAAGAACGTGGAGACACCCATGCAAACCGACACAACTCGCGAGAATCCGCAGGCCACCGCGCCGCAGACAGGTGCGACCCAGCAGGACCTGTCCGCCACCGCGCCGGGTCAGCTGCGTGTGATCAAGCGTAACGGCACCGTCGTTGCGTACACCGATGACAAGATCACCGTCGCCATCACCAAGGCCTTTCTCGCAGTTGAAGGCGGCACCGCTGCCGCTTCGTCGCGTATCCACGACACCGTTGCGCGCCTGACCGAACAGGTCTCCGCGACCTTCAAGCGCCGCATGCCGTCGGGCGGCACCATCCACATCGAAGAAATCCAGGATCAGGTCGAACTGGCGCTGATGCGCGCCGGCGAGCAGAAAGTTGCGCGCGACTACGTGATCTACCGCAACGAGCGCTCCAAGGAGCGTGCCGGTCGCAGCGCGGGCGAAACCCCCGTGCAAGCGCACCCGTCGATTCGCATCACCGCCAAAGACGGCAGCCTCGCGCCGCTGGACATGGGCCGCCTGAACACCATCGTCACCGAAGCGTGTGAAGGTCTGGCCGAGGTCGATGCCGACCTGATCCAGAGCGAAACCCTGAAGAACCTGTACGACGGCGTTGCCCTGACCGACGTCAACACCGCACTGGTGATGACCGCGCGTACCCTGGTTGAGCGTGAGCCGAACTACTCGTTCGTCACCGCGCGCCTGCTGATGGACACCCTGCGTGCCGAAGGCCTGGGTTTCCTCGGTGTCGCCGAAAGCGCCACCCACCACGAAATGGTCGACCTGTACGCCAAGGCGCTGCCGGCTTACGTCGAGAAAGGCATCCAGTTCGAACTGCTGAACCCTGTGCTGGCCGAATTTGACCTGGAAAAACTGGGCAAGGCGATCAACCACGAGCGCGACCAGCAGTTCACCTATCTGGGCCTGCAAACCCTGTACGACCGTTACTTCATCCACAAGGACGGCATCCGTTTCGAACTGCCGCAGATCTTCTTCATGCGTGTGGCCATGGGCCTGGCGATCGAAGAGAAAGCCCGCGAAGACCGGGCCATCGAGTTCTACAACCTGTTGTCGTCCTTCGACTACATGGCCTCGACCCCGACACTGTTCAACGCCGGCACCCTGCGTCCACAGCTGTCGAGCTGCTACCTGACCACCGTTCCGGATGACCTGTCGGGCATTTACCACGCCATCCACGACAACGCCATGCTGTCCAAATTCGCAGGCGGTCTGGGCAACGACTGGACCCCGGTTCGCGCGCTGGGCTCTTACATCAAGGGCACCAACGGCAAATCCCAAGGCGTCGTGCCGTTCCTGAAAGTGGTCAACGACACGGCCGTGGCCGTGAACCAGGGCGGCAAGCGCAAAGGCGCTGTCTGTGCGTACCTGGAAACCTGGCACATGGACATCGAAGAGTTCATCGAGCTGCGCAAGAACACCGGTGATGATCGCCGTCGTACCCACGACATGAACACCGCCAACTGGATCCCTGACCTGTTCATGAAGCGTGTCTTCGACGACGGCAAGTGGACCCTGTTCTCGCCGTCCGAAGTGCCTGATCTGCACGATCTGACCGGTAAAGCCTTCGAAGAGCGCTACGAGTACTACGAAGCGCTGACCGAGTACCCGGGCAAGGTCAAGCTGTTCAAGACCATTCAGGCCAAAGACCTGTGGCGCAAAATGCTGTCCATGCTGTTCGAAACCGGCCACCCATGGCTGACCTTCAAGGACCCGTGCAACCTGCGTTCGCCGCAGCAGCACGTGGGCGTGGTTCACAGCTCGAACCTGTGTACCGAGATCACCCTGAACACCAACAAGGACGAGATCGCGGTCTGCAACCTGGGCTCGATCAACCTGCCGAACCACATCGTCGACGGCAAGCTGGACACCGACAAGCTCAAGCGCACCATCGACGTTGCCGTGCGCATGCTCGACAACGTGATCGACATCAACTACTACTCGGTGCCGCAAGCGAAGAACTCCAACTTCCGCCACCGTCCGGTCGGTCTGGGCATCATGGGCTTCCAGGACGCGCTGTACCTGCAGCACATTCCTTACGGTTCCGATGCCGCTGTCGAATTCGCCGACCGCTCGATGGAAGCCGTCAGCTACTACGCGATCCAGGCGTCCTGCGATCTGGCGGACGAGCGCGGTGCCTACGAGACGTTCCAGGGTTCGCTGTGGTCCAAAGGCATCCTGCCGCTGGATTCGCAACAGATCCTGATCGAGCAGCGTGGCCAGAAGTACATCGACGTCGACCTCAACGAATTCCTGGACTGGGCGCCAGTCCGTGCTCGCGTTCAGAAAGGCATTCGTAACTCGAACATCATGGCCATCGCACCGACCGCGACCATCGCCAACATCACCGGCGTGTCGCAGTCGATCGAGCCGACTTACCAGAACCTGTACGTGAAATCGAACCTCTCGGGCGAATTCACCGTGATCAACCCGTACCTGGTTCGCGACCTGAAAGCCCGCGATCTGTGGGACTCGGTCATGATCAACGACCTGAAGTACTACGACGGTTCGGTGCAGCAGATCGAGCGCATCCCGCAGGAGTTGAAAGACCTCTACGCAACCGCCTTCGAAGTGGACACCAAGTGGATCGTTGACGCGGCCAGCCGTCGTCAGAAGTGGATCGACCAGGCCCAGTCCCTGAACCTGTACATCGCCGGCGCCTCGGGCAAGAAGCTGGACGTGACCTACCGCATGGCCTGGTACCGTGGTCTGAAGACCACTTACTACCTCCGTGCCCTGGCCGCGACCAGCACCGAGAAGTCGACCATCAACACCGGCAAGTTGAACGCCGTTTCCAGCGGTGGCCACGGCCCGGACGACTCGGCGATCACCGCCCCGCGTCCAGCCGAAGCGGCTCCGGCCGGTCCAGCGCCAGTGCCCAAAGCCTGCGCGATCGACGAGCCGGACTGCGAAGCCTGCCAGTAACAGCGCGTCAAGCGTCACCTTCGGGTGACGCCCTGATTGAAGGCTCCGCGTCCCCTGGGGCGCGGGGCCTTCTTGCGTTACACTCCACTCATTCCCAGCCAGGAGAATGCCCATGCCAGCTGCCTCGCTAGAGTCCAAAAAAGCCTACTGCGCCAAAACGCGCCGCTCCAACTACGCCGCCAGCCTGCGTCTGGAAGGTTACGAGAGCTCGCCCGCCGACTCCGAACGCCGCCTGCCCTCCCGGGAAGAGCTGCTCACCAGCTACCGCAAAAAACAGGCCTGATGGTCGACAAATACGGCGTCGGACAGGACCCTTACTGTCCGCCCGGCAGCAATGTGCTGCGCAACCGCCTCGACCTCACCGACGCTGAAACCCTGGCCCAAGCCGAGCGCGACCTGTCCGAAGTCGCCGCCGAAGCCATCGACTTCTCCCCTCCTCCCTACGACCTGCCCTACCTGCAAGCCATCCACCGCCAGCTGTTCGCCGATCTCTATGACTGGGCGGGCGAACTGCGCACCGTCGACATCTCCAAAGACCAGACCCACTTCTGCGTGACCCACCGCATCGAGCCCGAGGCCAATAAGCTGTTCAAGGTACTGGCCGACGCGAACTGGTTTCAGGAGCTGGATCGTGGAGCCTTGATTGCGGCGAGTGCGGAGCTGTTTGGGGATTTGAACGTGGTTCATCCGTTTCGAGAAGGGAATGGGCGGGCGCAGCGGATTCTGTTTGAACACCTCATCGTGAATGCGGGGTTTGAGATCAGCTGGTGGCCGGTGGAGGCGGAGGAATGGATACGGGCGAATGTGGATGCGGTGGGGTGTGATTATGAGGGGTTGGTGCGGGTGTTTGAGCGGTGTGTTGGGGGGGTCATAGAGCGCGAAGCTCCGACGCCAGCCGAAGCCTGATTACCGTCCGTTCGTCGATTATGACCTTCGACACAGCTGTTCGCCGCTACAGCGAAATACGCATATCCTCCAGAGCCGGCAGTGGCTGCGGACATCAGAGAAATTGACTTGCGTCACGATGCCCAGATTTTGAACACTCTGTGCGATTGCCGGCAAACCGAAGACACTATATGCTGCGTTTCGAAATGTAAAAAACACTACATAAGCGATTTGCGATAGGTTTTGCATCGTTTCCGGCGAACCAAAAAGCCCAGGCAAAACCCTAAAAAGTAAAGCGATTTCACACATGCTTAATCCACTCACGGATGAACAAGTGTTGGGCGATATCTGTATAATCCCGCGCTCGTTCCAGGGTAGGACAATGACGATTTGCATCAGCAAACATGGCTCACCTGGACACAACCTCAGATACACCTGCCGCGCGCTGACCCGTCGCGACTACAGCGGCAATACCAACGAGCGACCGGCGGCCTGACCGACTGGTAGCCACAAGACCCCAAGCGTAACCAAGACATTCGTTGCCAGTGTTCTCAACGCGACGCTGGCATCTCATACTTTAAAATTCCACCGATCGTTTCGGCGATCACCAAGCAGGAGCCTCATCACCATGCTGAGCTGGGACGAATTCGACAAAGAAGACGCCGCTGAACCCGCCAAAGGCGCCAACGCCGGCCATGCTTCCGAAGCCGCGATGGACAAACTCGACAGCGCCGGTGGTGCTGCTGCGCTTGAAGCCCGCGCCGTCAGCGCAAACGACTCCGACGCCATTGCCCGCGCCAAAGCCGCGCTGGACAAGCTGGACGTCGCTGAAGGTCTTGCCGAACTCGAAGGCTCCGCCGCCCGCGTCGCGGTCGACGAAAAACGCATGATCAACTGCCGCGCCGACCTCAACCAGCTGGTGCCTTTCAAGTACGACTGGGCCTGGCAGAAATACCTCGACGGCTGCGCCAACCACTGGATGCCGCAAGAGGTCAACATGACCACGGACATCGCCCTCTGGAAAGACCCGGAAGGCCTGACCGACGACGAGCGCCGCATTGTCCTGCGCAACCTGGGCTTCTTCTCCACCGCCGACTCCCTGGTTGCCAACAACCTCGTACTGGCCGTGTATCGCCTCATCACCAACCCTGAATGCCGCCAGTACATCCTGCGCCAGGCCTTCGAGGAAGCGATCCACACCCACGCCTACCAGTACTGCATCGAATCGCTGGGCATGGACGAAGGCGAGATCTTCAACATGTACCACGAGATCCCGTCGGTCGCCAAAAAGGCAGCCTGGGGCCTGAAGTACACCCGCTCGATCTCCGATCCGAAGTTCGAAACCGGCACCGTCGAAACCGACAAAGAACTGCTGCGCAACCTGATCGCCTACTACTGCGTCCTGGAAGGCATCTTCTTCTACTGCGGCTTCACCCAGATCCTCTCCATGGGTCGCCGCAACAAAATGACCGGCGTCGCAGAACAGTTCCAGTACATCCTGCGTGACGAGTCCATGCACCTGAACTTCGGCATCGACGTGATCAACCAGATCAAAATCGAAAACCCACACCTGTGGGATGCCGAAATGAAGGAAGAAGCAACCCAGATGATCCTGCAAGGGACCCAACTGGAAATCGAATACGCCCGCGACACCATGCCTCGCGGCGTACTGGGCATGAACGCAGCGATGATGGAGGACTACCTCAAGTTCATCGCGAACCGTCGTCTGTCGCAGATTGGTCTGAAGGAAGAGTACCCAGGGACCACCAACCCGTTCCCATGGATGAGCGAGATCATGGACTTGAAGAAAGAGAAAAACTTCTTTGAGACGCGGGTTATTGAGTATCAGACGGGTGGGGCGTTGAGCTGGGATTGATATGGCTTAAAGCCATGATATAAGGTGAATACTTCAATACGGACATATAAATAAAAGCCCTGCGCAAGCAGGGCTTTTATTAAGGAGTACACTATGAACACACCCATGCTGCTTGAATACCAAACCGATGGAGATAGTTCTAAAATAAGAAGCTTCTATATCAAAGAGACGCTATACGTCTCGCTTGAAGATGTCGTTCTTATGCTTGCCAAATCCAACAAGGCTATTAACAATAAAGTGAAGGTCGGACTTGGCGAACTTATAAAAGCACAATTGAAAGTACTAGACACGGATGAATATGAAAACTTCTCAGTTCCTGATGACAAATCGAACGACCCCCGACAAGAAGTATTTATAACCCAACCAGGATTATTCCGGTTAATCTCAACAGATAGCACTCCTGCAAGTAAAAAATTTCAGCGCTGGCTATTTCACGAAGTACTCCCATCTATTCATAAGCATGGTACATATCCTCCACCATCAAAACCGAGCGGCTCAGAGATAATGTCCTTGGCTCACGCGCTCGCTCAAAATACTAATCTCCTCATACGTGAAATCGAAGAACGTGAAAAGCTGGCTCATGAAACGAGACTTCGTTTTGAGAATACGGAGAGACAGCTGCATGAGATAAATAAGAAAATCGAAGATATCTCACCACAGACCGACCTCAAAGACCTTACCAATATCCCAGATTACTGTAAAACCAACAATATAAGTATCGACCACCAGCACCTTTGGGCAATGTGCACCAAACTCTGCATAGAGCAAGGAGTTCGGACAAAGAACAAGCTCAGCACAAACGGAACTCAGGAACATCTCTATCCGCCAATAATAATTAATGAAGCAGTGAAAATGATACAGGGAGTATAACAATGCACGAACTTATCCAATCCGAGCTACCGTTAGAGCTGCCATCAGCTTCGTTCAAAGAAGTGGATGGCATTCAGATGGGAGTTTTAAATGACACAACTCCTTACCTCACAGAACGCGGTCTAGCGCGCCTTTGCGGAGTAAATCCAAAAACGATAAGTGACCTTTCAAATAATTGGAGTGACGAAAAATTCAAACCTAGAGGAAAGCGGATAAAGCAAATATTAGAGCAACACAAATTTACAAGCGAAAGAATAGTAATAAAAACCGAGCAACACGGTCAAAAAATAAGCGCATATCCAGACGCGGTTTGTATGGCAGTCCTTGAATATTACGCATTTGACTCTGACAACACAGACGCAGAAACTGCCCAGCGAAACTATCGCTTACTCGCAAGGAAGACGCTGCGTGATTTTATCTACGAAAGCGTAGGTTTTTCACCTGAGTCACTAAAGCTAAACTCATGGCGACACTACCATGATAGGATTTTATTAAATAAGCTTCCCGCGGGCTATTTTAGCGTGTTTAGGGAGATTGCCGATATTGTGATATCAGCGATTGAGACCGGACTGATTATAGATAGCCACACTGTACCTGACATAAGTGTTGGCCAAATGTGGGCTAGTTACTGGAAAGCCGAAAACCTTGAGTCGGCTCATGGTGCACGTCAGAAATTTCCTCATGAGTATCCTGAGTACTTCCCACAATCCAGTGCTAAGACTGAAGCCAACATTTACCCACTGGGCGCACTAGGCGAATTCAGAGTATGGCTTGAAAACGTATATCTTCCACAAAAGTTTCCGGCTTACCTAGACAGAAAAATATCGCAGGGATATATACCTAAGCAAACGGCTGGCCTACTTCTCGAATCACTGAAACGGCCGAAAAACTAGGCATTCCGCCGCTGAGATACTGATCAATCGTCTCCGCTCACTCTGAGCTAGTTGTTGATCTAGTAACTCTACAGGCCTGTCCAACACTCCATCAAATTTAGCTATACCTGAACATTTTTATAACGCATTACTATTATTAGGCTATCAGCAAGCGTTGTTATACTGAAAATACCGGCATCACCGCGCCGTATCTACAATTTTCAAATCCATTGCCGGCTTAAATCACCGCACTTCGCAAAATGTCGTCGATTAGCTTTAACTCGCGCATGCTGTGAGCACTCTCCAGCGGCTTCGATTAGCTATGTGTGCGCATTCGGTCGTCTATGAGGTCTGGTAGGACGGCGTGCATGCGGAGATGGTCTACAGCAAGAGTGTCATGCAGCAGAAGCTCGACTACATGCACTAGAACCCTGTGAAGCGAAGGTATGTGGACTTCGGAGACCAATGCCGATATTTGAGTGCGCTGGATTACCACGTTAAGTCAGGGCTGATCGAGGCGCAGCGTTGGAGGTGAAGGAGGCAGAGCGGCCTCGGCTGAATTTCCACGCAGCGCGCGGGAACGATCAAGTGGGTGTCGCAAACGCAAGAAACGTGGCCGTCTTCTGTAGGAAATTTCCTAGACGTAGATAATGGCTATTCAGTATCGTTCGAGGGTCTAGAGCTTTCGGCGGTCGCATGGAAATTAAGAAAGGCAGTCTCAGATGGACTGATCTCGAGATAAGAGCATCTGTCGATGCATATCTCGACATGCTGGAACGCGAGCAGAATGGCCAGAAAATTAACAAAGCTCACGAGAACCGCACCCTGCGTGCGGGGCCTCTAGCGGGGCGCAATGCCAGCGCCGTCGAGTACAGAATGCAAAACATCTCAGCTGTTTTGAGTCAGATGGGCCGTCCCAGTATCGTTGGCTACAAGCCCGCAGGTCACGCTGGCGCTAATGTCGAAAAGATCATTCGCGAGAGGCTCATCGAGTGGGACAACAAACCCAATCCTGAAGACTTAGAGCCTACCGCTGATGACGCGACGCTTGAACGACGAGCTACTCAGCTTGAAAAGCGCCCGATTAAGAATCCTCCGGAAGGTATCGCGAAGCCACAACAATCGGCCTCTTCTAGAGCGATGTTTGTTCGTGATCCAGCGGTAAGAGCTTGGGTACGTCAGCACGCCAAAGGTATTTGTGAAGGATGTGGCGAGTCAGCTCCGTTTCTTATGAACGGGGTCCCATTCCTAGAAGTTCATCATGTAAAGCATCTGGCTGATCTAGGTTCGGATCGCGTTAGCAACGCCGTCGCGCTTTGTCCAAACTGTCATCGTCGCTGCCATCATTCCAGCGACAGGGAATCGTTCACCGCGTCGTTGTACGAGAAGGTTTCGCGGTTGATACGAGAAAATTAGCCTGACTATCGCTGCCCGGCTTGATCACCGGACAGAGACCGGACAATACCTAAAGCTAAAACCTTATCTGCAGGCAAAACGAAAGAAAAGAGGCGCTCTCGATATTTGCCAACCCGCCGATACGCTGATATCTGCCGCACCGGATCGCGAGCAAGCTCACTCCTACAGATCGTGCAGCGCTCACCAGTTCTCCACACCAACGGATTAAAAAAAGACCAAGGACATGGCCAAGAAAACCTCTCTCTTCGAAGACCTTTTTCAGATCGCCAGCAAACTACCCTGGTGGATCAGCGCGCTCATTGCGATCAGCTCCGGCGTTTACTTGCACTCGGTAGCGACCGCGCCAATGCCGGTCTACTCAGACCCTCAACAATTGCAGTCGGTAGTCTTCAGCACCATGGCGCACACCGGCGCTTTGTTTGGGCAATACCTCCTGCCATTCATCTTCACCGCCGGCGCCATCGCCTCAATCATCGGTCGCCGCAAACGCCGTAATCTCCTCGAATCCGCCGCCGCCACCAAAGGCAACCCACTGCTGAGCATCTCTTGGCACGAGTTCGAGTTACTGGTGGGCGAAGCCCTACGTCGGCGCGGCTATTCAGTACGAGAAACAGGCAAAAACGGCCCGGACGGCGGCATCGATTTGATCGCGCGCAAGGACGGCGAGACGTACGTGGTGCAGTGCAAGCAGTGGCGTTCGGTACAGGTGGGCGTGCCGGTGGTGCGGGAGTTGTATGGCGCGATGGCGGCTAAGGGCGCTGTCGGCGGTTTCGTGGTCACCAGTGGGACGTTCACCAAACCAGCGAGGGATTTTGCAGAAGGCCGTAACGTGCAACTGGTCGACGGGACAGTGCTGAAGCAGTGGATCGCCGAGGCGAAGAAGCCTGGTCCAAAGCCGACGGTCGAGGTGGTACCAGAGCGTGTCGAGCCAGTAATCGTTGAGCCGGCGGTGGTCGTTACGCTAAGTCCTGCTCCAGCTCCGATCCCCGTTCAAGCGCCAGCTCCAACCGCGACGCAACCCGTCACACGAGAAGCCGAGCCTGAACCTGCTGCACCACTCTGCCCGCACTGCCGCAAAACCATGGTGATACGTGTCGCAAGAACCGGCGCCAACGCGGGCGGGAATTTCTGGGGTTGCGTGGCTTATCCGAAATGCCGCGGGATCCGGCCGATTTTCGCGCCGATGACGGTGAAGTAACGCCGCAAGACTAGCTGAGCACGTCAGCCAACCCATGGCGTGCTCCGCACCACAAAGCCCCCCCCGCGCGAACACTCTGACGGCGGTATGAGATGGCGGTGTGTCAGTGACGAATCAGGTGCTGACACGATTTCGCGGGCAAGCACGCTCCTACAGTGGATGTGTGCCTGGCCGGGACTATCTTGCCGCCCTCATACAAAGCGCCGTGCTGCGAAGCATCACGAAATCCTGAAAGTTCCGCCCTCACCCCCCTCCCCGCACATAACATTTTCGCTAACCAATAGTTACCCGGGTTTCATTTGCCCCTGCGTCCGATGCTTCGTAAGGTGGCTTCACCCCATCAAACCCGCCAAGCGCGGAACGATGGAAACCTACACCCAAGCCGGAGAACGTCAAACGCCTGATCAGCTTTTAGCATTTTGTTTCTGTCGTTCGCTGCGTCGTTGCTCCCGACGTGGTGCCTCCAAGCTCCAAACTTCAGCCGCTCCCCAGCGGCTTTTTTTTGCTCAGGATTTGCTGAATCCGACCTGATATCTGCGCGGTATCAGCGACCGGCCGAGCATGCAGCCGACCGCAACCGCCGACACGCAAAACATCGCCTAGCAGTCGCGCTACCTCTGTCATATCAAAGACCTCCATCCCCTGCCGGGTAATAAATTGCGTACCCAACCGCAGCGCCTGATGTCCCGCACGGGAAGGATCAACACAAGTCCCAATCAGAATCCCCTGCGCCTGCAACGCGTGCATCACAGCCCGCGGATCAGCATCAAGTGACAGCGGCAAAAGCAGTTGATGGGTGTGCACCTCGCCGTCATTAGCCCCTATGACGGGCAACCCGGCATCGACCAGCGCGCGATGCAGCGCCGCGCTGTTGCTGACAATGCGGGCGGCGTATTCCCGCCCATCGAATTGGGCCTCGGTAAGGGTGACCGCCAGGGAGGGCAGTCGGCCGGCGTCGTAGTTCGCGAGCAGGCGGGTGTCGAGCAGGTTGTGCAGCGCCGGTGCATCGTCCGGGTCACGTCCGAGCACCAGCCCTTGGGGTCGACCGGGCAGGGTTTTGTAGGTGGAGCTGCTGATGAGGTCGACGCCAGCGTCAAAGGGGTTGGGGTACGTGCCGCCGGCAATCAGGCCCAGCATGTGGGAGGCGTCGAATAGCGTTTTGGCGCCGACCGCACGGGCGGCGTTGACCACCGGGGCGATGTCGTCGGCCTTGATCATGACGCTGCGGCCGAGCACGACGAGCCTGGGGCGGATTTGGGTGATCATTTCCGCCGCGCGCGCTGCGTCGAGCTGGCAGTTGCGGCGGTCGAATGGCAGGTCTTCAACCACCAGACCTGCCAATTCTGCGGTGCCGCCCCGGCGCTGGCTCAGGTGCCCGCCGTGCTCGGCAGCGGGTGCCAGCACCTTGTCGCCCGGTCGGCAGTAGGCGTGGAAGATGGCCAGGTTGGCGAAGGTGCAGCTAGCCAGGCGGACTTCGGCCCATGCCGCACCGAACAGGGTCATGGCCGCCTGGCGGGTGAAGCTTTCAAGCTCACTGACCAGTTCGGTGTCGGGCTGTTCTTTGTGGCCGGTGGGGCCCATCGCCGGGTAGGCGCTGAGCGCAGGGTTGTACGCGGCCATGGCGCGGGCGCTGGGGAGGTTGGCGCCGGCATAGAGCATCAGGCGCTGGGTTTCCAGTTGCGGCAATCGGTCGGCACAAGCGGCGAGCAATGCATCGAGATCACGGGGCATGGTCGGCAGCCTCCTTAATGACGCATCAACGACGAATGGAATCCGGGTGCTCGGACTCGTCCCTGACCAGCAGCATCAGGGCGTCGCGTTTTTCAAGCAGGTGGTGCCGCAGGATGCTGCTCAGGCGCTTGCCGTCCCGGGCTTGCAGGGCCTCGATCATTTCTTCGTGGTCGTGCAGGGCGCGGTCCCATTTCGGGGCTTGATGATTGGAGAGAAAGCGTAATGCGTGGATGCGCCGGTTCAGCGACAGGTAGACCTGCC
This sequence comes from Pseudomonas sp. W5-36, assembly GCF_046540455.1. Taxonomy (NCBI): domain Bacteria; kingdom Pseudomonadati; phylum Pseudomonadota; class Gammaproteobacteria; order Pseudomonadales; family Pseudomonadaceae; genus Pseudomonas; species Pseudomonas sp. W5-36. Next base: position 16,866 of record NZ_JAXCIQ010000004.1, on the reverse strand, counting down.
GCAGCGCCGAGTTGCGCGCGGCCAGGTTGATCAGGTCGTGGATGGCGCGGTTGCGCTGGTAGTAACCCGGCAGGTCATTCTGGTTTTTGCTGACCACCATGGCGTAGTGCAGCGCTTTGATGTCTTCGATTTCCTGAGCGGTGATGCGCTCGCAGGCCAGCTCTCCGGCGAAGGCTTCGATGCCGCTCATCAGTTCGAAGGTTTCGCGAATCTCCAGCTCCGACATGCGGGCAACGCTGGCGCCACGGTTGGGGTTGATTTCGATCAGCCCTTCCACGGCAAGGACCTTCAACGCTTCGCGCAACGGCGTGCGGGAGATGCCGAGGGTTTCGCACAGCTCGCGCTCGTTGAGTTTGGTGCCCGGGGCGAGCACGCCTTCGGTGATAAAGCCGCGCAGGTGATCAATGACGATGTCATGGAGGCGCTGGCGTTCGACCTTGGGAATGAGACGGGGCGCCGGTTGGTCGGATAGTTCGTCAAAATTTTGCATACAAAATCCTTATCGGACCCGCTCTGGCATCGAGTCCTTATTCGAAAATGCTCCAGTTCGCTGGGAAGATTAGCGTAATTAGGCCGTTTGACACAGCATCGCCCTGTGCTAGGTTAATTTTGAATTCAAAATACAAAACTATAAAAAACCAGGAGTCACCGATGCTGAAGCTCGATTTCCACCCTGCCGGTCGCCACTTCCTTCAGATTCCGGGGCCTAGTCCGGTTCCGGATCGCATCCTTCGGGCGATGAGTTACCCCACCATTGACCACCGTGGCCCGGAGTTCGGCGAGCTGGGGCTCAAGGTGCTGGAAGGCATCAAGCAGATCTTCAAGACAGTGCATCCGGTGGTGATTTATCCGGCGTCGGGCACCGGGGCCTGGGAAGCGGCGCTGTGCAACACCCTGAGTTCGGGTGACGAAGTGTTGATGTTCGAGACCGGCCATTTCGCGACGCTGTGGCAGAAGATGGCCCTGAGTCTGGCCCTCAAACCGCAGTTCATCGGTCGGCCCGGTATTGAAGGCTGGCGCGGCGGGGTTGATGCGCAAATGATCGAAGACCACCTGCGGGCTGACGGCGGGCATCGCATCAAGGCGGTCTGTGTTGTGCATAACGAGACCAGCACCGGCGTGACGTCGGACATCGCGTCCGTGCGCAAGGCCATTGATGCAGCGGGCCACCCTGCCCTGCTGCTGGTCGACACCATCTCCGGCCTGGCCTCCGCCGACTATCGGCATGACGAGTGGGGCGTGGACGTGACGGTTTCCGGCTCGCAGAAGGGCCTGATGCTTCCGCCGGGCATCAGCTTCAACGCCCTGTCGCCCAAAGCCATCGAGGCCAGCAAAAGCGCCGGTTTGCCCCGCAGTTTCTGGGCGTGGGACGACATCATCGAGATGAACAAGACCGGCTACTGGCCGTACACGCCCAACACCAACTTGTTGTACGGATTGTCGGAAGCGCTGGACATGATCCTCGGCGAGGGCCTGGACAACGTGTTCATCCGTCACAACCGCCTGGCGAAGGCCTGCCGCACCGCCGTAACGGCCTGGGGCCTGGAAATCCAGTGCGCCGACCCGAGCGTTTACAGCCCCGTGCTCACCGGTGTGATGACGCCCGAAGGCATCGACGCCGACCAGCTGCGCAAGACCATTTACGAGCGCTTCGACATGTCCCTCGGCACCGGCCTGGGCAAGATGAAAGGCCGCATGTTCCGCATCGGCCACCTGGGCGACTGCAACGATCTGATGCTGATGGCCACCCTGACCGGCTGCGAAATGGGCCTGCAGATGGCCGGCGTGAAACTGCAGTCCAGCGGCGTGCTGGCCGCCATGGATTACCTGGGAGGGCAATCGGTGCCGCTGCGACGCGACTAATGCCACACCCCGCTGCGGCACCCCCGCAGCGTTTTTGACACATCTCACTATCCCGAATCATCGCGTTGTCAGCGAACACAATAAGAAACTGGAGATAGCACATGAAGTTTTTACGTCTGCGCCCCACCACGGTGGTGCTGTTCATGCTGTGCGCCATGTATTTCATTACGTACCTGGACCGCGTCAATGTCAGCACCGCCGCGGTCGGTTTCGGTAAAGAATTCAACCTGAGCAAAACCGAGATCGGCATCGTCTTTTCGGCCTTCGCGTACCCCTACCTGATCTTTCAAATCATCGGCGGCTGGGTCAGCGACCGATTCGGCGCCAAGCGCACGCTGGTGGTGTGCGGGCTGATCTGGGCCAGCGCCACGGTGTTGACCGGCCTGGCTGGCGGCTTTGTTTCGCTGATCGTCGCGCGGATCCTCCTCGGCCTCGGTGAGGGCGCTACGTTCCCCGCAGCCACGGCGGCAATGTCCCGCTGGATCCCCAAGGAAAAGCGCGGCTTCGCCCAAGGCATCACCCACGCCTTCGCCCGTCTCGGTAACGCGCTGGCGCCGGCAGCGATGATCGCGGTGATGGCCACCTACGGCTGGCGTGAATCATTTTATGTCTGCGCGGCAACCAGTTTTGTCTGGGTCATCCTGTGGATGGCGGTGTTTACCGAGCACCCGAAAGACCACCCGCGCATCTCCAAGCAGGAACTGGACACCCTGCCGCCGCCAAAAGTGAAATCCAGCGTCGTGCTGCCGTGGGGTCGCCTGTTCAAGCGCATGGCCCCGGTCACGATCGTGTATTTCTGCTACGGCTGGACGCTGTGGCTGCTGCTCAGTTGGGTGCCGATGTACTTCATGAACATGGGCCTGGATTTGAAGGGCACCGCGATTTTCGCGTCGACGGTGTTTTTCGGCGGCGTGGTCGGCGACACCCTGGGCGGCATTGTCAGCGACCGCATTTATGCGCGTACCAAGGACCTGAACAAGGCGCGCAGCCTGATGGTCGCCGTGTGCCTGGGGCTGACGCTGCTGTCGCTGGTGCCGTTGATGTTCACCAAGGACATGCACATTTCCCTGGCCTGCCTGGCGATCGGGTTTTTCTTCTCCGAGATGACCATCGGCCCGATGTGGGCGATTCCGATGGACATCGCGCCCGACCATTGCGGCACCGCCAGCGGCATGATGAACACCGGATCGGCCATGGCCGCCATCGTCAGCCCAGTGGCCGCCGGTCTGTTGATCGACAAGTTTGGCAACTGGCAGCTGCCGTTTCTGGTCAGCATTGTTCTGCTGGCGATTGGCGTCGTGCTGTCGTTCCGCATGAAGCCGCAGAACAAGTTTGACTACGGGCAGCCGGCTGCGCCGCTGACGCCGGGCGCGGAACCTTCTCCAGTGGTCAGTAAATAAAGCGACACCGGGAGCCGCCTTCGGGCGGTGCTTGATCCATAAAGCTTCAGCCCGGCACCTGCAATCGAGCCACTTCAATGGAGAACGCTTTTGGACACTGACACCCAACCTTCGCGTCTGGCGCAGTTGATCGTCGATGCGCAGAACAAGCATGATTTGTTGGGCGACCTGGATTTCGAGCTGAACCCGTCCGACCGCGACGCGGCGTACCTCACGCAGCAGAAAATCCTGCGCTTGCGTGGGGTTGAAGCGGGCGGCTGGAAGATCGGTTCGAAGTCCACGGACGGGCCTATTCAGGGCTCGCCCCTGCCCCGCGACTGCCTGTTCCCGTCGACCGGCACACTGGACCGCAGCGTCTATCCGCCGGTGGGTCTGGAGCTGGAAATTGCCTTCCGCTTCAACCGCGACTTCAGCCCGCGGGATGAGGCGTACAGCGCCGAGGAGGTCATGGCCGGCATCGGCGAAATGGCGGCGTCCGTCGAGGTGGTTTCCAGCCGGTTTGCGGCGTGGCCCAAGATCGAGCCGCTGACGCAACTGGCCGATCTGCTTAACCACGGCGCCCTGGTGGTGGGTGATTTCGTACCCTACAACGGGTCGTTTCCCTTTGTTGCACCGACGCTGACCTTCACGGTGAATGGCGAGAGCATCGTGCCGTCAAAAGTCGCCAATCCGGCAGGCGACCCGCGCCGGCTGTTGCCGTGGCTGGTCAACCATCACACCCTCAATGGACTGCCGTTGTCCAAGGACTTGGTGATCACCACAGGTTCTTACACTGGCATGCACTTCGCCCAGGGCATGGCTGAGGTGTCGGGACAGATCGACGGGCTGCCACCGGTTTCATTGACGCTGGCCTGACGCTTTACCTCGCTGCCATAAAAAAAACCCGCCGAGCTGGCGGGTTCTTTTTGTATGCGACGGTCTTAGTCAGGGCGGCGAACATACGACCGGTAAACCGGCTGCCAGAAGTCTTTCTCGATGGCCGCTGACAGTTCATCTTCCGATTGCGGTGGCGCCACACTGTCGCGCTGGGCCGCCATGCCGACGGCAAAGGCGATGCGTTTGCTGACGGCCTGAACATCCCGAAGCGGCGGCAACATCTGCCCTGCCGCTGCGCACTCAGCCAGCGCCTGAGCCGACGCCATCAGCATGCCGTCGGTGACGCGGGTGGCCTTGCTGGCGATGGCGCCGAGGCCGATACCGGGGAAGATGTAGGAGTTGTTGCACTGCGCGATGGGAAAGGTTTTGCCCAGCACCTCAATGGGTAAAAACGGACTGCCCGTGGCCACCAACGCCTGCCCGTCGGTCCATTGCAGGATGTCCTTGGGGTGCGCTTCGATCTGCGAGGTCGGGTTAGACAGCGGCATGATGATCGGCTGCGGGCAATGGCTGTGCATCGTCTCGACGATCTGCTGGGTGAACAGTCCGGCCTTGCCCGACACGCCAATCAGCACCGTGGGTTTGGCGTTGCTGACCACCTCAAGCAGCGAGGGCCAGTGGGCGCTGAACGCCCAGTCGTTGAGGGAATCGCTGGAGTGGGCCAGGCGCTGTTGGAAATCGTAGAGGCCCGGCTGGCGATCGGTCAGCAGCCCTTTGCTGTTGAGCAGATACACCTGACTGCGCGCTTGGGCTTCGGACAAGCCTTCGAGCTGCATGGCGGCGATGATCTGCTCGGCGATCCCACAACCCGCGGATCCGGCGCCGACAAAGGCGACGGTCTGATCGGACAAGCGCTGGCCCTTCATCTTGCAGGCGGCCAGCAAGGTGCCGACGGTGACGGCGGCAGTGCCTTGGATGTCATCGTTGAAGCAGCAGAGTTGATCGCGGAAGCGCGCGAGCAAGGGCATGGCATTGGTCAGCGCGAAGTCTTCGAACTGCAGAATGGCTTCCGGCCAACGGCGCTGCACGCCCTCCACGAATGCCTGCACGAACGCATCATATTCAGCGCCGCGAACACGCTCCTGGCCACGGCCGAAGTACAGCGGATCCGCCAGCAGCGCCGGGTTGTTGGTGCCGACGTCGAGCACCACCGGCAGCGTGTAGGCCGGGCTGATGCCACCGCACGCCGTGTACAACGACAACTTGCCGATGGGGATGCCCATGCCGCCGACGCCCTGATCGCCAAGGCCGAGAATGCGCTCGCAATCACTGACGACGATGACTTTGACGTTGTCTTTGGTGACGTTGTTGAGGATTTCGTCGATGCGGTCCTTGTCGGCGATGCTGATGAACAAGCCGCGATGACTGCGGTAGATGCGGGAAAATTCCTGGCAGACCTTGCCGACGGTGGGGGTGTAGATGATAGGCAGCATCTCGTCGAGGTGGTCGTCGACGACGCGGTAGAAAAGTGTTTCGTTGGAGTCCTGGATCGAGCGCAGGAGGATGTGTTTGTCCAGGTCGGTCGCGCAGGCTTGGTACTGGTGATAGGCGCGGCTCGCCTGTTGTTCGATGGTTTCGACACGTTCGGGGAGCAGGCCTTGCAGGGCCAGGGCTTCACGCTCGTCGAGGCTGAACGCGGTACCTTTGTTCAGCAGTGGAGTGCCCAACAACGTGGGACCGGCGAAAGGGACTTGCAAGGTGCGATCAGTGGCATGGGTCATGTCTGTCTCCTGTGCTTATTGTATTTTGAATTCAATGTACACCTTTGGCACGGAAAGCCAACCGTGGAGGGCGCTCACAATTCATCGGACCTGCATATGGCCTGGTAGGACCGCGATCATCCAGTAGGACCGGCTTTAGCCGGGAAAGCGTCGGGTGTCTCGCTGCAAATCTTGTGTTGTACATACCGGCCTCTTCCCGGCTGAAGCCGGTGCTACAGATACACTGCGATCATCCCGTAGGACTGGCATTAGCGAGTCCCGCTGACACCATCGCCCACATGACTATCAACCTGCCATCACCCTCAGGCAAAATGCCGGATCTTTGTAGGAATCATCCCCAGGAGTGGTCGGAATGCGCTTGTTCAGTTTAAGAACCCTGCTGGTCTGCACCGCTTTAGCCTCATGCCTGGGCATGGTCGGCGCGCAGGCGGCGTCCAAAACCAAACCTGCGCCGAAACCTTCTGGGCAAAAAGTCGCGATGCTCGGCGGCAAATTCGCCTTCACCCTGCCGAAGGACTATGTCAAAGGCCCGATGGAAGAGATCGATGCCAAGGCCAGGGCCGCGGGCGTGACCGGCTCGCTGTACATGAACAAGCCGGCCAAGCGCGTGGTGATCATCACCGAAGCGCCGTTGCCCAATGACCAGAAGGTCGGCGCCAACGACAAGCCAACCCTCGACGGCATCATCGCCGACACGCTGCAACAGCAGCAGTCCAGCTACAAGGATTTCAAGAAGCTGGGCGAGAAGAAGATCGTACGAAAAGGCCTCGGCATGCGTCAGCTTGATATCTCAGGCAGCGTAGACGGCGGCCGGGTGTTGAGCACGACGATTACGGCTGCCTACGGTAAACGCACGGCAATGGTCAACGTCATCTCCCTGGCGAAGGATGCCAAGGCCCACGCCGAGGTGGTGAAGGGCGTGACCGGCGGGAAATGAGGACTGCTGCTTTTTGGGCAGCGATTGCAGCCGAAAAAGCAGCGATTCCAGCGCCCCGTCGTCAGATGCGGGTAAACAACAACAGAGGCTGAGTTACTCGGGCAGCGTCAGTTTGCTCCCGCCCGGATGCGCCTTGATGACGCTGTAAGGCAAGACCGACCATTCCGGACCTTCACACGCGCGCGCAACACGCGCGAAAGACGGACCGAAAACGATGCCTTTTTCAGTGAAATACCACGACGGAAATTCCCAGACCGACGGGTCGGTGTAGTCGCAGTCGTCTTCGGTAGCAGGCTTCACCATGTCTGCAGGGTGCGCCGCTTTCAACTGGTCAACGAGCCAAGGGGCGAAGGCTTTGCTGCGGTAGTCGGAATACGTGTCGAAACTCGTGCCACCTTCTTCATCACGTTCGTAGTGAAACGGCGCGCCCTTGCCGACCCACACCACATCTTCCAAGGTCAATTCTTTGCCCGTGCTGGCATCCAGATTCAGCGGCGAGTCGCCAAAATCAGGGTGCGCGCCGCCGCAATCGTAATCGGTGAAGACGCTCAGGCTCACAATGCCGGGCGCAAGCAAGCGCGGCGTGACCGTCTGGGCAAAGTCGCCGCCGTTGCGACTCGCATTGAGCATGCACTGGTGATAGCTGACAACCTCTTGCCACAGGCGGGAGCGCAGCTGCTCATTGATAGGTGCAGCCTGCTCGGGCGAATAACCCGATGTGATTGCAAACATCGAGACGCCCGATTCCGGCTCGACCCACCACTGCAGCGAATGGCCCATAAACGTAGCTGTTTTATCCGACTTGAGCGGCAGGTGCGTGAGCCGCAGGTAGTCGTAAGCCGACTGCTTGTAGATGTCCTGCCAACCCGATTCGGCGGAAGCATCTGGCGCGGTGATAGCGCGTTCGGCCAGTTGCACCTTGTAGGACTTGCCCTTGCTGCTCCAGTCCCCGGTCCAGCTCGCGTCCGGATTTTTATGAAGGACCAGCTTCGGCAACCTGGCCTCATCGTCGTAGCTCAGGCCTTCGGTCAGCGTCAGATCATTCCCTTTTGAGGTGCCGGACAGCGGCAGGTCCTTGTGGTACTTCTCGTAGAAATAGCGACCCGTCACATCTTCCGGGCTGGTGAGATCCAGCTCGACGACGATGGGCGATTTACCCAAGGTGCCTGTCAGCACATGGACCGCATTCTCGGCGTGCAGCGTGAATGGCGCGACCAGCGCGGCGAGGCAGGTGATACGCAAAACGGAGAGAGAAACAGGCATCAGACGTCCCTTGTGATGATGCTAACGAGTGGGGCCAGTAATCTCCCGAATCGCGGAGCGTCTGGCAAGGGCCAGCCGTGATTTCTCAAAGCCTGACGGCGCCCTCACCGCTTGCCCTCAACCGCCATCCGCACCGCGAACCCGAACAACACCGTGCCCATCAGCCAGCGCTGCACCGCCGCCCAACCGGGCTTCTGGGTCAGAAACACGGCGATGGAGCCCGCCGCCATAGCAACCATGGCGTTGACGCTCAGGCTGACCACAATCTGCGCGCTGCCCAGGATCAGCGACTGGCTGAGCACGCCAGTGCCGTCGCCGACGGTGATGAATTGCGGCAGCAGCGACAGGTAAAGCACCGCCACCTTGGGATTGAACAGGTTGGTCATCAGGCCCATCAGGAACAACTGCCGGTTGCTGTCCTTGGGCAAATCCTTCACTTGAAACGGCGAGCGACCGCCCGGTTTCACGGCCTGCCAGGCGAGGTACAGCAAATACACGGCACCGGCCATGCGCAGCGTGTCGTAGGCATAAGGAACTGCCATCACCAACCCGGTGATGCCGAACGCCGCGCACAGCATGTAGAAGATAAAGCCAACCGCCACGCCGCTGAGGGAGATCAGTCCCGCCTTGCGTCCTTGTGAGATGGATCGCGAAATGACGTAAATCATGTTCGGCCCTGGTGTCAGCACCATGCCGAGGGCGACCAGGGAAAAAGCGATGAGGTTTGAGAGTTCGGGCATCAGAGGCTCCTGCCGGCGTGATCGAATGCATCCGGGCCGTGCCGAATGGCAGGCATATTTCAGCCAACCTCCGTACAACCGTCTATACACAGATGGCCGGAAAACACGCCATGACAGACGGCGCCCGTCACTTATCCCAACGGCACCTGCGCCCGCGCACCCTCCGACGGCGCACGGTGTAAATTATTTGTCCAATAGTGGCTAAATGCTCTTCCCAGTACCGCCGTCGGCGGGGGACACTCGGAGCGTTGGTCGTGACCGATGTGGCAGTCGGGATGCTGCGTTATTACCCAGTAGAGCGCTATGAACACTCCGGTCCAAAAAGGTCTCTCCTACGCCAGACGCATGTACTTGCCGCGCAGCATCGGCCTGGGCATTGGGTTCTTCGCGGTGGCTGCAGCGCTGTACCCTTCTCACCCACCGACCTGGGTGTGGATCGCCATGATCGCCCACGGTTATGGCTGGCCGCACATGGCTTTTCTGCTCGCCAAGCGTTCACCTCAGCCTTATGCCGCCGAGCGCCGCAACCTGATCTACGACTCGCTGGGCGGCGGTTTCTGGGCGGGCGCCATGGGGATCAGCCCGCTTCCCACCGTGACGGTGCTGTCGATGATGGCGATGAATAACATCGCGGCCGGTGGTTTACGGCTGTTTATGTTGGGTTCGCTGGCGCAAATCGCGGGCGCCCTGGTGTCGTACAAGATTTTCCTGCCGGCGCTGTTCCCCCACGTCTCTCAGCTGCAGCTATTCGCCTGCCTGCCCATGCTGGTGATCTACCCGATGGCCATCGGGCTGGTCTGTTATCAGGTCGCGGTGCAACTCTCGAAAAGCAAGAAGGCGCTGGAAAAACTCAGCGCCACCGACAGCCTTACAGGGCTCATGAACCACGGCGCGTGGAAGGATCGACTGACGCTGGAGTTCGAGAAATGCCAGCAGCTCAACCGCCAGCACAGCGTGGCGCTGATTGACATCGACCACTTCAAGACCATCAACGACACCTACGGCCACATCACCGGCGACAACGTGCTCAAGCAACTGAGCAACGCGCTGTCCGCCAGCCTGCGACAGACCGATATGGCAGGCCGTTACGGCGGCGACGAGTTCTGCGTCATCTTCCCCGACACCACCCTGGCCCAGGCCACCGAGATACTCGAACGCCTGCGGCGTACGGTTCATGACCACGCCCACTCGGCCCTCCCCGATCTCAAGCTGAGCCTGAGCATCGGCGTCGCGGCCTACGGCGCCCACCAGACCGACGCCGCCCAGTGGCTGCACGAAGCGGACATGGCGCTGTACGACGCAAAAAGCGCCGGGCGCAATCGGGTCACTCCCGCGCAGCCATCCAGCGACGTGCGCGCGCGCGAGGGTGCGGCGTTGGGGTGAATTCAGCGCTTCGTGCGCATCAACGTTTCGAACAACGTAGGGACATCCGTTTCCTTCAGGTAGGCGCCGATGGTCTCTCGAAGGGAGCGTGAAGGCTCCCTATTAAAAGGGGCCGTTTCATCCGCTGATTCGCGCATCGCAAGCGCGGCGCGACTATCAAGCGTCGTACCTTTTAGGAAAGGTACGACGGTAGAAAGATCGTATGTTTGCTCTGAAACGTTCTTGATCCAGTTCTTGTGATCAAGAGAAAAGTGATCAAACTGCCGGCCGAAGTCGGGTACAACGTCCCCTTTTTCCGAGAACTTGTTGACGATCTGCTCCAGGAAACCAAAATTCAGGGTGCTCAGCGGGCTGTAATCGACATCCAGTGCAAAACGCAGAAAGCCGCGATCTACGACTGTCGTACTGAGAGCACTTCCGTTCAATATTCGATGGGCCGTCTTGGCGCTTTCCTCAATAAAGGAATAAGACACTTCGTGCCCTTCAGTATCAAACCGTTTGAGAGGCCGCTGCGGGATGATCTCGCGTCCATTGTCCGATTTCCGGTAATAAGCAATAGACCAAGCCAGATCGTCCACGTAGGCAAGGTCGGCGCCTTCTACATTTGCGAATTCATAAACCGCAGAGAGTAGATTCCGATCTTCTGGTAACAGGAACAGTGTAGGGAATAACGTCGATAAGTTTGGATCGTATGCCACTGTCGTGGGCTCAACCGCATGCCCCTTGAAGAGTCGGGACATCATGAGTCCCCTTCCATTGAGAAAGACAGGCGACTCGGGGGTTTGCTGCGCTTCATGAAGCGAGGCGCCCACAACCCTCTTGATTTCGGGTTGGGTGATCGTCATCAAAGAGGTGGACTGAACATTGGTATTTTCTGGAATTGAAATGCTCATCACACATACTCTGCTTGAGGCCGTCTTCGCCTGGGGGAGGACGGCCTGAGTTTTACTCAGTTACCTATTTTTGCGTTGATCCGGGACCAGGTACCCGGAAATCATGGAAGCATTTCTGCCGAGTTGTGAATCTGGTTGAGCAGATCTTTAGGTGTAACTGTTTCAAATATCGCAACAAGGCTGTCGCCCAGCATAAGCGGCCCGTACAACCCTTCTTCCCGATCCAGATGCGTTTGCTGCACCTCGCGGTAGGCCTCGGGGTAGATGCTTTTTTCGATCGGCAGCAGGCGGTCGTAATGTTCCAGCAAACCGTGGAAGACGATGCGCCGTTCGGTGACGCCGCGAGTGGTGGCGATCAGTTTGATGAAGAAATCCGAGTCGCTCTGGCGCATGGCTTCGTACGCGGCGTAACGCTCCGCCAGGGTGTACGCGCCGGTCTCGTCGAACACCACGCAACACAGGTCCTGACGCGAACGTGAGCCAAAGGGGTTGTTGGCCGCGCGCCGGCGATTGCTCTGCGCCAGCGCGAACGCTACCGCCCGTTCAGCTTCGTTCATCCGCTCCGCGCTGCCCAGGCTGGAAAGATCATCCAGCGCGGGCGCCTGACGCCCCAGTCGCTCGACCTCCGCGCTGAAGGTGGCAAAGACGCCGTGGGGCCCGAGCCATTGCTTGTGCAGCTCGCTCAACTGGTCTCGGGACAGTTGGCTTTGCTCATCGACCAATTGCTGAAACGCGCTTGACGCGTCCACATTAAAGTCTGCATCGATGCACGGTTGCTTCAAGGGCTCAGACGTTGCGATTTGAAGGGTCATCGATTTCATCCTTATTATTGATCGTTATTGTGGGTGCATCATCGCGAACACTTCGTGAGGACATATCGAAGTGCCGAAAACAGGGTCATCACTCAAAAGACCACTTATTACGACGCCAGCGTCATCGCGGCAACGTAAAGGCCGAAGACAGCTTTAAAAGTTCAGTGATTAAATCGGGTTAATTATGCACTTACCGCTCAACGGAACAATCCGTCAGATGTAGGGGTGGTGCCAGTTTTTTCTTGCGCGCTGCCGAAACGTGCAGAGCGATGAGCTGCGCCCGATTGCTGACTTCGTTCTTCCTGAGCAAGGCCGACACATGGTCGCGGGCCGTGTAATCACTGATCCCCAGCCGCTGGGCGATCGCTTTGTTGGTGTGCCCCTGAAGCACCAGCTGAAGGACTTCCTGCTCTCTGGGGGTGGTTTTTTTCAATGGTCTACGTTTGCGTTGTTCTTCTATCATTGGCCCTCAACAGTCTCCGCGACGTGCCGACCCTGGCGGTAACTCAGCCATGGCCGTAATAGTGTTCTTATTGATTTTTAAACCTCTAACGGTTAGAGAATGTGCACAGTCAAGCCCGGTTAATAGCCGAACAATGATAAGTAAAGTTTCCTACAAATATTGGCGAAACATCCCCACTGAACCAGCAGACAATTGATCCACGCACGACCCAATGCAGAGCCATGTGGTTATATAACAGCGGGTGAGTTGTATAGACGGGGGACAATAAACGCTGCAAATGATAATTACAATCATCTGTTACAAATCAGCGGATCAATCTCGTTTGAAATGGCACGGATTTGAAATCCGCACCCTCATGTCGACAAGGGGCGCCATTGCGACGCCCGCTGCCCTGTCAGTTTCCAGCCTGTACCACCCGCGGATCATCGACCTGCATGCCCTTGCGCAGGCCAAAGAACATGGCCGTCACCAGACCGACCGCACCCATGATCACGCAGTAGCCGACGCACACCCACGGGCTCCAGGGCATCAAGGCGATCAGCGCCAGCGGCGTGGTGCTTGCCCACAGGGCGTAGCTGATGTTGTAGGTCAATGAGATGCCGGAGACGCGAATGTTCGCCGGAAACAGTCCGACCATGACCGAAGGCACGACGCCGACAATGCCGCAGGCCAGGCCGGCCACCGAGTAAGCGAGGCTCAATGGCAGCCAGTGACTGACCAGACTCGCGTAGAGCACGCCGACGCCCACGGGCAGCAACAGGCTGTAAAGCACCACCCCGCGCCAGGCGCCGATTCGGTCGACCAGCATGCCGGCCAGCACGCAGCCGATATTGAGAAAGACGATACCCACGCTGCTGAGGGCGAACGTGTCGCTGGGGGCCATGCCGAAACGCTGCTGCATCACCGTAGGCGTGATGACCACCAGCGTCACGACGGCGGACGTCAGCACGCAGGTCAGTAACGCAGCCGGCAGCAGAGATTGCCGATGTTGACGCAGGACGGCGCGCAGCGGCAGCTCAGTCATGCCCTCGCGCTGGGCGTGCATCGCCATGAACACCGGGGTTTCGCTGAGCCAGCGGCGCAGCCACACGCCGATAACGCCGAAGACCCCGCCCAGCAGAAACGGGATGCGCCAAGCGTAATCGAGAATTTCCGCGTGGCTGAAGACCTTCGCCAGCCAGGTCGCCGTCAGTGCACCGATGAGGTAGCCGAAGGTCAGCCCGGCCTGCAAAACGCCCAACGCATAACCGCGATGGCCCTTCGGTGCGTGCTCGGCGACGAACACCCAGGCGCTTGGCACTTCGCCGCCCACGGCTGCGCCCTGAAGGATGCGCAGCGCCAGCAGGATCAACGGGGCCCAGTAGCCGATGTCGGCATAGGTCGGCATCACACCGATCAGCAGACACGGCAGCGCCATCATCAGGATACTGAGGCTGAACACCCGCTTGCGACCCAGTTTGTCGGCGAAGTGCGCCATCAGAATCCCGCCCAGCGGGCGCGCCAGGTAGCCGGTGACAAAGATGCCGAAGCTTTGCAGCAGGCGCAGCCACTCGGGCATTTCCGGCGGAAAGAACAGCTGACTGAGCGTCAGCGCGAAAAATACGAAAATGATGAAATCGTAGATTTCCAGCGCCCCGCCCAGTGCCGCCAGACCCAGGGTTTTGTAGTCTCCCCGGCTGATGGGTTGTGGCCGTGGTCGAAGAATGGCTGTCATGAAAGACCCCAAATCACAGGTTGAAACGCACGCGGGTGCGACAAAGGCGCGCAGGATAACAAAGCTGACGGCCTGCGGGCGGATCGCTGACGGCTGACGCGTTTCAGCAGCTGATTTAAAAATTCACCGTCGCCGACACCCGCGCCGTACGCGGTGCGCCGAGGAACAGGTAATCGTCCCCCAGGTATTCGCCCGCGTCGCGCCAGTAGCGCTTGTCGAAGAGGTTATCCACGGTCAGGCGCAAGACCGTGTCGTAGCCCTCGATTTTCGTGCTGTAGCGACTGCCCGCGTTGAACACTGCGTAGTCATCGACTTTCACCGAGCCTTCGCGGTTGGCGTATTTGCTGGCGCTGTATTGCACGCCGCCAAGCAACGCCAGCCCCTGAATCGGCAGTGCGTAATCGGCTGACAGGCTGCCGCGGAATTTGGGCACGTTGATTGCCTGATGATCTTCGTAAGCCGCGGTGCCGCTGTCTTCAACTCGCGCGCGAATGGCCGCGACGCTGGCCGACATCTGCAACTGCGAGGTCACGTAACCATTGGCGCTCAGCTCGACGCCGGTGTTTTTCTGCTGGCCCTGCTGGACGAAGGTCAGGCTGCCGTCGTCGCTGGGTTTCGAATACTGATACGCCTGGCGGGTCTGGAATACGGCAGCGGTGAAGCTCATGCGGCGCCAGTCGTATTTGACCCCGGCTTCCAGTTGACGTGAGATCGTCGGCGCGAGGATTTCCCCGACATTGCTGTCGAACACCGATGCCGTGCCGCCCAGAGAAAGCCCTTTGCTGTAGCTCGTGTACAGCGAAACGTTGTCGATCGGCTTGTAGATGAGCGCAGCCTGGGGCAGAAAGATCGAGCGCTCGGTATGACGGTTGTCGCTGCCGTCCTCGTTGTAGGCCTTTTCATCGAGCTTCACCTCACGCCCGCCGATCACCGTCTGCCAATGCTCGTTGAAACGGATGCGGTCGGTGGCGAAGAGCCCGTACTGGCGGCTGTCCAGGCGCCGTTCGGTGTGGCCAACGGACAGGTCCGACGGCGCGAAGGTGTCCGGCGTCTCGTGGATGTTGCCGGAGCCGACGTATTCGCTGAAATACGGTCGGGTGTCGACCGTGCGGCGGAACGCGCTGCTGCCGAAGGTCAGCTCATGCTTGAGCCAGCCGGTGTCGAATAGGCCGGTCATGGACGCTTCGACTTCATCGTTGCGTCGCGTGTCGTCCGGGCTGCGGAAATCGTAGATGTCGTACCCTCCGCTGGGCGTGAAGTGCCCGGTCAACGGCTCGGCAGGGCAGTCGCTCTGGTAATAGCAGCCGTAGGCGAAAGCGCTGTAATCGTCGATGACCACGCGGCTGCGTGAAGCGCTGAGGCTGGCTTTCCAGTCGTCGCTGAGGCGGTATTCGTAGCGGCCGTTCATGTTCAGCGAGTCGATGCCCACCGGGTTCGAGCCGTTTTGATAGCCCAGCAGTTTGCGCGGCGAAGCGTCGTGGGGCAGCGCGGTGCCGCCCAGCAGTTGATAGCCCGGCACCGAGCGCTGTTCTTTCGTCTGGTATTCGACGTCGAGCTGCAGGGTGGATTGGTCGTTGATGTTCCAGTCAAATGCGAGGGAGGCGAAATCCCGCTGACCATTGGCGTGCTCGACGTAAGAGCGAATATCCTCGTGGGCAACGTTGGCGCGCAGGCCGAATTGCTTCTCGCTGCCGAACCAGCCGCCGACGTCCGTGGCGATGTAGCGCTCGCCGTGCTCGTTGGTTGAGACCGTCACCGAGCGCACGTCTTCCGGGCGTTTGGTCTGGTAATTGATCACGCCCGCCGGCTCCGACACGCCGCTCTGCAGGCCCGAGAGCCCCTTGAGCAGCTCGACCTGTTCCTTGTTTTCCAGCGCCACGTTCTGCTCGCCGGTGATGCTCCGCCCGTTGATGCGGTAGCTGTTGGCCGCGTTGAGCGAGAAGCCGCGCACGACGAAATTCTCGTAATAGCCCACCGGCGCATAGCTGTCGCCCACCGACGCGTCGTTGCGCAGGACATCGCTGAGCAGCTTGGCCTGCTGGTCCTTCAGCCGCTCGGCGGTGAACACCGAAATCGACGCCGGCGTGTCGCGCAGCGGCGCTTCACTGAAACCGCCAACCGACGCGCCACTCGCTTGATAAATCGACTCCTGCTCCCCCGTCACGCGCAGTTCATCCAGGGTCACGGGCTCGGCTTCCTGGGCTGCCAGCCATGGCGAAGCGAAAGCGATACTCAACGGCAACAGCCGACGGGTGAAGCCGGCAGCGGGACGGGACGAGGTGATCATCGGCGGTTGAATTCCTGGAGATAGGCAGTCGGGCAGCAAGAAATGCAGGCCAGTTCGGCGGCGCCTCTTTTACGTTCTGCGCGGCATTTTTACAACCGGGATTGGTGTGGAATTCGGTGTGCAGGTGACTTTTGTATGACCGGCTTCAGCCGGGAAGACTGCGGCACTGATGAGAGAGATGCGTCGAATTTACCGGCCGCTTCCCGGCTGAAGCCGGTCCTACAGTCCCTTTCTGGCCGACATAGCAATTTCGAATGAGACGAGCTTTTGTAGGACCGGCTTCAGCCGGGAAGACTGCGACACTGACGAAACAAACGCGTCGGATGTACCAGCCACCCCCCGGCTAAAGCCGGTCCTACAGTCCACTTCTGGCCGACATCGCGATGTTGAAGAACGAGCTTTTGTAATTGGATGGACTCGCCCAAGCCGAGGCGTCAGTAGCGCCACGGTGGCATTCTTAAGAAGCCAACGACAGCGAGGGCGAGCCCATGAAAAAGCATACGATCAAAAGTAA